>CAZTVU010000241.1:0-7309 GCA_964617025.1 uncultured Planctomycetales bacterium | reverse complement strand
TTCGAGTACCCGTGGACGATGCTCTCCTCGACCTCGCCGCCGATCCGGCACATCGGACCGATGCTGCACCCCTCGCGCACCTTCGCCCCCAGCAGGATCGACTTCGGCCCCACGTAACAGGGCCCCTCGATCCGCGTGAACGGGTGCACCTCCACCCCCTCCTCCAGCGTCACCGGGCCGTTCCGCGTGTCGATGCACACGAACGGGTGGATCTCCGCTCCCTTGCCGATGAACACCTGGTCCTTCGGCCCGAAGATCACCGCACGCTCGTGCATCGTCCCTTCGATCCCGCTCCTGCCGGCGGCCTGGAAATCCGCCTTGATGTGCTCCGGGTTCGTCAGCATGACGTCCCAGATGTAATCGAACCACTCGTCGCCGAACTCGCTCCGCGGGGCCTTTCGGGCGGCCGCGACGAGCCCCGCGTAGTCCTGGATCCCCGTGACAGGATCGGTCGTCCGCCAGACCGCCAGTTGATCGCCCTTCCACGCCGCGCCGGCCTGGGCAGGCACCTTCCAGTGCGTCCCGCACACCCGGGCGTTGACGAAGAGCACCTCGCCCGTGCATTTCGACAGGTCGTTGACCGCGACGCCGGCGTTCCGTGCCCCGACCACGGCCGCCACGTATTCCCGAACGAGCAGGGCATCCGCCTTGCAGCCCGCCGCCCGCTCGATCTTGGCGGCCAGCGTCGTGGCCCCCGTCTTCAGCTCAAACACGCCCCGGACGTAGGCCAGGGGGAAAAAGCGGTCAACCTGATCATCCTCGAAGATCACAAGCCTCATGCGACTCCTCACGGAAAAAGGAAAGTCGCGTATGTATACGACAATCCCCGCACCTTGGCAACGCCCTGCGCAAGGCCCGTCTTCCCAGCCGGACAAGTCCGCCCGAACTCCGAGCACAAGCTCGGGGTTGCGATCGAGCAACGCGACCCAATCCCCAAACCCCACACCCCAAACCCTCGCCCCAACCCGCCTTGCCGGCCGCCGTCGCTGAAACTACCATTTCGACCGAAACGGCGTCCTTGACCGCGATCCATGTGCAATGCGGCGAGGCCCGGGCACCGAGCGCTCATAGCGAACCGGTCCCTCGCCGTCTGCCGGAGTTACTCCGCATGAAGGTCGGACTGGGCCTCTACTGCCATCTTCTCACCACGGACAACTTCCGCTTCGCTCGCCAGGCCGGGGCGACGCACATCGTCGCGCACCTCATCGACTACCAGTCGCAGTTCCCCAAGTTGCTCAAGGCCGGGGGCGACGGCTACGTCTGGCCGAGATCCCGAACCGGTGACCGGGGCCTGTGGACATATGACGAGCTGCGCGACCTCAAGGCCGCGATCAACGCCGAGGGGCTGGTGCTCGAGGCAATCGAGAACTTCGACGTCACGCACTGGCACGACGTGCTGCTCGACGGCCCGAAACGGAAGGAGCAGATCGAGGGCCTCAAGAACTTCATAGGCGATGTGGGCAGGGCCGGCATCCCGATCATCGGTTACGACTTCAGCCTGGCCGGTGTGTGGGGGCACCACGTCGGTCCGTTCGCCCGCGGCAATGCCGAGTGCGTCGGCTTCGGCGGCGAAGGAGCCCCGGTCGAGACGCCGATCCCCAACGGCCAGGTCTGGAACATGACCTATGACCCGAACGCCCCGCCCGGTTTCCTGCCCGCGACAACGTCCGACGAACTCTGGCGGCGATGCGAGGCGTTTCTCCGGGAAGTTCTCCCGGTGGCCGAGGCCGCAGGCGTCCGCCTGGCGGCCCACCCGGACGACCCGCCCATGCCGACCCTCCGGGGCACGCCCCGCTTGATTTACCAGCCCCACCACTACCGCCGCCTGCTCGACATCAGCCCCAGCCCCGCCAACGCCCTCGAGTTCTGCATGGGCACCATCCAGGAGATGACCGAGGGGAGCGTCTACGACGCCATCGACGAGTACAGTCGCCAGGGCAGGATCGCCTACATCCACTTTCGCAACGTCCGGGGCAAGGTGCCCTGCTACCGCGAGGTCTTTCTCGACGAGGGGGACATCGACATGCTCCGTGTCCTGCAAATCCTCCACAGGAACCGCTACGACGGCGTCCTCATCCCCGACCACACCCCGCAGATGAACTGCGCCGCCCCGTGGCACGCCGGCTCAGCCTACGCCCTCGGCTACATCCGCGCGGCCATCGCCGCCGTCGAACGATTCGACGCAGGCTGACGCCCCCACCGGCCAAGGCATCTCCACATGCGGCCGCCTCTCGGTGCGGAAACGGCTGTCCTCTTCGATGATATCCCGCGATTTCCCGTTCTCCCGGCAGGTTTTGCCCAAGGCGATTCGGCCGCGTTCCGGCGTTTCCACATATCCGCCTTGCGCGATCCGACGTCCGTCGGCGCCTGTGGACTGCGGTGGCAACGCCACCGCTCTCCCTCGGACGGTCTGCCGCATGTCGGCACGTCCCCGCTCACCCCGGGGAAAGCGGCATCGTGGACGCCGCAGTCCAAAACGCGCGGGCCGCGTCGTGCAGAACGGGCGCGGCAACCGCCGCCCGAGTCGAAGTCGGGGCAGAATCTTCCCAGGCAATCAGCGAGCGGAACGCGCGCATCCTTTGGCTGCGGCCAAAGGCTGATTTCGGAAGCCTTCCAGGACCACCCACGCGTCGCCGTTGTCCATTCGGGGTGGCCGTTCGTCTTGCACGTGACTATCCTTGTGTACTCGTTAGCCGACGTCGGCCCTCCGATTGCCGGCCGCCGTTACGGCTGATAGTTGCCAACGTCGTATGCTGACCCGAGGACCGGTTACCTTATCGCCCTCTACCGCATCAAAGACGAACGCCCACATGACGGCAGCCGCGCGCAGCCCGTCCTGCTTGCCGGCACGCGCGTCGGAGCCACATCGCCGAGGCATCGCACGAACCGCACCGTCCGCCAAACGCAGGTTGAACCTCGGCCCCAGGGCCGCCGCGGAACCGATCGTGGCACATCCGGCGAAACGAAAACGATAATGGCCGAAGCCGTGCGCCGAGGGATTGTGCTGATCTTGCTGACGCTCGGCGCGGGGTTTTCATCACACGTTCGCGGGCAGAATTCGGCGGAGCGGTTGACCCTCTCCAGACTGTCGCTTGAGACGACCGCAAAGCTGCTGAAATGGAGGGAACCCACGGAGCCCATGAGGGTGATCGGCCCGATCCATTTCGTCGGGACCTGGGGCCTGAGTGCGTGGCTGATCACCACCCCCGACGGCCACATCCTGATGAACACGGGAATGGACGGCTCCGGACCGATGATCGAGGCCTCGATCCGAAAGCTCGGGTTCAGGCCGGAAGAGATCAGGATCCTCCTCGCCTGCCACGCGCACATCGATCATGTCGGAGGACATGCCTACATCCAGAGGCTCTCCGGCGCCAAGGTCTGGATCATCGACTCCGAAAAGGATCTCCTCGAGTCGGGCGGCAAACTCGACTTCCACTATGGAGCATCGCCCGGATTCAGATTCGAGCCGGTCAAGGCGGATCGCGTCTTCCGGGATGGCGACACCCTCCGGCTTGGCGACGTCGCCCTGACCGCCAGGCTGACGCCCGGGCACACGCGGGGCGCGACGACGTGGGTGATGAGCGTCGTCGAGGCGGGAAAGGCCTATACCGTCGTGTTCCCCGACGGCAGCGGCGTCAATCCGGGGTACCGTCTCGTGAGGGACCCGTCGTATCCCGGAATCGCCGACGACTATCGGCGCACCCTGCAACGGTTGGAGATGCTCAGGCCGGATGTCTGGCTTGCCCCGCACACGGAGTACTTCGACTTTCACGGCAAGCGCTCGCGGGTCGCGTCGGAGGGCATCCGAGCCTGGGTCGATCCGGAAGGCTACAGGAAATGGGTCGTTCGCCAGCGCCGCAGGTTCGAGGCGGCCGTGAACGCAGAGACCGGGAGCTCCGCCAAGAGCGGACCAGAATCTCATGATGCACGACGGGACCGCAATGAATAATCGACCGGGCCGCGCTATCGGCCGACGATCAGCGTCATTCACACGCGGACCGGGCTTGCGGTCCGCAGGGCTGGGTGCCTTGGCGGGCGCCCAGCGCCGTGGCCGGGGACACGGCGAGCCCGCCGCACGGATCGCGGGCAACCGGCACCCGATCGCGGAATCCTCTTCCATCGACCGGTCGCCCGGCCTCGACGGTCGGGCGTTTGCGACCGCGGCGCCGTGGGCCGGTCGTATGACGAGATGTTTCCTCTTGGCGTCAATTCTGCTTGCCGCGGGCTGCCAGATCACTCCGGTGCCGCCTGCCATCGAGAAGTGGCGCGAGCGGGCCCAACGCGAGGTCCCCCTGCTGGAGCCGGAGCTGAAGGAGGGCGACATCCTCTTTCGCCTGAGCAACACGTTGCTGGCCGGCGGCCTGGTGGATTTCAGCCGGACCATCGCCGACGCAACGGAAAGCGACCTCTCTCATGCCGCAATCGTCTATCGGGTGGCCCCGGACGGCGTCATCGTGGTCGACGTCACCCCCGCTGGAATCTCGCGGCGATATCTGGCGGACTGGTACCGCGACGGGACGACCAACGTCGTGGTCCGCCGACTTCGCCCCGAGTACCAGTACCTCGTCCCGCAGGTGCTCGCCGAAGCGGACAAGCTGATCGCCGAAAGCGTGCTGTATGACGACCGATTCGTCCCCGACAACGACCGCTTCTACTGCACCGAGATGGTCGACCATTGCTTCCGCGTCATCGGCCACCCCCTGGCCCCGCGAATTCGCATCAGGGACTTCCCCAACAACGGCCTGGTGATGTACATCGGCTGTGCCGTCGGCCGGATCAACATGGACAACGAGGCAGTCGTCGCCGGCAATGAACAGATCGGCCTCTTCTCCTCCCCCATGCTCGAGACGGTCGTCGACCTGCGCCCGGGCCGGTCCGAGCCGGCCGCGTGCCGGGACTCCGCGCTGGCCTCTCACCACTCCCCTCCCGCCCCCGCTCCGTGAGAAGGTTCCGGGGGCCCTCGCTCGGCGAGTACTGAGGACGCGACCGGCTGCCGACCGGCCCGGGGCCGCCCCCACGCGGCTGCCCATGGGTAGCCGGGAGGCTTTTACAACGCGTCGGCGCGTTCCGCCGCGCGGACGTATCGAATACGAGCGTGCAATCCGTAATCCGTGATCCGGTATCCGAAAGCGATACATGTCCCGCTCGTCGGTCGCGGGGCAGGCGCCCGCCGAAGCGCCGGTTGTCGCCCCGGAACTACCACGTTATACTTATGGGTTCCCACCGGTCGGCTGTACGGCACGGAATGTTCCGCGCCCCGACCGGCAAACGCCTTTTTTCCGAATCGGGAGCCTGCCTGCTGGAAACCGCTTTGGACGTGCGGACGCCGGCCGACGGGGTGCCCGGGATCTGGGTATCGTGAATCAGAATCTGATCAACTCATTGAGCATTGACGAAGCGGCCCTCGAGAGCGAACTGGCGGCGGCGTTCGGGGGCGAGCTGGACCCCTGTCGAATCGGCGAGCAGGCCCAGCAGATGGCGCAGAGCCTCCAGCCCGGCAGCATCCTCAAGGGCAAGGTGGTCAACGTGATCGGCAACGAGGTCGTCGTGGACGTCGGCCTCAAGAGCGAGGGAATCCTACCCGCCTCCGAATGGGACGATCCCAGCAGCATCGACATCGGGGACGAGGTCGAGGTGCTCCTGGAGACGGTGGAGTCGGAGACCGGCGCCGTCATCCTCAGCAAGCGCAAGGCCGACCGGATTCTGAACTGGCAGCGGATCGTGCAGACGCGCCGCGAGGGCGACATCGTCAAGGGCCGCGTCCTTCGCAAGATCAAGGGCGGCCTGCTCGTCGACATCGGCGTGCCCGTGTTCCTGCCCGCCTCTCAGGTGGACATCCGCCGGCCCGGCGACATCAATGAGTTCATCGATCGTGAGATCGAGGCCAAGATCCTCAAGATCGACACCGAGCGCCGCAACATCGTCATCTCGCGACGCCGGCTCATCGAGGAGCAGCGGATCGCCGCCAAGGAGAAGCTGCTCGCCGAGATCGAGCCCGGCCAGCTCCGCACCGGCATCGTCAAGAACATCGCCGACTTCGGCGCCTTCGTCGATCTCGGCGGGATCGACGGCCTGCTGCACATCACCGACATGAGCTGGGACCGGATCAACCACCCCTCGGACATGCTCAAGATCGATCAGCAGATCGAGGTCAAGATCCTCAACGTGGACCGCCAGAAGGAGAAGATCGCCCTCGGGCTCAAGCAGAAGGCCGAAAATCCGTGGGACCGCGTCGAGGAGAAGTACCCCGTCGGCTCCCGTGTGAAGGGCGAGGTCGTCAACATCATGAACTACGGCGCGTTCGTCAAGCTCGAGCCGGGCGTCGAGGGCCTGGTGCACATTTCCGAGATGAGCTGGACGCGCCGCATCAACCACCCGTCCGAAATCCTCAGCCTCGGCGATCAGATCGAGGTCGTCGTCCTCGAAATCAACAAGGACAAGCAGGAAATCAGCCTCGGCATCAAGCAGACCGAGACGAATCCCTGGATGCGCGTCGCCGAGCGGTATCCGCCGAACACCATCGTCGAGGGCAAGGTCCGCAACCTGGCCAACTACGGCGCCTTCATCGAGATCGAGGAGGGCATCGACGGCCTTCTCCACGTGTCCGACCTGAGCTGGACCAAGAAGATCGGCCACCCCTCCGAGGTGCTCAAGAAGGGCGAGACCGTGCGGTGCGTCGTCCTCGCCGTCGACCAGGAGAAGCAGCGCGTCGCCCTCGGCCTCAAACAGCTCACGGAGGACCCGTGGCTCCGTGCCGTGCCGGACAAGTACATCCCTGGCCAGATCGTCCGCGGAAAGGTCACCAAGATCACCAATTTCGGGGTCTTCGTCGAGCTCGAACAGGACCTCGAAGGCTTGCTCCACGTCAGCGAGCTGGCCGATCACAAGGTCGAGGATCCGCATCAGGAGGTCAAGATCGGCCAGGAAATCGAGGTCAAGATCCTCAAAGTCGACCCCACCGAGCGGAAGATCGGGCTCTCCAAGAAGCGGGCCGAATGGTCCGCCGGCGAGGGCGGTGGCCCGCGTCCCGGCGGCAGACCCAGGGCCCGCCGTGGCGGCCTCCACGGGCCGGGCGAGGCATCGACCGATATCATCGCGGAATTCCCGTTCCGGGAAGCGCCGGAGCAGGGGGCCTCGGGGAATTCGCAAGAGCCGCGCAACGCTAACGACAGCGACGACGATTCCCGACCGAAAGCGAAGTAGAGATGACGAGGCCGTCGTGTCGGTAGGATAACTGCGGGGATCGCCGCGGCCGCGGGCAGCGTGCGCGGCGCTGGGGACCCTCGATCCAAGGAGAAAAAACATC
>CAZTVU010000240.1:5014-7402 GCA_964617025.1 uncultured Planctomycetales bacterium | reverse complement strand
TGACCGGGCGCCGCGCTCTTGTTCAGACCGAGGTCGTCCACCGCAGGCGACAGGTTCAGCCGCTCGATCCGGAGCGTGCCCGCGCCGCCGCTCGAGTCGTCGATGCGGATGCCGGCACCCGCAGGATTCAGGTCCGCCCGAACCGCGGCCCGGGCCGCGGCCGCCGCACCGTTGATCCGATCGAGCACGTCCTGCACCGTCGTCGCGCCGCGAAGCGAGACCTCGAAACTCGTGCCGTCCGCGCTGATGACTCGGAAGTCGGCGCCGTTCGGAGCGGTCGAAACCCCTCGCCCGTGATTCAAGTCCGCCAGGAGCCGGCCGCGGTGCAGCGTGAGAATGCCCAGGGCATCGGCCGTCGACCCGCCCTGCTCGACGATGCGCATCGCGGTCCCGCTGACCCGGTTGACGACATCGATGCCCGTCGCGTCTCGGTTGATCCACGCCTGAACGCCGACCTCCGCCGCGTTGATCGCATTGAGAACGTCCTGAACCGTGGTCGCGCGGCTCAGGTCGACGACAGCCGACTGTTCGCCGTTGGTGATGAGGATCGGCCGGCTGAGGTCGATGCCGGCGCCGCCGGCCAGCGCTGCGATCGAGGTCGTGCCGGTGACGCGGGCTCGAAGGCTGTCGCCGTCCACCACGCCGGTCGCCGAGGCCCGCAGCAGCCCGAGGTCCGACGCCACCGTGCCGTTGGCGACCTCCCGCACCTCGATGTCGCCGCCGCCGGCGGTGTCGAGCCGAAGGCCCGTACCGGCGATCGAAGCCAGGTCGCCGGAGCCGCCCGCCGCACGCCAGGCGGCATTGATGCCGTCCACGACGTCGCCAACGGTGGCCGCCTCCGACAGGTCCGCCGTGAAGGCCGTCGTGCCTCCGTTCACGCGGATCTCCAGCCGCCCGGGGCGAACGCCGAGGGCCGTGGCCCCCTTAAGGTCCTGCAACCGCGTCCCCGGCTCGACCGCCGGCTCCAGGTTGCGGTACCCCGCCAGCTTGCCCGTCGTCATCCCGAACAGCGCATCGCCGGACAGGTTGATGGCCGTATCGGCCGGATCGCCGATATCGACGGTGAGATCGCTCGTATCGCCGACATAGGTCACGCCGCCGTATCTCGCCACGAACGGCGCCGACTGCGTCTGCCGGCCGCCGAAGAGGTACATGCCGTTGTAGGTCCGATTGCCGACGGCCATGAGCTGGTTGATGATCGAGCGGACGATCTCGGCCTGCGAGGCCCGCTCGTCGGCTTGCCGATCGGAGCCGACCATGCTGCTGGCGATGGTCCTGGCCTCGGTGATCAGGTCGCTGATGTCGCTCATTCCGGTGTCCGTGGCGGCGAGGAAGGCGTCGGCGTTTCGCACGTTCGTGAGGATCTGCTCCTGGCTTTCCAGCACCTCGCTGAGCCGAATCGCCTGGCCGGCCAGAGCCGGATCGTCGCTGGGCGCCAGCAGCCGCAGGCCGCTGGCCAGCCGCTTCTGCTCCGTGAAGATGTTCAGCGTATTGCGGCGCAGCGATTCCAGCAGCGACATCGTCTGCAGGTTGGTCGTCACGCGCGTGTAACTGATCGGGTTGACCGCCATACGCTCTTGGTCCGTCAGTCCGTTATTCCGTTGTTCCGTGCGTCCGTTCGTCCGTTAGTCCGGCAAACGCAAGGCCGGTTGCTCCGTTGCTCGGTTGCTCGGCTCGTCGGTTTCCCGAGAGATCCGTTATTCCGTTGTTCCGTTCGTCCGTCTTTCCGAAACCCGGAACCCGGACCCCGAAACCCTAAACCCTCAACCCCAAACCCCGCCGCCTGTTGCCCCTCCCCTTCGTCGCTTCGTCGCTCCGTCGCTTCGTCGCTTTCTCACGTCTCATCTCACCAACGCCAGCATCTCGTCGATCAGACCGTCCACGACCGACACGTAGCGGGCCGCGCCCTGAAAAGCCCGCTGGAACTTCACCAGGCGAATGGCCTCCTCGTCGAGGCTTACACCGCTGATGCTCTCCCGCTGGGCCTGCAACGAGGAAAGGACCGCGCCCGCCGCCTCCTCCTGCGACCGGGCGGCGCCGGCGCTCGCCGCCACCTTGCCGACGAGGGCATTGTAAAACCCCGTCAGGGTCTGCCCGTTGAGCGCGCCGGCCGGGCTCGTCGCCAGCCGCGCGACGGCCGCCGCATTCGAGCCGTCGCCCGACAGGTTCGATCGGCCCGCGGCCAGCAGGGTCGGATCGGACGACACCACAGGGTTGAGGCCGATGTCTTGGGCCGCACGTCCGCTGAAGAAGGTATTCACCCCGAGGGCGGCAAGGACGTTCGATCCGTCCTCGCCGAACGTGAATTCGTATCCGCCGTCGGCGACGATCTGGAGCCGCCGATCCGGCGTAACGGCGGCGTGCACATGTCGTTCTATCGCCAGTGGA
>CAZTVU010000240.1:0-5004 GCA_964617025.1 uncultured Planctomycetales bacterium | reverse complement strand
ACATTGGGGACCCTGGCGTTGATCGCCGCCGCGAGCGACGCGAGCGACATGCCGGCACCGACGCCGTCGAGGTCGACGGCGATCGTCGTGGTCGTCGCCGAACCCGTCGCCGTATTGCGGACCGTGATCTGGAACGTCCCGTTCCGGGGCCGAAGGTCCAGACCGGCAGCATCGCTGTTGAGCGGGGCGTTCGCATCCAGCACGCCGTAGGTCCCGGTCACGGACGTCATGCCGCGCGAGCCCTGCCCCTGCGAATGGACCTTGTTGACCTCCTGGATCAGGGCCGCTGCGAACGTGTCGAGGTCCGTCAGGAACGTCCACGCGTGCGTGTCGCGCGCCTGGACGAGCCCCTCCAGCCGACCGCCGCGAATTGCAACCGTCGCGCCGTCGTCGGCGAACTCCGGCATCACCCGTGCGATGCCGCCGCTGTTCTCCAGCCGCGTCGTCAGCTCCCGATAGGAAGTGCCCTGAATGAGCAACTCGTTGCCGATGTACACGTTGACGGCGCCGGCCTCCTGCGGCCGAACCTCAATGGCGATGATCTCGGCCAGGTCGCGAAGACGCGCATCGCGCTGGTCGCGCAGGGCGGCCGCCGTACCGGGCCGGCCGGATTCCGCGCTGATGATCTGACCGTTCAGCGCGGCGATCTCGGACGAAAGCCGGTTGATCTGCTGCGTGAGGTCGGCAATCTGCGCGTTGCCGTCCTCCACGAGCGACAGGACATCGCTTCGCTGCCGGCGAAGCTCGCCCACAACCGACTCTCCCGCCGTCAGGACGAGACCGCGAGCGCTCGCGTCGTGCGGCGCGCTCTGGAGCGCGGAGAATGCGTTGAAGAACTTCTGAAGCAGCGACGAAAGGTCGTTGTCCGTCAGCTCGTTGAGAACGGCCTCGATCCGCCCCAGCGTCTGCCGAACGATGGACGCCGCGCTCTGGTCGCCCGCCCCCGCGCGGAGGCGCGTCTCCAGGGCCTCGTCGATGTTGCGCTGCACGGCACTGATCGTGACGCCCGCCCCGGCCTGGAACCCGCCGCCGTAGATCGCGCCGGCATCCGGCTCAAGCACGGGCGTCTGGCGCGTGTACCCGGGGTTGCCGGCATTGCTGATGTTGTTGCCGACGATCTGCAGCGCGCCCTGGTAGCTCATCAGAGCGCTTCGTCCGATCTGCAGTGCCGTGGAAATCAGGCCCATGGGGAGGTCCGGGAGTCCGTTGTTCCGTTGGTCCGTTAGTCCGTTAGTCCGGGGGCGGACGTCTCATCGTGCGGCGCCGTTTTGACCGTTTTCACGTTTTCACGCTCACATCTTCCTCCTCCGCTCACCCCACCGCCTCGAAGACGCTCATACCCGTCCGCGTCTCGGTGAAGCCGGACCGCGTGTACACGCCCCCGGAAGGCGGGCTCGCCTGCGCCATCACCTGAAACACGTGCCGGAAATGCCGCAGCATCTCGCGCGACACGGCGCCCGCCACGCGATTCAACTCGCCGGTCTCACGCACGCGCTCCCGAAGCGCGCCGGCCAGCAGCAGCAACCGGCTCCGCGCCGGCTCGCCAAGGCACTCGGCCAACTCGCTGACGGTCATGGCGCGGCTCTCCGCGGCCGATCGGCCCAGGGCCGCGCCGATCAACTCGACGATCTGCCGGCGGAGGCCGTCCTGCTCGCGAATCCGCTGGGCCAGGAACTCCTCCCGCGCGACGGCCGACCGCAAGGCGTCGGTGTCGGCCGCCCGCATCGCATCGAGCTTCCGCCGAACCACAAGGGCCAGCTCGTCGTGAAGGTGCTTCAGCTCGGAAAGCACCTGCACCACCTGGCCGACGCGCTTGTCAAGCGTCGCGTTCGTCACGGTCCTCCCTCACACCAGCGGCGCGAACCGCCGGTAAATCGCGTCGTTCAGCCCCATCCGCGAGCTGCGGCCCATGCGCTTCGCCAACACGTCGTGGAGCTGCGCCGCAAAGACCTCCTCGCCCCGGCCGCCGTGCCCGTACGGCCCCTTGAGCCGGCTCGCACGCACCGCCTGAAAGACCTCGCCGAAGAACACCGTGCCCACCAGCTCATCGACCGCCTTCCGCAGCTCGCGCTGCCGCGGCGTCCGGGGCTGCGCGTTCCCCCCGGCCGTCGCGGATCCGATCGCGTTGGTCATGTCAATGCTCATGGCTGGGTCGGTCACTCGGTTCCTCGGGTGCTGCTTGTCGCTGCGTTTTCTCGCCTTTCCGCTGTCTCGCTTTTCCCCCCTCATTCCTCCACAATCAGCCGCGCATGGATCTTTCCCATGCGGCAGAGTTCCTCGATGATGTGGACGCGGTCGGCCGCCGGCAGCTTCAGGCTGTTCAGCGCATCGACCAGATCCTGGAGTCGCGTCCCGCCGCGGTTCGCCGGATCCAGCGGAGCGAACTGTTTCTCGACCGTCACCGGAAACTCGGGCGTCGGCTTCGGCTCCGGCGTGACGGTCGTGATGGTCATGCCCTTGTAGGTGATGACGACCGGCGAAATCTGGACGTCGCCGGTGATGATGACGGAGCCGGCCTCGCGGTTGACGATCACGCGGGCCTCCGACGGCGGCAGCAGCAGATCCAGCGTCTCGATCCGGGCGAGGAACGCCGCCGGGTTCCGCCGCGCCGTCTCCGGGATCCGCACCAGGACGTTGGCCCGATCGGCGGCCATCGCGATCGCCGCCGCCGTGCCGCCCGCGCTGCCCTGCGCATCCGGGTCGGCCGCATCCTCGTTGATGATCTGCGCCATGATGCTGGCCATCGCCCAGCTCGCGTGCGTGTCACGGATCACGAGCGTCACATACGGTTCATCCGGCCGGACCCATTCGAGCAGCCCCTTCGCCACGGCCGTACCGGCCTGCCGCGCCTTTTGCAGGTGTTCGAGGTCGCGCCCGAGGGCGATGTAGTTGTGCAGGATGCTCGACTCGATGACGGCGCCCTGGCGCACAATCCCCGTCCGGGGCATCTTGGCGTCGTTCCCGACCACCAGCCCGGACGCAAACGCCAGCACCTCCGGCGGCGGGCCGTCGGTTCGCATCGACAGCGCGGTGGCCGCGAGCAACGGCGTCATCACCAGCCGCCCCTGCGCCAGGCCCTTCGCCGCCCCGAGCGAGCTCACCTGCACGTCGATCCGGTCCCCCTCGCGAACGCCGTTCTCCGGCAGCGTCGCCTCGACGAGAACCAGCGCCACGTTCTTGGCGTTCTTCAGCTCGTCGCCGAACCCCACCGGGTTCGCCAGGCGTGAAAGCAGGCGGCTCAGGGGCCGCATGGCGGGCAGGTAGTCGCCGCCGTCGCCGGTCCCCGGCAGGCCGACGACGAGGCCCATCCCGATCAGCTTGTTCGGGAACTCGCCCTGGAAGCGGGCCACATCGCCGATCTTGACGGCCGGCGCCGATGCCGGCCCGGCCAGGACCGCCGCCGCCGTCCACCACGCCAACCGGTTTGTGCATGTTCCCGCCGTCATTGCCGTCGTCATGCCGACCGTGTCCGTTCCCGCCTCAGAACGGACGCAGGAAATCGATCATCCTCGGAATCCAGCCTCGCCGCGTCGTATCGCGGACCGCGCCCGTGTTGGTCTCGACGATCTTCAGGTCGTGTACCTGGGTACTGAGGATCGTGTTGTCCGGCGTGATGTCCGCCGCCCGGCACGTACCGGTCAGGGTGAGGACGCTCTCCTCCTCGTCGTGCTTCTCGTACTTCTTCGCCTCGATGACGACCGTGCCGTTCGGCTTGACGTCGACGACCCGGCCCGTGATCCGCGTGACGAACTTGTCCTCCCGATCGTCCTGTGCCTTGTTCTGCGTCTTGTTGTCCCACTGGAACTGCACGCCCGGCTTGCCGTACGGAAAGCGGTCCGCGCCGAGCTTGTAGTGGTCGTACAGGTGGAACCAGTCGGAAAGCTCCGAGTTGACGTTCCATTTCTTCTGGTTGTCGGCCCGGGCGTTGCTCTCGTACTTCTTCTGCTCGCGAACGATGATCGTGATCAGGTCGTTCGGCTGAATGGGCCGGGGACGTTCCACGGCCACCGCCATGAGCGAGGATCGCTCGATGACCCGCGTGCTTCCCGCTACGGTGTCGACCTTTCGCCCCGCCGCCCACACCCCGTCGTCCGGCGTCGCCGCGCGGGACTGAAACGGCGATGCCTCCGCCGGCAGCCGCGCCGTATGACCCCTGAAGAGCGACGAACTCTGGGCCGCCGCCGTCGCCGGGACAAGCAGCGCCGGCGCGATTCCGCCGCACCACAGAAGAGCCGTTCTCCTCATCGCTCACCTCCCGCACGCGATACGCTCGTCGCCGGCCCGGGCCCGCCGGCCGCCACCACGCCCGAAACGCCGCCCGCCCCGGCCTCCGCCGTCTGGGGCCCCGTGACCGTGACGGGGAACATCTCGCCCGTTGCCTCGTTCTTGACGTCGATAACCTCGCCGAAGACGCCGGCCCGCTGCGCCTTCGCCACGCTCTTGATCACCAGATCGCCGCGGCGGACCCAGACCGTCACGAGATCCCCCCGCTTCACCAGCGGCCGCGCGCGAACGTCGCGGGCCGAGACCATCGCCCCGTTTTCGATGAAGCGGCAGGCCTCCTGTCCGATCAACGGGCGCGGGTCGCTCAGGCCGACGTCGCTCGTCCGCTTGAACTGACGTTCCGCCAGCACCAGGTGCTTCGCCTGGATGATCTCGCCGCTGTTGATCGCCGAACGCGCGACGACCACCGGCTTGAGCAGCGTGACCTCCGCCACGATGGGAACGGTTTCCACCACCCTCGTGCCCTCGAGCACATCGGCCTCGAGGGCGACAAGCCCGAGGACCTCATTGCCGCGCTGCCGAAGGCGGAATGTGTAAGTCGGCGACGACAGGGCCAGCGCTCGCTGGGCCGCCGGGCTGAAGCGAATCTGCGGCGAACCGCCGAGGTCCGCCAGCCGGGAGGCGATGTAGTCATGCACCGCCGCGCCCAGCGTGCCGGGCTCGGCCGCCTCCCGATCCGGCGGGGCCGACCGTCCCGCGCGGGCCGCCGGCTTCGCGTCG
>CAZTVU010000239.1:3747-7434 GCA_964617025.1 uncultured Planctomycetales bacterium | reverse complement strand
CTCGTTCGCGCTCTGGTCAGGACGGGGAGCAGCCGTTATGATGACCGTTCCCGGCGGATGGTTCGCCGGGCAGTCGTTAACCCGGCGAGTGAAGTGACATGATCCGCCGAATCCTTTTTGCGATATCTGTATGCCTTTGCCTGTCGACCGCGGCGCGTGCGCAGGCTCCGTTGCGGACGGACAGCCAGTCCCGCTACGTGCATCGCATCGAACTGGTGGACGAGAAGGGCGAGACGATCAAGCCGGAGAGCAAGGAACCGTACAGCCCGCGGAAGACGTGCGGCAAGTGCCATGACTACAAGGCGATCTCCGGCGGATACCACTTTCATGCCGGTCGCCCGGACCAGTCGAGCGGTCGTCATGGCGAGCCTTGGTTTCTCACCGACCCGGTGGCCAGGGTGCAGTTGCCGGTGTCGTACCGGGCCTGGGCCACGATCAACAAGCAGACGCCGGCCGACCTGGGCCTGAATCCGTTCAAGTTCGCACAGGTCTTCGGATCTCACGTCCCCGGCGGCGGCATCTTCGAGACCAACGACGAGGGCAAGCGCCACAGCGAGGCCCTCGCGGATAAGCCCGACCTGGCGACGACCGAGGGGAGTCCTTATTACGACACCAGGTGGAACCTTTCGGGCAATTTGGAGATCGACTGTCTGCTGTGCCACCTGGCCACGCCGGTGAGTGGTGCCGCGCGGGCGGATGAGGTCAAGGTGCAGAACTTCCGGTGGGCGCCGGTTCGATCGGCCGGCTTCGGCACGGTCGCCGGCGAGGTCGCCAAGGCCGGCGGCGGATCCGCCGGGCAGCCGGCCGCGCCGGTCGATCCGGAGATGGCGGCGGCCGCGATTCAGCCGGGGGCGGAGGCAGCGGCGACGGTCGCCGTCGAGGTGAAGTATACGCCGGCCATCTTCAACGTGGATCACACCGTGACGCTCGACGTCCGGCGTCGGGCCCCGAGCACGAACTGTCTCTTTTGCCACTACACGCGTACGTTGGAGGATCACGGGAAGAAGAAGCGGCACCACGTCGGCGATGTCCACACCGAGTCCGGCCTGAACTGCACCGTCTGTCATACCAATGACATCAGTCACCAGATCACCCGGGGTGACGGGGGCCCGGATGACCTCAAGCACGACCCGGACAATGCACAGCGGTCCTGCGAAGGCTGCCATGCGGTCGGCGGGCTCGGCGCGCCGATTCCGAAGCACGAGGGCCTGCCCCGCGTGCATTTGGAGAAGATCACATGCACGGCGTGCCACTCCGGACCGTTGCCTCGGAAGGAGCCCTACCGCACGCAGACGTCGATGGCGCACGGGCTGGGCATCCCGACGGAAGAGCCGATCGAGGAGCGGATGGTGCCGGTGATCCACTCGCCGGCGTACCGGCGGGATCCCGTGACGAAGAAGATCGGCGTTTATCGCTACACGTATCCGGTGTGGTGGGGCGTCCGTGCGGAGGGCAAGCTGATCGCCCCCTTGCCGCTGGAGCAGATCAAGAAGGTCTTTGACCAGCCGCGGGCACTCAAGACGGATGACGACGTGCTGGGCGTTCTCGCCGCGCTGGGCGAGTCGGTGAAGGGCACGCCGGTCTACATCAACCGCGGAAGGGTGTACGAGAAGGGGGCCGACGGCAAGCTGATTTCGTCGGCCCATCCGATCGCCGAGGCGTATTTCTGGCCGATCGCTCATGATGTGCGGCCGGTCGGCGAGTCGCTCGGAGCCCGGAGCTGTGCGGATTGCCACTCGCCGGACAGCCCCTTCTTTTTCGGCGACGTGATCCGCGATCCGCTCGCCAGCCCGGCCGCGAAGCAGCCGGAGGCGGTTTCCGGCGGCGGCAACGCCCCGACGACGCAGCCCGCAACCGCGAAGACCGCCGGCGTCGTGCCCGTCCGGCCGGTGGAACGGGGGGCCGGCGGCCCTTTCGGGGGCGGCGGGATCATTCCTGATCCGTCCCCGCCGCCCGATGGCCGTGCCGCTCGCGGGACGGGCGATGCGGTCGTGCCGGTCGGGCCGCTGACCCGGGCGGCGGTGCTGCTGGCGGCGGCGGTCTTCGCGGCGGATTCACCGGCCACGCAGCCGGCGGAGGACGCCGGCGCCCCGCTGAAGATGATGGACCTTACAGGGTATTCGCCGGAGCTTGCGGCGATCGCCGCCACGACGGTTGCGCGGGAGGACCAGTGCTCGGTCTGCCATGCGTACAAGAAGTTGGCGTGGATGGATTCGCAGAGCGGCTTTGAGATCCCCTACGTCGACGAGGCGGAGTTCAAGAAAACGGTCCACAAGGATGTCCCCTGCCTCGGCTGCCACACGTCGATCAAGCACATTCCCCACGGGCCGGGTCCGCACAGGGTCGATTGCGCCACGACGTGCCACACGATCCAGGACAAGGACGGCAAGCCGTACTCGCACGCGGCCGTCGCCGCGAAGTTTGCTGGGTCCATCCACGCCGCCCGTCCGGACGACACGCTGAAGGAGCGGCATGCGAAACCGACCTGCACCTATTGCCACATGAATGAGATCCACCCGGATCCCAGGCCCGACCGCCCGGCGGGAATGCCGATCGTGGACCTTTGCTCATCGTGCCATGCGGATGCGAAGGCGATGGAGCCGTTCGGCATCTCGCCGAGCCTGCCGAAGGGATTCCGCGAGCAGGGGCATTACAAGATCCTGGCTCGCGGCGACGACGCCCAGGCGAACTGCGTGGACTGCCACACCGCGCACAACACGCGGCCGAAGGAGGATCCGCAGTCGACGATTCACCAGGCCAACCTGGTGCGGACGTGCGGCGGGGCCGGTGCGAACGGTTGCCACCCGCGGGCCAATCTGCACTTCGCGAACACGGCGTTCCATATGCCGATCAAGGAGCGAAAGGACCCGGTGGTGTACTACACGGATCGGGGCTTCACGTATCTGACGATCGGTGTGATGTGCATGCTGGTGCTGCACATCCTGTTGAGTCTGTATGGCCACTACGTGACCGGACCTCGGCGCAGGGGGGAGCATACGGCATGAGTACCCTCACCGGACTGCCGACAGGGGCCGCGGGTGAGCGGCGATTCGAACGCCTGGACGAAAAGCTTCGCGTCCAGCACGCCCTCATGATCGTCAGCTTCGTCACCTGCGTGGTGACGGGCTTTCCGCTGAAGTATCCGGATTGGGCGTGGATGCAGGTGATCGTCGACGCACTCGGCGGCGTGACCGTGACGCGAATCCTGCACCGCGTCGGGGCGGTCGTGATGACGGCGGACTTCGTGTGGCACCTGGTCGACATGGTGGTGCGCATCCGTCGCGGGCGGCTGCGGATCACGCAGATCGAGATGCTGCCGACCCTTCGCGACGTCCGGGAGTTCGTTCAGAACGTCGGTTCGTTTCTGGGCCTTGCGTCCAAGCCCCGGTTCGGTCGCCTGAACTACATGCACAAGTTCGACTACTGGGCCGTGTTCTGGGGCATGGCCATCATGGTCGGCAGCGGCCTGGTCATGTGGTTCCCGGAGTTCTTCGGTCGGTTCCTGCCGACCCGCTGGATCGTGGCGACGTGGATCGCGCACAGCGACGAGGGCCTCCTGGCGTTCCTGGCGATTGCCGTCTGGCACATCTTCAACGTGCACCTCGACCCGCGGACGTTCCCGATGAGCCGGCTCTGGCTGGACGGAACGCTCACCGAGTCGGAGATGAAGCACGAGCACCCGCTGGA
>CAZTVU010000239.1:0-3737 GCA_964617025.1 uncultured Planctomycetales bacterium | reverse complement strand
CGAGCGGGTGAAGGACTTGCCGTCGCCGCCGGGGCTCGGCACGTACCGGGCGGTCAAGGCGGTCCTCGGCGTGTTCGTCGTCCTGGCGGTCCTGAACCTGGCGTACGGTCTGACGCGGCCGGCGAAGCCCGCGAGGCCGGAGGGCGTGGCCGAGTACGCCGACCGCGTGGCGAAGCAGTCGCTGGCGGGTTTGTCGGCCGAGTCGCCGCTGTATGACGAGGCCCTGCAGGTGCGCCGTCGCGAGCTGCACGATCACTTCCACCGCTACGATCCGCCGCAGACGCTGCCGTTCGCAAACCGTTCGGCCTGTCTGCTATCCGGATGCCATACCGAATATCCGCACCAACGGACGCCGGAGGTGCGGGCCTACATGAACATGCACACGGCGTTCCTCACCTGCGAGACGTGCCACTTCTCGAAGGTGGACGTGGGGACGGTGCGATACGACTGGTTCGACCACGGAATGAAGGACCATCCGCTGGCGAAGGCTCCTCCGGCCGGCGTGTCGCGAGACGAGACGACGGGCGAACTCGTCGGCATGGACAATTACGTGCGAAAAATCGCCCCGTTTTGGGAGCGGGACGGTCGGCGCGATGTGGTCTTCCGGCCCGGCACGGATCCGAAGGCGCTGGAATATGAGCGTGTGCGGAATCGGATGACGTCCGAGATGATCGCCCGCGTGAAGGCGGAGTTCCACAGGGACATCCAACCTGCGGGGCCGCTGTGCATGAAGTGTCACAGCGTCAACGGCATGCTCGACTACCGGGCGCTAGGCTTTTCGCCGGCCCGGGCGCGCGAGCTCGAGATGCTGCGTGTGGCGGTTTTCTACTTCTGGGACGCGCAGAAGACGGGATACAACGTGCCGACGGGGCCGTGACGTCCGAACCCGGTCGGTCGTCGGACTTGGATCGATCTGAGGTGGAGGGCTGATGCGATGGAAGAAAAAGCAAGTTTCTGGACGCGCCTGGGCGAGTGGCTGCGGCCCGGCGGTCGTTCGAGCCGGACGCCGCCCGACCTCGCCGCGGTCTCGCCCGAACGATACCTCGAGGAGGCGGATGCGGCGGCCGAGAACGAGGAGAGCACGCCCGGTCCGGCGGAGAAGCCTCTGAGCCGCTGGAGCCGACGCGACCAGGCCCTTCAGCAGCTTCAGGAGGGCTACCAGCGCGTCACGGAGCTGATCGACGCGATGCAACGGCACATGGCCGAACAGAGTGATCGGACCGAGCGGATCGCATCGTCGCTCGATTTTCTCGCGCGCTCGCTGTCGGATCTGCCGGCGGCCTCGCGCCAACAGGCCCAGACGCTGGATGCGATCGCGTCGCACCTGGATGTCACCAACGCGCGGACGCAGCAGCTCGCCGAGAGCATCAGCGAGCTGCCGGGGGCGACACGTGCGCAAAGCGAAGCGTTGACCGGCGTCTCGCGGCAACTGGAGATGGCCAACGAGACGCATGTGCAGTTGAATCACGCGCTGTCCTCGCTTGGCGAGGCGGTCAGCACGCTTCGACGGTCGGGCGAGGCCCAGGCGGATTCGCTGCGGTTGCTGCAACGGGACAGCCAGCAGCGGGAGGATCGGCTGGTGGACCTGATCGGGCAGCAGCAACGGCGGTTCACCTGGCTTTTCGCGGTGACGTTCGTTTTCGCGATGATCGGGGCCGTGGCCGCCGTGTCGCTGGTCGTGGCCCGACTGGCCGCCGGATGAAGGGTTCCATGATGCCGGTGGTCGTAACCTTATTTTCCAAAAAGGCTTACATATCATTCTGACGGCGAGGCGGGCTCGAATGGCCACGGGAGGGTTATGGGGTGGGCCCGCGACGTCTATCGCCGTCGCGATTGGGGCTGCAAAACCGCAAGGACCCCCTTTGACACGGCGGCGGAAGTCCTTATACTAACGAGACTCTGGCCAGGGTCGCAGCATATACATGCTGCGCTGCTGGGCGGGAGGCAGTGCAGCTTGCTGGGTTACAGACGGCAGGCGGTGACGCCGATGTTTCGACGAGGCGGTGCGTCTCGCGGGGGCGTTGTCATTGCCCTGTGTGGCTCGGCCGTGTGTGATTGCTGCTGTAGCTCAGCTGGTAGAGCGCGTCCTTGGTAAGGACGAGGTCACGGGTCCGATTCCCGTCAGCAGCTGTGCAGTCGCGTGGCGGGCGTGCCGCCGAGTGGAGATACGGTGAGCCCGATTGTCGTCGCATCGGGCGCGAACAGGTTCCAAGTGGATGCATTGAGCCGCAGGAGCGGTTCCGCAACAAGAGAGTGGAGGATTACCGGTCATGGCGAAGGACACCTTCAAGAGAACCAAGCCCCACGTCAACGTCGGGACCATCGGTCACGTCGATCATGGCAAGACGACGCTCACCGCTGCGATGACGGCGGTCCAGGCCAGGAAGGGCTTGGCCCGGTTCAAGTCGTATGACGAGGTGGCCAAGGCGTCGGAGAAGGAAGGCCGCCGCGACCCGACGAAGATTCTGACCATCGCGACGTCGCACGTGGAGTATGAGACGGAGAAGCGGCACTACGCGCACGTGGACTGCCCCGGTCACGCCGACTACATCAAGAACATGATCACGGGCGCCGCCCAGATGGACGGGGCCATCCTCGTGGTTTCGGCCGCCGACGGCCCGATGCCGCAGACCCGCGAACACATTCTTCTCGCCCGCCAGGTGAACGTGCCGGCGCTCGTGGTGTTCCTGAACAAGGTGGACCTCGTCGACGACAAGGAGCTGCTCGATCTGGTCGAGCTGGAGATTCGCGATCTGCTGAACAAGTACGACTTCCCGGGCGACGAGACGCCGATCATCAAGGGCGCGGCGATCGCGGCGCTGACCAAGCCGGACGATCCCGAGGCGACGAAGTGCATCGCGGAGTTGCTGGAGGCCGTTGACAACTTCATCCCGGAGCCGACGCGCGACACGGACAAGCCGTTCCTGATGCCGGTGGAAGACGTGTTCAGCATCAAGGGCCGCGGTACGGTCGGGACCGGGCGAATCGAGCGCGGCAAGGTGAGGATGGGTGACGAGGTGGAGATCGTCGGTCTGCGGGAGACCCGCAAGACGACGGTGACCGGCGTCGAGATGTTCAACAAGACGCTGGAGGAAGGCGTGGCGGGCGACAACGTGGGCTGCCTGCTGCGCGGCGTCGAAAAGGACGAGCTGGAGCGCGGGCAGGTGCTCGCGGCGCCCGGCTCGATCACGCCGCACACCAAGTTCCAGGCCCAGGTGTACGTCCTGACGAAGGAGGAAGGCGGCCGGCATTCGCCGTTCTTCAACGGGTATCGCCCGCAGTTCTACTTCCGGACGACGGACGTGACGGGCGGGCTGAAGCTGCTCGGCGGCGCGGAGATGTGCATGCCGGGCGACAACATCGAGATGGAGGTCGAGCTGGGCAAGCCGATCGCCATGGAAGAGGGGCTTCGCTTCGCGGTGCGCGAGGGCGGACGCACGGTCGGCTCGGGCGTCGTGATCAAGATCATCGAGTGACCGGCGGGGCTGAGGCGGAGGACGGGCGATGGCCAAGACCGCGAAGCGGGAATATGCGTGGCTGCAGTGCACGGAGTGCGATGATTTGAACTATCGTACGTCGGTGAACGTGCAGGGCAACGCGACGAAGATGGAGATCAAGAAGTACTGCCCGCGCGAGCGGAAGCGTACGACGCACAAGGTCCGGCGAAAGTAGGTCGGCGCCGCGTGCGGGAGGAGCATAGCTCAATTGGCCAGAGCACCGGTTTCCAAAACCGGCGG
>CAZTVU010000238.1:0-7468 GCA_964617025.1 uncultured Planctomycetales bacterium | reverse complement strand
CGGTGGCAACGCCACCGCTTTGGCTCGGACGGTCTGCCGCCCGCCGGCGCGGTCGGCGCGCCGCAGGAAAAGCGGCGGCAAGGCCGCCGCAGTCCAAAACGCGGGGGCCGCGCCGTACTGGACGGGCGGGACGACCGCTGCCCGAGTCGAGGTCGCGGTAGAGTCGTTCGGCGCAACCGGCGAGCAAGACGCGCGCATCTTTCGGTTACGGCGAAAGGCCGCGATGAACTCTTTCGCTTTTTCGCTTTCTCGCTTTTGCGCTTTCCATCGTTGCCGAATGCGGCGCGGGGGTCAGGATCGACAGATCGGCAAAGACTGCGTGGGTACGAACGGCTCGTCTTCGGCGAGCACGCAAACCCGCCGTAAGCCGAGAGGCGGAAGGACGCGTCCCGCTCCCTCAAGAAAGCGCGGCCGGGGATCGCCCTTGCGGATCGGTCCTCGGCCGTCGCACCCCACGGTTGCCCGTGGAAGCTGTCGGTGCAGTTCAGAGGTCAGCGTCCCTGCGCGAGCTCCTCGCGATGCCTGGCGATGATCTCCTCCTGGATCTCACGCGGGACCTGCCGGTATTTCGCGAACTCCATCGTGAACGTCCCCCGGCCCTGCGTCTGCGAGCGGAGGTCGGTCGCATAGCCGAACATGCACGCCAGCGGGACCTCCGCGGTCACGACGGAGGCGTTGCCCCGCATCTCCGTACCGCAGATGATGCCGCGCCGGCTCGACAGGTCGCCGACGACCGAGCCCTGGTGCTCGACCGGCAGCTCAACCTCGACCTTCACGATCGGCTCGAGCAGGACGGGGCGCGACCGCAGGAACGCCTCGCGAAACGCGTCGCGGGCGCAGATCTGGAACGCCAGGTCCGACGAGTCGACCGCGTGGTGCGTTCCGTCCTCGAGGACCATTCGCACGCGCACGATCTCGCACCCGGCCAGCGGGCCCCGACCGCGGCAGCTCTGAAAGCCCTTGTCCACCGACGGAATGAACTCGGTCGGGATCCGCCCGCCGCGGACCTCGTTCACGAACTCGTAGTCCACCGGGGCGTCCTCCGGCAGCGGCACCAGCCGCCCGATCACGTGGGCATACTGCCCCGCGCCTCCGGTCTGCTTCTTGTGTCGGTAGTTGAACGGCACCTCGGCCGTCGGGGCCTCGCGGTAGCTGACACGCGGGGCGCCCACCTCGACTTCGACGCGGTGCTCGCGCCGCATTCGCTCGACGTACACCTCCAGGTGCAGCTCGCCCATCCCGCAGATGAGCGTCTCGCCCGTGCGGCCGTCGTGCCGGACGTGGAAGGTCGGGTCCTCCTTGCTGAAGCGGCTCAGCGCCTTGGCCATGCGGTCGCGGTCGGCGCTCTTCGCCGGACGGATCGCCAGCGAGATCACCGGCTCCGGCACGTGGATCCGCTCGAGCGAGTAGTTGCGATCCTCGCTGCAGAGCGTGTCGCCCGAGGCGCACTCGACGCCCATCAGCGCGACGATGTCGCCCGCCGACGCCGCCGGCAGGTCCTCGCGCTCGTTCGCGTGCATGCGCAGGATCCGCGTCACCCGTTGCCGCGTCTGCGACCGCGTGTTGACATACGTATCCCCGCGCCGGATCGTCCCCTGGTACACGCGGGTGAACGTGAGCTGCCCGAACGACTCGTCAACGATCTTGAATGCCATCGCGACGACCGGGCCGTCGTGCTCCGCGGCGATTGCCACCTCGGCGCCCTCGTTCGCGTTGTCCGTCGCGTACGTCACGCGGTCGAGCGGCGACGGCAGATAGTTCGCCACGGCGTCGAGCAGCGGCTGGACGCCCTTGTTGCGGAAGGCCGATCCCATCAGCACCGGCGTGATTTCCCGGGCGATCGTCTGCTGCCGGATCACCCGGTGCAGCAGGTCCGGGCCGATCGGCCGGTCCTCGAGCATGAGCTCCGCCAGCTCGTCGCTGGCGAGCGACAGGACATCGAGCATGGCGTGCCGGGCCCGCGCGGCCGCGTCCTTCAGGTCCGCCGGGATCGCCTCCCGTCGAACGTTCTCGCCGGTCTCGCCGTCAAAGTATACGGCCTGCATCGCCACCAGGTCCACGACGCCGACGTGTTCGCCGGCCAGGCCGATCGGGATCTGCAACGGCACGGCGACGTGCCCGAGCTTCGTCTCGAGTTCGGACACGACCCGTGCTGGGTCCGCGCCGACGCGGTCCAGCTTGTTGATGAACGCGATTCGCGGGACGTTGTAGCGCTTCATCTGGCGATCGACGGTCAGCGACTGCGATTGCACGCCGCCGACGGCGCAAAGGACGAGCACGGCCCCGTCCAGCACGCGGAGCGACCGCTCCACCTCGACGGTGAAGTCCACATGGCCGGGCGTGTCGATGATGTTGATCGTGCGCCCGGCCCACTCGACGGTCGTGGCGGCGGCGGTGATCGTGATGCCGCGCTCGCGCTCCAGTTCCATGTGGTCCATGGTCGCGCCGCGGTCGTCGCCCTTGACCTCGCCCATGCGGTGGATCCGGCCGGTGTAGTAGAGCATCCGTTCGGTCAGCGTCGTCTTGCCGGAGTCGATGTGCGCCGAGATCCCGATGTTCCTGATCGTGCCGAGCTTCATCATGATCGACCGTCTATTCCTCTGCCGCGATCGGCCGGGCGGTTGGGGACGCACCCCGCCGGCTCGTTCGGCCATAAGTCCTTATCAAATCAATTATTACGCGTAAGGGGCCTGGATTGGACTACCGGGCGCGCTTATCGGCCCGCGTGGTCGCCCCGGTCAATGATTTGTGGTCATACAGCCCGCCAATCCGCTTCTAGCGTTTGAGCAACGCCAATCCAGGGAACAAGAGTCCCTGATTGTACCGCGGCCGCGTCTGCAAGGCAAGCCCCCTGTGAAAACCTTAATATCGAATGTCGAGCCGGGGCGCGAGCAGTCCGCCCCGGCCGTTATCACCGCGGGACCGGGTGGCGAGCGAGGCGACCGCCCACGGGGAACGTGGTCGGGGCACGGTGCAGGCGATCGTTTGCGCGGCCGCGGCCCGACGGCCCTCGGGTACACCGCCTCGACACTGTGGCGGGGTCGACAGTGCGGTTGGGACGACGGGGACAGGTGCGGCGGGCGGGCGTGGGCGGGGGCGGGCGGTTTTCGGCACGAGACCTTGCGTACCGGGGCTTGCGGCGGGAGCGAACGCGTCCCGGCTGCTCGGGAGTGGCTCATTTCGGCGGTCGATCCAGCGAACGGTGGCCCCAAATCGCGCGAGGCTCGGTTCGGCGGGACGACGCCGGTCGGGCCCGTTTACGGCCCGGTGCGAAGCCGCGATGAGTTCCGAACCCGTTCAGTGGGCCGATGGACCTCGGATCCTCACGCCTTCGTATCCGCTCCGTTTGCCCGGTACTTGATCACGCGGACCTTCTCCAGCGTGACGAGACCTTCCTCGACCATCCGGTCGATGTGCGGCATCAGAGCGCGGATCTTGTCCTCGGTGTCCACGATTTCGATTACCAGGGGCAGATCCTCCGACAGCCGCAGGATCTTGACGGTGTGCAGCCGGCTGTGGGCGCCGAAGCCCATGGGACCCCGCAGCACCGTCGCTCCGGCCAGATGCAGTTCGCGGGCCTTGAGCACGATCGCCTCGTACAGCGGCCGGCCGTGCCACCGGTCGCTCTCGCCGATGAAGATGCGGAGCAACTGCGCTTCGCCTTCCAGTTTCATCCGTCACCTCACTGCCGTTGCCGTATGCGGCGCGTCGCTCACCACTCGCCTCGACATCGACCTGAACGGCCGGCGCCGGCACGGGCCCTTGCCGCGATGGCCCATCGCGACCACGTCGGCCTCGCGTTCGGCCGACGTATGGAGATCCGCTCGGCGGGATGGCCCACGACCACGGCGGTTTCCGGCGGCACCCCCGCGGCCTTCGCGGCCTCCCGAAACGCGACAGAATCCTTCTCGAAATGCCCCGTCGCCACATCCGGCAGGGCGTCGCAACCGACGTGGGCGGTTCCGACGGCCGGGCCGCCGTGCGGGCGACGATCTCCAAGAGGGCGGTCGCGACGCGAAGCCAGATCGAAAGAAGCGTGGCGAGCAGCGCGAGCCCCAGCCACAACGCGGCCGTCAACCAGACATCGGTCGTGTGCATCGACCTCCTGTCGCAGCCTTCCGGGCCGCCCGGTCATCCTCGACGGCCGTCCGGCAGGCCCTCGTGCTCGTCAAACGACTCCGAACCATTTCTCCGCCAGCCGGTAGCCCGCCAGGACGGCGCAGAAGCCCAACGTCACGCTCAGCAGCAGGTTCAGGATCGCCCGCAGGCCTTGTCCGTCGTTGGCCAACGCGAACGTCTCCCAGCCGAACGACGAGAATGTCGTGAATCCACCGAGCACGCCGACGGTCAGGCCGATTCGATACTCCTGGCGGATCAGGATCGGGCCGCTGAAGACATAGTTCAGAATACCGATCAACAGGCAGCCGATGATGTTGACCGCCAGCGTCCCGACCGGAAACGAGCCGTTGGAGAGCCTCTGGCCCCACCCCTGAACCAGGTAACGGAGCACGGAACCCAGACCGCCCCCTACCGCCACCATCATGATTTTCACCATCCGAAACTTCCATGCGGCCCCGTCCGCCCAAACAAAAACCCCGCCGGACCGTCGGCCTGGCAGGGTTCGTCTGTAAGGTCTCCATCGCGCGGACCCTACCCAGGTCGATCCCGGTAGGAGTCATCAGGTCAGCGCGACCGGTTAAGGGCGGACTCCATCGCCACTCGTATCGTACGCTTCGGCCTGCCTGAATGCAAGACCCGGACCGGACCCTGTCAGCCCCCCGTCGACCCGGTGGCGGCACCCATCCCTGCGGCATTCGCGACGGGCTCGGTCGGGCGCCAGCGAAGGTTCGGGCGGCGGGCGGCGGTGACTTCGTCAAGGCGGCCGACAGGGGTCGCGTGCGGGGCCTCGTGGAGGCGCTGCGGGTGCGTCGCGGCTTCGTCGGCAATGCGGAGCATGGCGTCCGCGAAGGCGTCGAGCGTAGCGAGCGACTCGGTCTCAGTCGGCTCGATCATCAGGCAGTGCGGGACGGGCCAGCTCATCGTCGGCGGGTGGAAGCCGAAGTCGATCAGCCGCTTGGCGACGTCGAGTTCGGTGACGCCGTGCTCGCGGAACTGCGGGACGGCGATGAACTCGTGGGCGTACGGGCCGGGGAACGGCAGGTGGTAGGCGCCCTTGAGGCGGGCGGCGAGGTAGTTCGCCGAGAGGACGGCCTTCTCGCTGGCGTCGCGGAGGCCGTCGGGGCCGAGCGCGCGGATGTAGGTGTAGGCGCGGATGAGCACGCCGACCTGCCCGAAAAAGCCCCGTACGCGGCCGATGGACTTCGGGCGGTCGGCATCGAGGCCGTAGGTGCCGTCGTCGCGGCGGACGACCTGCGGGACGGGGAGGTACGGGCGGAGGGGCTCGGCGACGGCCACGGGCCCGGCGCCGGGGCCGCCGCAGCCGTGCGGCGTGCTGAAGGTCTTGTGGGTGTTGTAGTGCATGACGTCGACGCCGAAGTCGCCGGGCCGGGTGATGCCGAGGACGGCGTTCATGTTGGCGCCGTCGAGGTAGAGCAGGGCGCCGGCGCCGTGGACGATCCGGGCGATCTCGGCGATCTGCGGATCGAAGAGGCCGGCGGTGTTGGGGTTGGTGATCATCAGGGCGGCGGTGTGGGTATCGATCTTTCGCCGGAGGTCGTCGAGGTCGACGCGGCCGTTGGGCAGCGAGTCGACCGGGACGGCGTGGCGGCCGCAGACGGTGCAGCTCGCCGGGTTGGTGCCGTGGGCGGTGTCGGGGGTGAGGACCCTGGGGCGGTCCTCGCCGCGATCGCGGTGATAGGCGTTGATGATCATCAGGCCGGTCATCTCGCCGTGGGCGCCGGCGGCGGGCTGAAGCGTGACCTCGGCAAGGCCGGCGATCTCGGCCAGGTAAACGCGGAGGTGATAGAGGAGGGCGAGGATGCCCTGAAGGTCTCGCTCGTCCTGGAGCGGATGCAAGCCCGTGAACCCGGGCAGGGCGGCGGCTCGCTCGTTGACGCGGGGGTTGTATTTCATGGTGCAGGAGCCGAGCGGGTAGAAGTTGGCGTCGACGCTGAACAGGCGATGGGCGAGACGGGTGTAGTGGCGGACGAGGGTCAGCTCGCCGACCTCGGGCAGTGGCGGCGGAGCGTCGGCGAGGAGCTCCGGCGCGATGACGGCGGCGGGCTCGACGGCGGGGACGTCGCAGGCCGGGAGGGATACGGCGCACGATCCGGGCGTCGATTGCTCGAAGATCAGTGATGTGGGCGGCGTCTGGGTCATTCTAGTCCTCGCCGAGGGCCTGGATCAGGGCATCGATCTGTTGTTTCGTACGTTTCTCCGTCACGGCGACGAGGAAGCAGTCGTTGAGGTCGGGGAACCAGGGGCCCAGCGGCACGCCGGCGAGGATGCCGCGCGAACGGGCGTGATCGAGCACGGACTTCACGTCCTTGCGCGTCCGCACGACGAACTCCTTGAAGAACGGGCCGGGGAAGCGGAGGTCGAAGCCGTCGAGGGCGGCGATGCGGTCGGCGGCGTAATGGGCCTTGCTCAGGCATAGCGAGGCGACCTGCGTGAGGCCGGTCCGGCCCATGGCGCTCAGGTAGACGGCGGCTCGAAGGGCGAGCAGGCCCTGGTTGGTGCAGACGTTGCTGGTCGCGCGCTCGCGGCGGATGTGCTGCTCGCGGGTCTGGAGCGTGAGGCAGTAGCCGCGGCGGCCGTCCTTGTCCTGTGTGGCGCCGACGAGGCGGCCGGGCAGCTTGCGCATATAGGCCTCGCGACAGGCCATGAAGCCCAGGTACGGCCCGCCGTATGAGAGCGGGATGCCGAGCGGCTGGCCTTCGCCGACGGCGATGTCCGCGCCGCAGGCCCCCGGCGATTTGAGCAGGGCGCAGGAGATCGGGTCGACGGAGGCGATCAGCAGCCCGCCCGCCTCGTGCACGGCTGCCCCGACCGCATCCAGCGGCTCGATGCAGCCGAAGACGTTCGGCGACTGCACGACGACCGCCATTGTCTCGTCCGACAGCTCCTTGCGGATCGACTCGACGGCGGTGCGGCCCTCGACCGGCGGAACCACGACGAGGTCGATGGGCAGGCTGTCGACGTACGTTTCGAGCACCTGGACCGCGTGGGGGTGGACGGCACCCGAGACAACAAGCCGGCGGCGGCCGTTGATGGAGCGGGCCATCAGGGCCGCTTCGGCGAGGGCCGACGCGCCGTCGTAGAGCGAGGCGTTGGAGACGTCCAGGCCCGTGAGCTGGCAGATCATCGTCTGGTATTCATAGAACGCCTGGAGAGAGCCCTGGGAGGCCTCGGCCTGGTACGGCGTGTAGGCGGTGACGAATTCGCTCTGGCCGGCGAGGGCATCGACGACCGTCGGGATGAAGTGGTCGTAGGCCCCGGCGCCGAGGAAACAGGTGAGCTCGTCGCAGCCGCGGTTTGCTCGGGCGAGCGACTCGACGTGGGCGATCAG
>CAZTVU010000237.1:1470-7524 GCA_964617025.1 uncultured Planctomycetales bacterium | reverse complement strand
AGCGCGTCGGCCGCGGGGCGGTGGATTCGCGGATGACCAGCTTGGTGGGCAGGAGCTGGATACGGGGCGAGGGCTCCGTCTTCGCGATCAGCGCCAGCATCCGCTCCAGGGCGACCTTGGCCATTTGTTCGAGCGGCTGGCGCACCGTCGTCAGCGGCGGGTTCAGCAGCGGGGCCGACCGCGGATCGTCAAACCCGACCAGCGACAGGTCCTGCGGGATTCGCAGCCCGAGGTAGCGGGCGATCTCCATCACCTCGAGGGCCAGCAGGTACCCCGCGGCCAGGATCGCCGTCGGCCGCAGCGAACTTCGCAGCAGGGCGATCAGGGCGCTTCGCGCGGTTTGCGTCAGCTCGGCCCGATCGGAGATCAGGACGTACTCGTCCCGGATCGGCAGCTCCCGCTCGCGCATCTCGGCCAGGTAGCCGTTGAACCGGTGCAGGCTGTTCGTCGCGGCCAGCCGGCCGTTCAGGATGGCGATGTCCCGGTGGCCCAGCTCGATCAGGTGGCGCACCGCCTGGCGGGCCCCGTCCTCGTTCTCCGAGTCCACGCAGTGCAGCGTGGTATCCCGGGTCGAACCGCCCAGCACGACGATCGGCGTGTTCTTGGCCACGACCTCCAGCAGCTCGAACGTCTCGCGAAGCGGGTGGAAGCAGATGAACCCGTCCGCCAGCAGGTTCGGGATCGCCGCCGGGGTGTTCTGTCGCTGGATGAACAACTCGGCCCCCGGCTCGGCCGCGGACGCCGCCTCGCGGAGCCCCTGGAACAGGACGGCGTGATAGTAGTCCTCGAGTTGCACGCCCGGGTCGAGCAGCAGGCCGACGCGCCAGCAGGCCTTGGCGGCGACGCTGGCCTCGAAGTCGTCGCGGACGTACGTCCCCCGGCCGCGAAGCCGATCGAGCCACCCCTCGGCGACGAGGCACTGGATGGCCTTGTGGGCCGTGATCAGACTGACGGAGATCGCCGCGCTGACCTCGCCCGTGCTCGGCAGCTTCGAGCCGCGCGGAAACGTCCCGTTGCGAATGGCGTCGATCAGGATCGTCTTGGCCTGGATGTAGCGCGGCACCGGGCTGTTGGGATCGACCTGAGGAAGCTTGGGAGCCACGGCGGCCATTCTGGCACAGGATTTCGGTCCGGTCAACCGAAGGATCGGCCGTGCGTTTTGGACTGCGGCGACCTTGCCGCCGCTTTCCCCGGGCCGGGTCGGGGCGGGCCGGTGTGCGGCAGACCGTCCGAGGCAACGCCCCGGCCGCACCCGCTCGGAGGCCGCCGGCGCGGCCGTTCGTCGGGGTTGGGCCGATGGAACCGCCTGCGGTATTATCGTGGCATGGGCGACGCGCGCAATCAGCAGGAGCCGCCGGCACGGGCGTGGCGCTCCGGGCCGAATGACTACGGCGAGCAGGACGAGAACGGCGTTGACTTGTCCCTGATTCGCGAGAATCTCAAACTCACGCCGTTGGAGAGGCTGCGTCGCGCCGAACTGGCGCGCCGGCAGACCCTCAGGCTGCTCGAATATGGACGAAGACACCGCGAAGACTCCGCTGGAACGGATCATTGACCTGTGCCGGCGGCACGACGTGGAGTTCATCCTGATCGGCGGCCAGGCCGAGGTGTTGTACGGCAGTCCGCGGGTGACGTACGACGTGGACATCTGCCCCCGGCGCACGGTGGAGAACCTGGAAAGGCTGGCCGTCGTCCTGCGGTCGCTTCAACCGGTCCTTCGCAACGCCCCGCCGGATCTGCCCTTTCGGATCGACGCACAATCCCTGGCGCTGGCGACGAACCTCACCCTGCGCACGAGTGTCGGTGATCTGGATGTGATCGGGCACGTGGAGCCGCTGGGCGGCTACGAGGAACTGACGACCCGCGCGGAGGTCTTTGCCATCGGGGATGCCGAGGTGCGGGTGATCGCGCTCGACGACCTGATTCGGGTCAAGGAGTACCTCGGCCGGCCGAAGGACCGCCAGTCGCTGGTGCAACTCCTCGCGATCAAGAGGGTCCGGGGCGAAGAGCAGTAGGCGTCGGGTCGGCCGCACGTCGGCGATCAGGGTCGACCGCGCGGCGGGCGAGGGCGTCGATCGCCCGGGGGCGGCCGGTTGGTCGACATCTCCTGCTGGCGACGGCGTGCGTCCTGCTCGGCCCGGATCATCATGCTTCGCCGCTCTCGCTGCGGCGGCGAGAGGCGCGACACCGTCTGCACCTCCTTCTGGAGGTTTTCCAGGGCCTTCTTCTTCTCGGTCAGGTCGGCCTTGGCCTTCTTGTCCGTCCGCAGGCTCGCATCGAACCGCAGCCGTTCGTTCAAAAGGCTCTCCGCGTACGAAATGTGCCTGAGGAAGGCGGCGTACTGCTCGCTGGTGGCATTGCCGCCGTCGAACATCCTCGGATCGTCCAGGTTGTCGTTGATCCGCAGCGGGCCGGGCATCGGCGTCTCGGATAGCGCCGGGCCGCGCCGGCGGGCCGGTCCGGTCCGGCCCTCCGAGCCGGAGGTGCGTCCCTCGCCGCGCCGGTCCTTGTGCTCCGCCTTCTCATTCCGATCGCCGTCTTCCTTGTCGTCGCCCTTCTCGTTGGCCTCCTCCTTGTCGTTACGCGTGCCCGCCCGGGAGGGGCGACCCCCGAGCCGCACCTTCGGCTCCGGGGGCAGGATGGGCTCGTCGAGCGCGGCCTCGAACAGCTCCTTCAGCCGCCGGACGAGCGGCTCGTTCTCGTAGGCCGTCACGTACTCCAGGCGGATCGCCCCGCCCTTGGTCTTCTCCCGCGCCGCCTCGATGTGCGCATCCGCCGCCAGTTCGGCGAGCGACTTCTCCGTCGCCGCCTCGGCCTCCTTCGACAGCTTCTGGAGCTGCTCCGGCGATGAGCTGTTGATCAGCTTCGAGAAGCCGACGGCGGCCTGGCGGTACTTCCTGGACTGCCACTGCTGGACCACCTCACGGAGCGGCTCGGGCAGGTCTTCGACGGTCGTCTGCTTGACGGCCTGCTCGGCCTCCGGCTGCTTCTCGGCCTTGCCGGCCTCGGCGGCAGGCGGGGTGTTGCCGGCCGGGGTCGCCGGGTCGGCCGCCACCACCGCCCCCGCCGGCAGACACACGAGCCAGCCGCTAAGAAACAGGATTCGCCGCATGGGATTGATCTCCGCGTTCTTGTGGGGCTCCCCAACACGCAAGGCAGGCCTCTATGATACCAGAAGATCCGGGTAAGGGTTACCACCCGGTCGGGGCGCCCCGCGGCGCCGCCGACGAACGCCCGGGGGAGCCGATCATGACGCATTGCGTGCCGGTTGTTGTGGGGTTGATCCTTGCCTCTTTACACACCGCCCGTGCCCGGCAGACGGCACCGACTGCCGATTCGTCGGTCGGGTCCGCACCGGCGCCGTGGTTTACGCGCCTCCTCGTCGGCATGGAGGTCGGGCCCACCGGGGCGCAGTTCGGCAGCGACCCGTCGGACGTGGGCTACGCCGCCCGGTTCGACGGGCGGGAGGTGGTGCGAAGGGTGGTTGCGGCGGGCGGCGAGTATCTCGTCATCTGGGCCCGGGACGGCGAATACGCCTATTACGATTCGCGGGTTCAGCCCAAGTGCCCGGGCCTGGGGTCGCGCGACGTCCTCCGCGAGACCGTGGACGAGGCGCGCCGGCATCGCCTTCCGGTCATCGCCTATTGCGTGCTGCAATACCCGACGCAGACGCTGCGAGAGCACCCGGACTGGATGATGCAGGACGTCGAGCGAAAGCCCATCCATCCGCGCGTCTGTTTCAACTCGCCGTATGCGGAGTACGTCGAAAGGCTCCTGTCCGAGATGCTGGCGTACGGGATCGACGGCTTCCACCTCGACATGGTGGATCAGGGCTTCGGTCCGCCCTACGGCTGCTGGTGCGAGCCTTGCCGTCGGCGGTTCGAGGCCGAATACGGCCGGCCCATGCCCGGGGCCCTGACGTGGGACGAGGACTGGGACCGGATGCTCGAGTTCCGCTACGACAGCAGCGCGCGATTCGAGAAGCGGCTGCGCGAGCACGTCCGGGCCGTCGACCCGCGAGCGACGGTCGATTTCAACTATCACGGATCGCCGCCGTTCTCCTGGGAGACGGGCCAGCGGCCCGTTCAGCATGCCCACCTCGGCGATTTCGTGACCGGCGAGACGGGCGTGTGGGGGTTCAGTGCGCTGGGCGTCGGCCTCGCCGCCGAGTTTTTCGCCGCGACGAAGCCGGGGGCGGTGTACCAGGTGGCCATGCAGCGCGGCGTGCGGATGTACCACGACCAGACCACGCGGCCGCTCAACGATATCCGCTGGGAGCTGCTGACGCTCCTGGCCCACGGCACGCGCGTCACGATGGTGGACAAGACCGGCTACGACGGATGGCTCGATCCGGTCGCCTACGAGCGGATCGGGGCGGCCTTCCGCGAGGCCCTCGCGAAGCGCGAGCACTTCGGCCAGAGGCCCCTGCAGGAAGTCGGCCTCTACTACTCCAGCCGGACGCGCGACTGGTACGGCCGCGAGAAGCCGGCCGATTACCAACAGTCGTTCCACGGCGCCCACAAGGCGCTGACGTACGCGCATATCCCCTCGGGCGTGATCCTGGAGGAGAACGTGACGATCGATCGGTTGCGGCAGTTTCCCGTCGTGTGCCTCGCCAACACGGCCGTCGTCTCGCCGGCGGAGGTCGACCTGTTCGCCCGGTACGTGGACGGCGGCGGCAATCTGATCGTGACGGGGTTGGGCGGATCGCTCGATCGCCTGGGCCGGCCGCTGAAGGAGTCGGCCCTCGCCGGCCTGATCGGCGCGACGCTCGTCGGACGGCTGGACACGCTGGACAACCACGTCCGCTTTCGGGCCGGCGGCGACGCGGCGGCCCGTCGGCTTCGGGGCGACGTGCCCGCCGACTGGCCGTTTCTGGTGAAGGGTCCGGCGGTCGTCTACAAGCCGACGACGGCCGTCGCCGTCGGTGAGCTGATGCGGCCGCACCGGACGGTCCGCCAGCGGCAGGGAAAGGAGGGAACGGACTGGCCGATGAGCGCCGATGCGACGGTGGGACCGGCCATCCTGGTCAACCGGGTCGGGAAGGGCCGGGTGGTCACGTTCGCCTGTTCGCCCGATTTCGCCACGGCGAGCGAGCACCACATCGTCGAGGCCCGCGCCCTCGTGCGCCACGCGGTGCGCTTCCTGAACCCGCAGCCGGACGTGGAGGTGACGGCGCCGAACTTTGTCGAGGCCGTCGTCACCGAGGATCCCGATCGCCGCCTGCTGCGGATTCACCTGCTGGGCTACGCATCGGCGCCGGCGTGCACGCCGGCAAAGGATCGGCCGTACGTGCTGCCCAGCCTGATCGAGGATGCGCCGCTGTACCGCGCGAGTATTCGGATCCGCCGCCCCATCCGGAGCGTGCGCGCCTGGGGCGCGGCCACCGAGATTCGGCAGGCGGACGGCCGCATCGAGGTCACCGTCCACGATATCCACGAAGTTCTCGTCGTCGGCTACTGACCTGCTTTTCATTCGGCCGCGGGTCCGCTATATAGCAGAGGCCTGCATGTGATGATGACGCTTGCGTCGAAAGGAGCGGTGTTCCGTGGAACGTCCGTCGCCGTCCGCCGTCGTGCTGACCGCCCTGCTATCCCTTGTATTCGCCGGCCCGTCGGCGATCGCCCAGGAGAAGTTCCGCGACTCGGTCGTGAAGATCCTGGCGACCCGCCGGGCGCCCGACCTGGTACGGCCGTGGGCCAAGCAGAGCCCGCAGGATGTCTCCGGCTCCGGGCTGGTGATCGAGGGCAAGCGGATCCTGACCAACGCCCACGTCGTCGGCTACGCCAGCGAGGTCTACGTCCAGGGCTTTCAGTCGCCCGACAAGGTCGCCGCCCGGATCGCCGCGGCCGCCCCGGGCGTCGACCTGGCGGTGCTGACGCTTGATGACGAGTCGTTCTTCGCGAGCCGGCCGGCGCTGCCCCTGGCCGACGAGCTGCCGGCCGCCAAGGACAAGGTGAACGCCTACGGCTACCCGGTGGGGGGCACGGAGCTGTCGATCACCGAGGGCATCATTGCGCGGATCGAGTGCGGGCTCAGCCCGTACGAGACGAC
>CAZTVU010000237.1:0-1460 GCA_964617025.1 uncultured Planctomycetales bacterium | reverse complement strand
TCGCTGCGCATCCAGATCGATGCGGCGATCAACCCGGGCAACAGCGGCGGACCGGCGATCTCGAAGGACAAGGTCGTCGGCGTCGTCATCAGCAAGATCCGCGAGGCGGAGAACACGGGCTTCCTCATCCCCGCGGAGGAGGTCAAGGCGTTCCTCGAGGACATCCGGGACGGCCGCTACGACGGCAAGCCGCAGTTCTTCGATGACGTGCAGACCGTCGAGAACGAGGCCCTCCGCGCTCGGCTCGGCCTGGCCGCAGGCGTCGGCGGCGCCATGGTGGAGAGCCTCCACCGCACCGGCGACGACTACCCGCTGCGGGAGTGGGACGTCATCACGCACATCGGCGACCAGGCGATCGACAGCGAGGGCAAGGTCCGCGTCCGCGACGACCTTCGCCTCGCGTTCCGCTACCTGCTGCCCAAGCTGGCGAAGAAGGACACGATCCCCATCACCGTGCTCCGCGAGGGCAAGGCCGTGAAGATCGACCTGCCGGTCGAGCGGGAGCGGAAGGGGGTCGTCCGGTGGCTGGGCAACCAGTATCCGTCGTATTTCATCTACGGCCCGCTGGTGTTCACGCCCGCGACGCAGGAGTTGCTGGCGGCGATCGGGGAGAAGGCCTCGCCCATGCTGCGATCCCGCCGCAGCCCGCTGCTCGCCCGGCAATATGATTGGCCGGCGTTCGAGGGCGAGGAGCTGGTGATCGTTTCGTCGCCCATGTTCCCGCACAAGATCCGGAAGGGCTACGGCGAGGTCTTCGCCTGCGTGGTCGACCGGGTGAACGACGTGCCGATCCGGAACATTCGCCACCTGGTCGAGGTCCTTCGCGACGGCAAGAGCCCGTTCGTGGAGTTCCGCTTCGTGGACCGGGCCGAGGCCCTCGTCTTCCGCCGGGCGGAGATCGTCGCCGCCACCGAAGAGATCCTCACGGACAACGGCATCCGGCAGCAGTGCTCCGACGACCTGCGGCCCGTCTGGGAGGGCAGGGAGACGAAGTAAAAAGGTGTCAGGAAGATTTATTTCGGCAGCCAGGCGCCGCGCAGTCTTCCGACAACCGCGGCTGAACCGGGTCACGATGAAGGTCCGCGTACGAAGCATGCCCCCGCGCCCGCCTCACAGTGCAGCCTTCCGGGCCCCGCCCTGCGGTCGGTCGCGTTTACCTCGTTGTCTCGTGGTTTGCGGCTGTGCCCTTGCCGTCCACGACCGCGCCCTCCGGATCGCCGACGAGGGCGTCGGCGCCACATGCGGCCCGGTGAACGGGACAGGCTCGGCAGGCGTGCTTTCGCCGGGATCGGCCCCGGGAGGTTTGGAACCCGGCCGCCCGGGACTGGTCCGTTCCCGAGGCGTAACGCGGTGGCAGAGACCCGAGAGGGGAACACTCGCCCGAGGCCCACGAGCGCCGGCCGGACCTGTCCCGTTCGCTCGCCCGACGCCGGCGGGGCGGCAGCGGCGCGTCACGGCCG
>CAZTVU010000236.1:0-7566 GCA_964617025.1 uncultured Planctomycetales bacterium | reverse complement strand
GCCGCATCCAGTTCCGCGACAAGGCCATCTGGGAAGGCACCAAGAAGCCGGACTATGGCCGCGTGGTGGACATCTGCACAGGCGCGGCCCAGAAGGAGCTGATCGGGCCGGGGCTGCTGGCGATCCTCGTTCCGGTTCTCGTCGGCTTCGGCCTCGGCACGACGGCGCTGGCAGGCTTCCTGGGCGGCATGATCGTTTCGGGTCAGCTCCTGGCCGTCTTCATGGCCAATGCCGGCGGCGCCTGGGACAACGCCAAGAAGACCGTCGAGGACGAACCGCGCAACGCTGAGAAGAATACCGGCAAAGGCAGCGAGAAGCACAAGGCCAGCGTCACCGGCGACACCGTGGGCGACCCATTGAAGGACACGGCCGGCCCGGCGATCAACCCGTTGATCAAGGTCATGAACATGGTCAGCCTCCTGATCATCGGCCTCATTCTTCCGTACCACAGCCAGATCACCGACAAGTTGATCACGCACGGAATTCCGGTGACCCCGAAGGCCCTCGACGGCCTGTTCTGGGGCGCGGTGATCGTCGGCGTGGCCGGGCTCGCGTGGGCGATGTGGCAGTCGAAGCGAGAAACCGGTGACATGAAGGACGCGGAAGCCTGATCAAGCTCCCGTAGGCGGCCCCGAGAGCCCGAACTGCTGGCGAGAGCGCCCTCGTCGCGAGCACTTCGGGCTCTTTACTTTCTCCGGAGTCCTGTACAATACGCGCCCGGCAGGTGCCATGGCCACCAGGACCAAACGACCGAGCCTTGATGCGCAGCAGTTTGCGATCGAAGCGGCCCGGATCGCCCACGGCGATCATGCCGAAGACGTGCTCGTGCTGGACCTCCGCGAGCTGACCTCGATCGCCGACTTTTTCGTCATCTGCACCGGCACGTCCGATCGACAGATGCGGGCGATCGTCGATCACATCGACGAGTTCGCGGAGAAGATCGGCGAGAAGCGGTACGGGATCTCGGGGCTGGAGGCCTCCGCCTGGATCCTCGCCGATTACATCGACGTGGTCGTGCACGTCTTCGACGCGGAGCATCGCGAGTTTTACGACCTGGAGCTGCTCTGGGGCGACGCCCCTCGAGTCTCATGGGAAGACTCGCAGGCCGAGTCATGAAAGCACGCACGGCCGGGCCTCCCCGCGACTCCTCCGACACCCGCCGCAATCGATTATGCTCCGGCCTGTATAGCCGCCATATGATGCCGTGACAGGCGGTGCGCGCGGTTCCCCGCGCGATACTGCAATTCCGTCCCCGACGAAAGACGGCCATCGCCGGGCAATCGCCCAAACTGAGTTGAGAACAGACAGGCAGGCGGATAAACTAAACTAGGTTAGTTTGACCGCGCGCTTGAAGGCTGTCGGCGAAATCCGCGTTGCCGGATAACGGAGGGTTTGGCGGTGACAATCGCAAGGCATATTCGTAACTTTCCGATAAATAAAAGGTTATGCCTTGCGTGGCTGGTGTTGCCCTTTCCTGGAGGCGTCGCCGTTGCCGCCGATACCGTCACCGCGCCGTTCCCCGGCGTCGGAATCACGCGGATCCACCGCAGCCTGACATCGCCCAAGGTGGTCAATGTCGAGATCCTCGTGCTTGACCTGAATGATCCGCGGATCGAACTCTTCGTGACGCCGCGGGATCCGACCTTCCGGGCCGACTACGGCCTTGCGCGGACGACCACGTTTGTGAGCCAGTGGGGGTTGGACGGCGCCACGAATGCCAATTTCTGGTCGGGCGGTCTCGGCAGCGAGGGCGATGCCCGGACGGTTATCGGCCTGGCGCTGTCGGACGGCTGGACCGTCCACCTCCCCACCCCGGCACCCACGCCGCCCGATCCGGCCCTGATCGTTCGCGAGGACGGTTCCGCCATGTGCGGCTACGTTCGCTCGTTCAACTCGAGCACATATCCACGCGACCGGCAGGGTGTATCGAGCGTGGGGTACGACGGGGCCACGCAACTGACCGGTACGCTCCTGGTGACCAACGGCGTCAACACGGGCTTGACCACCACGCCGCGGCCGACGACCTCCGACCCGCGCACCGTCGCCGGCGTCAGCCAAGACGGACGTACGCTGGTGCTGGCCGCCATCGACGGCCGGACAACCTGCTCGGCCGGTATGACCGCGGTCGAGGCGGCCGACCTTCTCCTCGAGTTCGGCGTGTGGAACGGAATCAACCTCGATGGCGGCGGGTCGACGACGATGGTCCTTCGCTATCCCGGTCAACCGCCGGGCGTCATCAACTGCACCACGGACCCAAACTACGAACGCCCGGTGGCCAACCATATCGGCTTTCGCGTCATCCCGGCATACGAATCGCTCACGCTCGTCGCGGCCTTCGCCTTCGGGGCGACCGACCATACCGGAACGGTCCACAACGACCCCTCCATCACCTACACCAAGCTCCGCCAGGACGCCGGCAGCACCGCCTCGCTGCAGTACGACGCCTCGCGCGGCTACGGATACACCGACCTCGCGGGTCTGGCCACGCCGCCGAGCGACAACAGCGGCAGGCTCGATGGCGACCAGCTCTATGCCGAGAACATCGGCGTCAACGGGCTGGCGGGCGGCCTGACGTTTCGCGTGGACGTGCCCAACGGCAAGTATCGGTTTGTTGCCGCCGGCGGGGATGCGGCCCGCAACGACCACATCAGCAACATCCGCGTCCGCAACGGCGGTGGGACCTGGGTCAATATGGTCCACCACGAACATGTCTACAACCCGACGCTCCGGCCGGAGTTCTGGCGGGTGGGTTTCGCGGACAAGACGCCCCCGCCCGCCGACGGCAGCGGCCACGACAGCGGCACGTTCGTCGATCCCGCGTTCCGTCCGCAGATCAACAGCCCGGTGATCGAGGTGACGTCCGGCTACCTTGAGGTCCGGCAGATCGCCGTCGCCCGCGCGGGCAGCGGCACGCCGGTCGGCGGCGACTTGTGCCTGTTGGAGGTCTGGCGGTTGAACGCGGGCACGCCGACCATCGATGTGACACCGCTTTCCATTGCGTTCCCCAACCTTCGCAAGGGTCTTACCAGCCCGGCGTCAACGATCACGGTTCGCAACACCGGCACCGACACGCTCGAGTATTCCGCAACGCTCGACGGTCCCGACGCCTCCCAGTTTGAGATCGTCGGGGACGCCGCCGCAACGATCGCGCCGGGCCAGCAGGACGGCTTGTCCGTCCGCTTTCGCCCGACGCGCAAGGGCTCGGCGACGGCCGAGCTGCGCATCGCCAGCAACGCGCCGGCCGACCCGACGAAAATCGTGTCGCTGACCGGGTTCGCGCTGGCCGATCCGCCGCCCGACATGGATGAGGACGGCGACGTGGACCTGGCCGACTTCGGCCGTTTCCAGATGTGTTTCAACGGGCCCAACCGTCCCCTCGGCGGCCTCGGCTGTGAAGAGGCCGACTATGACAGTGACGGCGACGTGGACCTCGCCGATTTCACCGGGTTCCAGGCCTGTTTCAACGGTCCGAATGCCCCGCCGGGCCCGGCATGTGCGGGCTGATCCCCCTGCGACGTTCTCAAGACACTGCTTCGTGGAAGGGCACCAAGGACCCCGCAAGGTGCCGCCGGCGGCATGTACCCGCATGCATCGGCAGCCGCCCCCTCGGGTCGCCGAATGCCTTGCCTGCCCGCGGGGCGCGGTGTTCAGCGCGTCGCCTCGCGGGTCGCGACCTTCGCGACTACTTCCTTGAGTGCGTCGATGCTGCGCCCCTCGGAAATCATGGTCACATGCTCGGCGGTCGCCGTCGACATGAAGCGGTCGTACACGGCCTGGATGGTTTCGGCCACGGGCCAGGCCGCCCCGGTCTGCCGCGCTTCGTTTCGGAGCGGCTCCCACCGCTGGAGGAACGTGTAAAGCACCGGCAACTGCGCCACGCGGACGCGATGCCGCAGCGCCGCATCATCACCGGCGGCCTTCTCGGCGGCCTCGAGGTGGCTCAGGCCCTCCGTCAACACCCGCAGCGACAGGAATTTCGCCTCCGGCCCGTAGAAGCAGCCGATCTTCTCGCCGGTGGCCTCGGCCGACGCGCGCACGAACTTCAGGTACGCGCGAATGTGCGGCGCCGCCGCGCCGTAGTAGCCGTCGAGGAACGTGTCGATGAGCGCCGCGCCGTCCGCCCTCGGGTCCCACAGGAGCTTGGCCAGCACCCAGCCGCGCAGCTCCGCCATCTCCGCGCCGTACGACTGATACGCCCCCTGCTCGAAGACGCCCTTGACCCCGTGCTCGACGAAAAAGCGCACGTTCGGCCCGAGCACGGGCAGGTTCGGGTGCGGCAGGATGTAGTGGCTGAAATTGGTCGTGTAGTCCCAGATGTACAGCCGCCGGCAGATCTTCGACCAGCCGACGATGTCGTCGCGGAACGCCTTGTTCCGCTCATCCGCCAGGGGGACGGCGAACGAGCATTCGATGCTGCACAGCCGCACGATGACGTTGGGCCGGGGCTTGGTGATCGACGGCGGCTTTCGCGTGTATTGGTACGCCAGCGTATCGATCGCCACGTGCGGAAACTCGCCCTCAATGTCCGCGGCAACGGCATTCACGAACCGCAGGAGCGAGCCGGCCGGGCTGCCCTCTTCCCGGTCGATCGCGGCGCACTTCGCACACTGGCAGTTGCCGTGCCAGTCGTTCTGCGAGCGCGGAGCCGCGCCTTGAGGTTCTTCACCAGCTCCCGGCGCATCGACTCATTCGTCAGGCACAACTGGGCGTGTTCGTGCTTCCGCTTGCCGTCGATCTCGCTGTACCACTCCGGGTGGTCCCGGAAATACCTCTCCGGCGGCAGGAGCGGGAAGAACGTGTGCACGAAGCCCTCGTACACGTGCTTGCCGCCGCGTTTCGCGTCGAGCCGCTCCGTCGCCCCGTTGCACTTGTTGCGGACGGCAAAGTCCCCATCGAAGGCGTCGAACCAGAATGACTCGCGGTACTCGAGCGGCGGGACATATCGGATGTCGAGCGGCCCGACGTTCAGCGTGGACCGCTTCGGGATCGTGCTCACCTTCGACGACCACCAACGGCAGCCGACCACGTCCTCCAGGAACGTGTAGACGGCGTACAGCGTGCCGCGCGGCCGGCCGCCCGCCAGCACGAGCGTCCGCTCTTCCGTACGGATGACGATGCCGTCCGCCCCGAGACCGTCGGCGGAGAAGCCCCCGCGGGCCCGCCCGGCCGCGCCGGGGCCGACGAGGATTCGCGTGCGGCCGCGCTGCCCGCGCTGCGCCACCGGCAACTCCGCACCGGTCACCTGCTTCAGGAAGGCGGCCAACTCGGCGGCGGCGTGTTGTTCCGGTTCCGTCGCGTCCGGGGCCACGACGATCACCGCCCGCGCCTCGCCGTTTTCCGCGAGCGGGACGAGGTCGGCCCCGCGAGTCGTACCGGCATATGCCCCGACCATGCATGCCACGAGCATCTTCCCGAATTCGCTGCGATTCATTGCACGATCTCCCGTTTGGTCTTACAGGGGGTTGTCATCGGCCCGGACTCTCGTTCCTCGTGATGGCGGTCGTGCGAGCCTGGCAGTCGTTCTGCCGCCTCGCTAGACGTTGCCCTGAAGCGTCAGGCGATACATCCGGGCGAACGCCTTGAGCCGCCGGGCGTCGCCCCGATCGCCGCAGAACAGGACCGGATGCGGCCCCGCGTAGATCCGGCAGACGTCGTCCACGCGGTCGATGTCCATCAGGACGCGGGTCGCGCAACCGCCGGTCGGCGGCGATGTCGGCGACTCGATCACCCGACCGGTCCAGCAGTGGAGCACATCCCGGCCGCTGACGTACTTGGCCAAAAGGATGCGCTCGCCGGGCGTCCACTGAACATCCAGCGCGGCCGTCTTCGGCAACTGGTGGAAGAAGGGCCGCACGAAGTACTCCTGCGAAGGGCCCTTGGGGCCGTGGAGCTTCCACGCGCATGTGCAGTGGGACGCGAAGTAGCGGTTCTCGCTCGTGTCGAACTCCGGGTTGTGCTGGAAGCCGGCGCGTCCGAGAAGCCAGCGGCCCAGCATCAGCGTCAGCGAGGCGTTCAGGTCGTTCTCGCAGCCGCAGGGGACCAGCGCGCCGTTGTTCAGGGCGAAACTGATGCACGGTTTTCGATGCTTGAGCTGCAGGCATTCGACCGTGATGGCGTCGGCGCCGTAGCGATGCAGCATCTCCTGGACCGCTCGGTGGGCCCGCATCGCGTCAACGAAGTACCTGTCGATGACGTCAGTGACCCGTGCGGCCGCCTTCTTGAACTCCATCGCCTGGCGGACCAGCGCTTCGTCGTCGGCGATCTCGTCAAAGACCGCGTTGAACTCCGCGGCGGGCGCCGCGATGATCTCCGTGCCCAGCCGCGGCTCGGGCCGGCTCGCCGACGGTTGTGCCGAGATGCGAAGCAAACGGCTCTGCTCGAGCATCTTCTTGGCGTGGACGGCGGCCAGGCCGCGCTCGATCTCGTCCCAGTTCTCGACGGAGTGGATGTAGTACAGCCCCTCCGCGTTTCGCAGGTAGTCGGGCGGCAGTTGGTGGTTTGAGCCGAGCGAGTGGTAGACGATGGCCGTCGGTGCCTGCGACTCGGTCGCCATCTGGTGCGACCACTTCGAGAACGTATTCCAGAAGTTGACGATGAGGACGGCGTCGGGCCGTGCCGCCCGGGCCTCCGCGATGAACCGCTTGACGTTCGCCTCCTGGTAGATGGCGTTCGGCTGGAACTCGACCGTCACGCCGAGCCGGTCGGCGATCTCCCGGATCTTCAACGAGAACTTGCGTTCCTGCTGCTCGGGCTCGAACTGGTTGCCCGGCCACGTGAACCAGTTGTGCACATGCCAGGAGTCCTCCAGCTTTCCGGCGTTCACCAGGTCGGCCGGCGGGTACAGGAAGGCGACGAGGACCCTCGCCGGCTTTTTCTTTCGCTTTGGTGACGGCGCGGCAGGTTGCGTGGACGCCGGTCGGCCCAGGGTCCGCGCCGCAAACGCCGACGCGCCGACCGCACCTGCGGCAGCGAGGAACCCTCGACGGTTGAGACGATACGATGAACACGCCTGGCACATGGCGTTCACCTCCTGTTTGAAGGGATGCCGGCCGCAGTATACGGACCTACGGTCCTCGGGCCAATTCCTCGCACGCGGCACCGGTGTGGCGTCGGAAAAAACTCTTGGCGGTTCTAATGATCTTCGCGTTGCCAAAGCAACAACGCCATCTACCGGACTGGCCAAAAAACTACGTTTTCGGGCGGTTCGTCTTACATTGACATCGCGAAAATCAATAGGACGGCTGCGCCGAAGTGGGGGCGAAGGCTTACAGAGCGGCGTCGAGCCTTTCGAAGCGCCGGGACGAACGTAGCCCAAACCTCCTTTGCTCGCGCGGGGCGCGAGACGAGGTTGACGCCGACCCGTAGGGCCAGCCGCCATAGTTCGAGATCCCGGGCGGACCGGGCCCCGAGCCCCTCGGGTGTTCGGATTCATTGTTGCTGAATTGCCATTCGATATCCGCCGTCTATTCATAATGGAGAGAAATAGCCTATGCTGTCACCCCAGGGTTGCATACGCCAAAGATGGAAAACGAAAAAAAACGAGAAAGCGAGAAAACGAAAAACGTC
>CAZTVU010000235.1:688-7618 GCA_964617025.1 uncultured Planctomycetales bacterium | reverse complement strand
ACTGCTCGTTCCAGTTCAGATACTTCTGCACCATCTCCGTGAACGTCCCCGCGGCCACGATCACCGAGCAATGCCCGACGCCGTACACCAGCAGCAGGATCGCGCCGTACAGCGCGCTGGTCGTCGCGACCTTAAACGCAACGCCCAGGATCGGCGCCATGTACGCGAACGTGCACGGCCCCAGCGCGATCCCGAAGATGAGGCCGAGGACGAAGGCCGCCAGCAGGCCCTTGCGCTTGATGTTGACCTGCCCGGGGCCGGACCACGGCATCGGGATCACGTCCAGGAACACGAGGCCGACGAGGAAGAAGATCATCGCGACGACGTAATTGCCGTAGCGGCCGACGTCGCCCATCATCCGGCCCGCCGCCGCCGTGATCGCCCCGATCAGCGCAATGGTGATCAGGATGCCGACGGCGAACAACATGGAGATGCCGAACGCCCGACGTGTCGTCATCCGCCCCTGCCGGTCGATGAAGCCGACGATCAGCGGGATGCTCGCCAGGTGGCAGGGGCTGAGGATGATGCTGAGGATGCCCCAGACGAACGCCGCCGCCAGGGCGATCAGCGGCGTGCCCTCGACCGCGTGCGTCAGCGATGTGAACAGGTGGGCCATCGCCTGCGTTCCGGCATTCTCACTGAGCGACCCCTGTTTCGCTCGCCACGGCCGACGCCGGCCGAAGCGCGAGATCCACGCCCAGTTCCTTCCACTTGCCCAGGATGTCCTCGCGCGAGTAGAAACCCTCGTGCCGGAACAGCTCCTTGCCGGCGGCGTCGAAGAAGATCTGCGTGGGGATCAGCTTGACGCCGTAGCGCTCGCCGGCACTGGGGTTCTCCCAGACGTCGATGAACTCGACCTCCAGCCGGCCGGCAAACTCCTTCTTGAGCTCCTCCAGGATCGGGGCCATCTTCCGGCAGGGGATGCACTTTCCCGCGCCCAGGTCCACCAACCGCGGCAAGGGCTTCGTCGCGGCGGGCTCCGCGCCCTCCTGCCCCGCGCGGGAGGACTCCGTGTTCTTCTGCCTGACGGCCATCACGACGCCGATGACCGCCAGCAGGGCGGCTACGACGGCGATTCTTGCAGTCTTGTTCATGACAATCCTGTCTTTTGCTTCGCAGGCCCGAGGGACCGTCCGGACGCGCGGCGGCCGTCACGACATCGCACTGGTCAGCAGCGTGGTGATTTCCGCCTCCGACAGGACCTTGCCTGCCGATTTCACCTCGCCGTTGATCGCCAGGGCCGGAGTCATCATCACGCCCCGCTTCATGATGTCCGCAAGCTGCGTCACCTTGCACAGTTCGTACGGAACGCCCAGGCTCTTGGCCGCCTTCTCGGCGTTCGCCGCCAGCGTCGCACACTTCGGGCAACCGGTTCCAAGGATCTCGATCTTCATGGCGTTTCTCCCGTCAGCATCCTGCGGCCACAAGGGCCTTGACCTTGTCCACAACCTTCTTCGCGTCGCCGATCATGTCCGGTTGGGCCGGCTTCTTCTCGATACCCAGGTCGGTCACGACCACATGCACGTCGACGGCGACGTTCGCCTTCTCCATCACCTTGCGGCAACAATGGTCGTCGCAGCCGTCAAGGACAATACGACGAGCCGCTTTGCGGGTCCGATCCATCTTGTCGGCGATGTCGGCGGCGACCGCCGCGATGCACAGCAGGCTCCCGACGCCCTGTTGCATCGCCTGCACACCGGCGCGATTGGCCACCTGCCCCGAATGGGCCGCACCGGCGCAGGTGAAGATCAGCGTCTCGCCCCCGCCGCCACTGCATCCGCATCCTGTCGTCATCGCATACCTCCTCACGTGTTTCCGCTCATGGCACCAAAGATCAACCCGGCGATCGTCGAGAGCACGATCACCAGGCCGACAAACACGATCGTCTTGCCCGTCCCCAGCACCGCCCGAATGACCAGCATGCTCGGCAGCGACAGCGCCGGCCCGGAGAGCAGCAGCGCTAGCGCCGGCCCCTTGCCCATGCCCGAACCCATCAAGCCCTGGAGGATCGGGACCTCCGTCAGCGTGGCGAAATACATGAACGCCCCGAACACCGACGCAAACAGGTTCGCTCGGACGGAGTTGCCGCCCACCAGGCCGGTGACCCAGCGGTTGGGGATCAGGCCCTCCTCGCCGGGGCGGCCGAGCAGCAGGCCAGCCGCCAGCACGCCGCCGAGCAGCAGCGGCGTGATCTGCCTGGCGAACGACCAGGTCTGATTGAACCATTCGCCCGCCTCGTCGCGGCGCGCGGCGAGGACGATCGACAAGCCGACCGAGGCGACGACAAACGGGATCATGGCGTGCAGCGGGACGTGCTCGGCATGCAGCCAGGCCCGAAGGCCCGGCGTGACGATCCAGCGGGAGACGGCCCACGCCGCCAGCGTCGACGCCGCCACAAGCGCCAGCTTCCACCACTGGACCTTGAACCACATCGCCAGAAAGACGGCCAGCGCGGCGGCGCACACGGCCGTGATGGCCCACTTTGAGCTCCATACGACGAACCAGAAGCCCGATGTCCGGTCCGGCCGGCCCCAGTTGGCGAACACCAGGATGCCGACCATGCTCGCGAAGTACAAAACCGTCTGCCACAGGGGCCGGCCCGCCTCCGGATCCGGCATCGCGGCGGCGGCATCCGCCTTGGCCGTCTCCTCCTTGCGGTAGATCACATGCATGATCAGACCGATGATTACGCTGAACGAGATCGCCCCGACCGCACGGGCGATCCCGATCCCCAGGCCCAGGACGCGTGCCGTGAGGATGATTGCCAGGACGTTGATGGCCGGGCCGGAGTAGAGAAACGTGCACGCCGGCCCGAGGCCCGCGCCCATTCGCCAGATGCCCGCGAACAGCGGCAACACCGTACACGAACACACCGCCAGGATCGTGCCGCTGAACGAGGCCACGCCGTAGGCCAGGGCCTTGGGCGCCGTGGGGCCGAGGTATCGCATGACCGACGCCTGGCTGACGAAGACGCCGATCGCCCCGGCGATGAAGAACGCCGGAACCAGGCAGAGGAGCACATGCTCCTGGGCGTACCACTTGACCAGCGCGAGCGACTCGAAGACGGCCTTGTTGAATCGCGGCCACTCGACCGGCAGGGCAAAGCAGGCCGCGAAGACGGCCGCGCCCCAGAGGAGCTTCTTGTACTCGGACTTCCAGTCGAGCGTCATCCGCCGTCGTCTCCCGCCTTGCGTCGATCCGGTCAGGCCGCAGGCTTCCCTGAACACGGCCCCGTCAGGCACCCAGCGCCGCCGCCTGGGCCTTCAGGTTCTCCTTCAGCACCGACTCGATGCACCGCCAGAAGCCCTCCAGGCACCTGACCCGCAGGCGATAGAAGATCATGGAGCCCTCCTTGCGATCCTCCACCAGCCCCGCCTGCTTGAGTACGGCCAGGTGCTTGGACACGGTGGACTGGTCCGCACCGACCAGATCAGTCAATTCGCAGACGCACCACTCCCGCTCCTGGAGCGCCTCCAGGATCAGGAGGCGCGTCGGATGCCCCATCGCCTTGGCCACCCTCGCCCGCGCTTCGTAAAAATAAGCTGGTCGTCGATCCATAGCGATATGGCCATTATACCATGAAGGCATAGCTTGTCAACCCTGTTGCTGGATCCGGCGGGGGCGGGAGGCACCGACGCCTGCAGGACCAGCTCGACCTACCCCAAGCGGCACCAATCCGATAGGATTGCCAAGGCAGGATTCCCGTATTCCGGCAACGTGTCGTCGGAAAAACCTGCCCAAGCGGGCGAGAGCGTCCGGGAGCCCCGCATTGAGGTCGGACGAGGGCCTTTGTTCGCGCCGCACGGGCCGAAGGAACGTAGCCGCAGGCGCGAGCCCGAGGGGGTCTGACGGCCGAGCCCTTTTGCCCTTTCTTTTTCCGATCGCTCTCTGCGGCGAGCGATCGGAGGAAGAAGGGCAAACAGCGCAGCCTCTGGCCGCAACCGAAGGATGCGCGTCTTGCTCGCCAGTTGCGATGAAAGCGACTGCCCCGGCCGCGATTCGGAGAGCAGTGCCCCGACCGTTTCCTAAGGCGCGGCTTACGCGTTTTGGACTGCGGCGGCCTTGCCGCCGCTTTTTCTGGGGCGCCCCGGACCGCACCGGCGTGTGGCAGACCGTCCGAGCCAAAGCGGTGGCGTTGCCACCGCAGTCCATAAGCGGCGACGGACGATGGATAACGCAAAGCGGACAGCCGGATGCGCCTGCACGCGGCCGGATCGTCTTGCGAAAAGCTTGGCGGTTGAAAGAGAAAGAGAATTCGTGCAATACCATCGAAAGGACGGAAGACAGGAGGGAAGCGCGGTCGTTTCCGAGGGCCTCGCCCGCGACCACACTCCGTCGCCTCTGCTGGGACGACGAGACGCCGGGGTGATGTGAGGTTCCCAAGGGTCTGGCGACCGGAGACAGTGGTTTCCGATCAAAATGAGAGGCGGCCTCCGCATGACATCGCTCCAATGGCTTACCGCGGCACTCGGGACGGCATTCGGCCTGGCCGCACAGGGCCTCATGCTTCCGTGCGTTTCGTCGGTCGCGGCCGCGCCGCCGATGTTTCAGGCCCTGATGAGCCCCGACTGCCTGCCGGAACCACAGCAGGCCATGCGGGTCGAATCGGCGGAGCTGACGGACGGCCGGCTGCGAATCGTCACGACCGGAGCCGAGCTGACCCTGGACGTTGCCGCCGGCTCCGCGGTGTTCCGACAGCGGATCGGGCATGCCCGCGAGGTGATGCGGTTGCGGATCGAGGGCGGGCTGAAGGGAGAGGCGCGGCTGCTGCACGCCGGCCCGGGCTTTGCGGTCGCCCGATTCGCCGAGGCGAGCCTCGACCTGCGAGCCAACGGCGACTCGCTTTTCATGCTTCACGCCCGCAAGCCCCTGAGGCTGACGGCGACCCGCGCGATTGACCCGGGGTTCTCCGCATCGTACCGGGCCAACCACATCGTCCTGGATGAACGCGGCGGGTTCGGGCTCTATTGCTCGGTCCAGGACCTCGACGATCGCTTCGACCCGTTCGAACCGACGACGGCGGAGTATGACCTGCCCGCCGACGCGGTTCTGTGGGTCGCCGTCTGCCCGCCGCGGCCGTACGACTGGAGGCGGTCCGTCACCGATCAGGTCGTGTGGCACTGGTCGAACGAACGGGGGTATCCGCCGGATGAGGTGCTGGCCGGCTGGGCCCGAGTCGGAAACATCGTCCTGCTGCAGTCCGAGGTCATGCTGTGGAAGGACTGGAACCTCGGGTTCGAGCCGCGGCTGGGGCCGGCCGAGTTCGCCCGCGTCCGCGATACCGTGCATCGGCACGGCATGCGATTCATCGTCTACACCAGCCCGTACTACTTCCTGCGCGGGACGGCGCTCGAGTCGGCCGCGATGAACAGCTTCGAGGACTTCCGAAACTGGCCGCCGGGCACGTCCACCGGCGAGAACATGGACCTGTTCCTGGCGGAGATCGCGCGGGTCATGCGGGAACTCAGGCCTGACGGCCTGTACTTCGACGGGCAGTACACGGAGAACCCGGCCGCGCTCTACCTCCTGGCGCGGCGGGCGCGGGCCATCGTCGGCGAGGACGGAATCCTCGAATGGCACTCGACCAATGCCCTGGGGCCCGACCTCTGCTCACTGCCGCCGGCCGACGCCTACGTCGACCTCATCCTGCGGGGCGAGGGCCGCGACGCGCTCTACGGCGATGACGCGTACCTGCGGTACTTCGTCTCCGGGTACAACGTGCACAACCGCATCGGCGTTCTCTGCAACAACGGCGGGCGGCCCACGCGGGACCTGGTCCGGCGGCTGCTCGCCGTCAACGGCCGCATGCACACCCTTGCGGGCTGGCTGGGCGATCCCGGGCTTCAGCCCGTACTCGACGAATATCGCGCCGGGCTGGCCGATGCCGCCGCCCTGCGGGCCCGGGTGGACCAGGGCGTCGAGGCGCGTCAGTCGCGTGTGGGCGCCGAGGTCGCGGCCCGCCTCATCGAACGTCGCGAGCTGTCGAATCCGCCCGCGTGGGGCGCTCCGATCCTGTCGGACGGGTTCCGATCGCTCGAAGGCTGGCGGACCGTGGTGTCGCCGCGGAATCCGGAGCCGTTTGCCTTGACGAATGACGGCCTGCGGATCACCGCCCGCGCGAGCGCGTTCGCCTACCTTGAGAAGCCGCTGGACCGGCGCGTACGGGGGTTCGTCGTCCGGATCCGCCGGGGCACGGACGGCGGGGCATCGTGGGGGCCGGCGGCGGCGATCGAGTGGCCCGGCGGCCGGTTCCTCCGCGTGGGCCTGCGGAACGACGGCCTCATCCAGGCCGACATCTCGGGCGATCAGCGCCTGGCCGGCCGCGCGGCACCGGATCAATGGGTCTGGCTTCGCGCCCGCTGGGGAGAGCGTTCGGGCGTCATCGAGCGAAGCGGCGACGGCAAGACGTTCGTTCGCCTCTGGCGATTCGAGCACGGCGGTGCGTTCGCGGCAAACACCCGGCGGATCGCCGTCGGCAAGGTGCCGTACAACCTTCAGCCGGCCGACTACTCCGAACCCGGCGACACGGGCGTGTGCGACATCAGTGCGCTGGAGATACACTAGATTCTCCTCCGTTGTCGCATGCCGCAACGACGAAGAAGCGAGAAACCGGAAAAGCGAAAGGCGCTCCGGAGCACCGTGTTCGGAGCACGCCGACGCCGCTGTCGTGCGTTCATCATACAATGAGAGAACGGGGGAGCGTTGCGGAGCCGGAGGCGAAGCGTCGCACCGCCATCATGGTTGCGGACTGCCGGATCGTGCCGGCGGCTGATACCTCGACGAATCGCCTGCCGGCGCCTGTGGAAAGCGGTGGCAACGCCGCCGCCTTCGCCCGGAGGGTCCACGGCAAGCCGGGGTGTCACCGCGCGCCGCAGGGAAAGCGGCGGCACGGCCGCCGCACTCCGAGACGCGCGGGGCGGGCCGTGGCCA
>CAZTVU010000235.1:0-678 GCA_964617025.1 uncultured Planctomycetales bacterium | reverse complement strand
CGACGAGGTGAAGAAACATGAGCAAACGGTTGCTGGTGACCGGAGCGGGCGGGTTCGTCGCCGGCAGCGTGATCTCGCAGGCCGGCGAGGCGTGGGAGGTCCACGCGCTATCGGGCAAACCGGCGCCGCTGCAACGCGTGGGGCTCTACTGGCACACGGTCGACCTGCTGCGCGAGGAGGATCTGCGCCGCGCATTCGCCGCCGCCCGGCCGGATGCCGTGATCCACGCCGCCGCCATCGCCGACATCGACTACTGCCAGGCGAACCCGGAGGCGGCCCGCCGCGTCAACGCGGATTTGACGCGGTCGGTCGCCGCGCTCTGCCGAGAGTGTGGGGCGCGGATGGTGCACCTGTCCACGGACAACGTCTTTGACGGCGAGCGCGGCAACTACGTCGAGGGCGACCCGCCCGCGCCGATCAACACCTACGCCGAGACGAAGGCGGAGGCCGAGCGGGCCGTCGCCGAATCGACGGGCAACCACGTCGTGGCCCGTCTCGCGCTGGTCATGGGGCTGCCGTTGCTCGGGGCGGGCAACTCGTTCCTGCCAAAGGTGTTGCGGTTGCTGCGGGAGGGCCGGGAGGTCGTGGCGCCGGCCGACGAGGTCCGCGCGCCGATTGACGTGGTCACGCTCGGCCGGGCGCTGCTCGAGCTGGCCGGCAACGACGTGCAGGGGGGGG
>CAZTVU010000234.1:0-7642 GCA_964617025.1 uncultured Planctomycetales bacterium | reverse complement strand
TCACCCAACCCACCAGCCCGAGCCCGATCATCCCCAGCACCACGGCCCCGGGCGCGGGAAGCTGCGCAGACTCGAAGATACCCTGATAATCGGTGCCACCGAAGGAAACCACCACGTTTCTGATCGCACGTGACTGTTGCGTGTAGGTCACGTTACCGACGGTGTCACCCCAGATCAGTGCCAGGCCGTAGCCGTTGACGACAGTGGCATTGCCGGCGGTGTTGATCTCGTCGAACATGGTACCCCAGTAGCCCCAGCCCATCGCGGGGCTGCGCTGATAGTCGTACATGCCTGCGATCGTCAGGTCCTTGATGTCGCCCCACTGCATGGTCGTATAGGGCTCCACCTTTGTGGCGGAGAGCCCGTTGTGTTCGTAAACCGCCATGTTGGCGGTGTCCGGGATCGTGGCGGACGTCAGGTCGATCGTCATTCGGCTCGAGTCGGCATCGAGCACCTGAATTTGGCCCACGGTCTGAATGCCATCCGAGGTCGGTGCGAAGATGCCATACTTGCCGGCACCGTCGGTCATGAAGAAGTTGACGGTTGTGTAACCGCCCAGCGAATGCTTGTAGTCGAACACCAATTTGAGGCTGTTAAGCTGCTGCCCGACAGCCACATCGGTCACGGCAAACGTCCTGGAGCCGTCGCGCCAGCCGTTGAGTCCGAACCCGCCGGTGGCGAGCGTCCCGGGCGGAGAGCCATTGTTGTTGTACCAGTACCAGCCGCTCGTGTTGCGCGGCTGCGGATCATATGTCAGCGTCGAGCCGTCGGGGCTGATGCTGAACTGATTCATGCCGTGGACCGTCGCGACCTCCCAAGTAACATCGGCCCTCGCCAACCGGCCCGCACCGAGCACGACCGCAAGCACACACGCTACCGCACCCCATCGTGTCATAACAGACTCTCCTTTCCTGTCGGATGGCTTCGCACCACCCACACTTCCTTTCACAGCAGCCGCGCACGCTGCGCGCCCGCCGGCCCGCCGTATATCGCCTTCGGGCCCGACCGATCGAGCCGCGTGTCGGTCCTATGCAAATCGCCTCTTCACCCAACCCACCAGCCCGAGCCCGATCATCCCCAGCACCACGGCCCCGGGCGCAGGAACGACGTCCAGCTTCATGCTCAGCGTCGTCCATGCGCCTCCGACGCTGTCTCGGATGCGCACGTAACCGGTCGCAAACGTCTGGGCCCCGATAACGACATTACGAAGGGCATCGATGTCGTCTTGGTTCACCTCGTCATACGGAGTGCCGCCGGTGTCAAACGGCGGCGCTTCGTCGTCCGCGGCCCACCACGCGAATCCCAGCGAACCGATGACGCCCCCCGAGTAATCCTCCCAGCTCGCGGGCTGGCTCCAACCGACCTCCGGGCCGTCGGCGGCCCAATCGCTCGTACCCCAGTCATACGTCCAGTGGTCACCTTCCCAGTCAACAACCCATTTCACCTCGAAAAGACCGTTCAACTCGGCAGTCGTCTTGCCCGGCACCCAGTAGATCCAGTGTACGCGCTTTCCGAGATCCATTGTGCTGTACACGATCTCATCGAGCGGATCGATCATCGACGTGCCCGGATGGACGGCCGTCCGACCGTTCACGAACGTACCGGCGACAACATCCGCCTTGGTCTGCGTCCACCAGGGCCCCCATTGCGGCGACCCGTACCGGTTCGGCGCCGAGTCCCAATAGAGCTGAACGTCCGCCGCCGCCCAGCCGGCCATCCCGGCCACCGCCGCAACGATCAGAATCGCATGCTTGAACGTCATGTCTTCGCTTCCTTTCACTCACGCAAGCATTGCCCGCAGGGTCACAAGAACAACTTCCCGACAACCCGTCGCTTGCGCTCCGGGCTCCGTTTACGCAAACCGCCTCTTCACCCAACCCACCAGCCCGAACCCGATCATCCCGAGCACCACGGCCCCGGGCGCGGGGACCAACATCACGCCGGATATCTCCAACGCCTCCCCGGGGGTGCCTTGGGGAACATTGAAGCCGCCGAACCACACCCGCAGCTTCCCGTCGGGCTCAAAGGCCGTGCTGTAGTTCTCGATCAGAACGTCCACGCTGAACAGCAGGCTCGCCGCGTTGGCCATCGTGAGCTGCGTCCCGGTGGGAGCCCTCCAGACGGGAAAAGCGTAGTTCGTGGGGTTGTAGGACTGGTTCGCCATCACAATTCCGCCGGCCCACCAGTTCGGATCCCCCATGGAGTTGACGACCGGCACGCCGTTCACGGTCTGGTTCTTCCACGATTCCGTGCCGTACTTCCCGTCTCCCTGGTCCGGGACCGCATGGTACGGTTGGTCCCAATAGTTCGCGGCGATCGTGCCTCCGTACAGGTTGAAATACGAGAAGCCGAAACTCGCCAGATTCCCCGCCGCCCACTCGGCGAAGTCGTTCGTGCCGTTGTTATTAGCGTCCTCGTCAGACCACTTCGCATCCACTAGGGTGTCGTTGTTCCAACTGCGAAATCGCCGCGGCGCGTCCTGGTTATACAGTTCAGCCACCCCCGTTGTGTACTTGAACATATCCGCCCCGGTAAACTGGATCGTGTACCAGGTCGGATCCGCGTGAACGGCGCTGGACGCGACGAGAGGCGCTGCGGCCACCGCCAGAATTGTCAGCGTAGAACGTGTCACGGGAATTGTCCTCTCTGTAAGGTTCCGATCCGTAAAAGCTCAGCCCAACGATTCACATAAGACCATCGCATGCAGCGACGGCCGGGTGCGAGCGCTTGGCAAGCGTCGCGTTGTGGTTAGCGCGTCACGGCCGGGGGGCCGCGGGGGGCCTGCGGGAGGAGGATCGTTTGTGGAATGATTCGCGAGCGGCGCTCGCGATAGAGGCGATGGACGGCTGGAGGCTCCGGCTCGATCGGCCGGTCCGCCCGGCAGATCGCCACGGGGGCGAACTGCATGTCGAGGGCGACGGCGTGGCCGATCTGCCCCGGGCAGCCGCTGTGATACCAGTGCGGCAACTTCGTCAGGTGCAGGTGGCGCGCCGAGCGCGCCAGATGAACCGCGCCGACGCTGGCAAGCGCCGAGAGCAACAGGCTGCCGCTACTCGGCGGCGGCGGCACCTGAAGCACGTTCGCGGACGCATCCGCACCATCGGGAATGGGCAGACACACCGCCTCGCTCGGCAACAACGGCGAGCCGAACTCGTCGCAGATCCGCCAGTCAAGGCCAAGGCGCTCGGACGTGCGATGCGATGCGACAATCGGGCAGCCGACCCGATCCGCCGACATGACGGCTGCCGAACCGGCGACAGGCGCCGCCGCGGAAAGCGACGGGCTGACGTCGGCAACGGCGCTCGCCGCCAACGACATCACCGCCACGAGGATTGCCAAAGGCCTGACCACTTTCGCCCCCGAAGTCACACTCGACTTCGTTTGGCGGCCCGATGTATATGCCGCCGCGAACGTTTATCCGGATTTGCCGGAAGCCGATCGTTAGTCTACCAAAGCTGAAATAAGTCGTCAATAGGGCTAGGAAGTTTTCGTAAGAAAAACTGATATGTTGCAACTTAATCATTTGCAAGGTTTTAGATCGCAGCCCGCGGCGAAATCTTGACAGATTCGTGCCTCGCCGCACGCCAAGTTCTTGACATTCGATCAAAAAAATAATCTGTCGCGCACAGCCACCGACCGGTGAAAACGGCTAGCGACATGGCGGCCGTTGGCTTTCGTGTTGGCGCGCCTTTTTCGTAAACCGGACCTCCCCGGTCGTCCGCAGACCGTCTTGGAACGTCACGCCTCTCGGAGCGACGACAAAGCCGCGCGCTGAGCCGAGTTCACAAGCCGCGTCGCAGGCGGCGTCCGCACAAACGACGGTATAATCCCGACATGATTATTGGAATCCTGTCCGACACGCACGGCCGGCTGGACCCCGTGCGCCAGGCGGTCGAGGTCTTTCGTCGCACGGGCGCGCAAGCCGTCTTTCACTGCGGCGACATCGGCGGGATCGACGTATTGACCGAGCTGGCGGCGTTCACCCGGCGCCTCTGGTTCGTGTGGGGCAACGTGGATTTGCCCGACCACAGCTGGGCGGACGCCATCGCAAGGCTCGGCCTCCACTGGCCGGAGGGGCCCCTGGTCGTCGAGCTCGGCGCCAAACGGATCGCCCTGGCTCACGGCCACGAGGTGCAATACCGGCTCCTCGAGCACGACGCCACGCTGGATTACATCCTCAGCGGGCACACGCACGAGTGCGGCGATTGGCGCAACGGCCGGGCACGACACATCAACCCGGGGGCGCTGCACCGGGCAGCGACCCGCACGGTGGCCACGCTGGATCTTCAGACGGACGCGTTGTCGTTCCATCAGCTCCGGCGGTGACTTCATGACGCATGTACCCGACGGTGCAGGTGAGCGGTTCGCCGGCGAGCGTCGCAACGAGGTCCGCGCGACGGCATTCTGGGCGGCCGTCGGCGGCGGGCTGATGCTCTGGTACGGTTGGGGCGAGTGGAGCATCCCGGACAGGTCGGCTGCCTACGCGGCCGCCGCCCGCGTGTGGATCCAGACGCTCAAGATCGGCGGCGGCGTGATGCTCGGCGTCGCGGGGCTGTGCCTGACGGGCCGGGCCGGGGTTCTCCTGCTGGATGCCGTCGCCTGCGGCGCGATCGCACTGCTGCTGGCCGTCTGCGGCGCCATCCTGGCCGTCTACGGCGACACCAACGGGTTTCTGTCGCTCGTGTTCTCGCTGCTGTGGGGCGGGGCGGCGGTTCAGTCGTGGCGGGCGTATGCGGACCGGCCTCGCTTGCCGGGCGATGCGCCCCGGCGCGACGGGCGATCGACCGACGCCGTCCCGAGCGCGGGCAGCGGCGGCGATGCCTCGCGGTCAGACGCGCCGCCGGCGCCCGCATCGGACGCATCGGCTCCGGTGGAGGGCTACCTGGCCGCCCTGGTCCGCGAGCACAGGAGGCGCCGCGATGGCCAATGACCCCGCCGTGGAACGTTACTCACGGCAGATCCTCTTCGAGCCGATCGGACCGGAGGGTCAGCGGCGGCTGCTGGCCGCGCGGGTGACGCTGATCGGCTGCGGGGCCCTGGGCACGACGCTGGCCAACCTGCTCGCGCGGGCGGGCGTGGGGTTCCTGCGAATCGTCGACCGCGACTTCGTCGAGCTGAGCAACCTGCAGCGGCAGGCGCTCTTTGATGAGCGCGATGCGGCCGAATGCCTCCCGAAGGCCGAGGCGGCGCGGCGCAAGCTCGCCGGGATCAATTCCGATGTCCGCGTTGAGGCGGTCGTCGCCGACGCGACCCCGCTCAACATCGAGTCGTTCGCGGAGGGCGTTGACCTGTTGTTGGACGGCACGGACAATTTCGAGGCACGATTCCTGATCAACGACACGGCGATCAAGCATCGCATCCCGTGGATCTACGGGGCGTGCGTCGGGGCGGTGGGCCTGGCGATGCCGATCCTGCCGGGGCAGACCCCGTGCCTGCGGTGCGTCTTCGAGCAGGCCCCGCCGCCGGAGATGTCGCCGACGTGCGACACGGTCGGCGTGCTCGGGCCGGTCGTCTCGATGGTGGCCGGCCACCAGGCGTCCGAGGCGCTCAAGATTCTGACCGGTCGGCGGGATGCCGTCAGCCGGCGCCTCCTGCACATCGATGCCTGGAGCGGGCGCATTGTGCAGATCAACGTCGACGCATCGGCCCGCGCCGGCGAGTGCCCCTGCTGCGGGCAGGGCCGATACGAGTACCTCGCAGGTCCGCTCGGCAGCAGCGCCGTTCGGCTGTGCGGCCGAGATTCGGTGCAAATCAGCCCGCCGCCGGGGCTTCATGTCGACCTGGCGGCGCTCGCGGATCGCCTGCGTCCGGCGGCGTCGGCACCGCCGCTGGTCAACGAATACCTCCTGCGCGCGGCGATCGGCCGGCACCGCATCACGTTGTTCACGGACGGCCGGGCGATCATTCAGGGGACCGATCGGCCGGACGAGGCCCGGGGCGTGTACGCGAGGTACGTGGGCGGATGAGGGGACGAAAGGGTTTGCGGGATGGGTTTGAGGTTCAGGGTCCGGCAGGCGTGCGGGCAAGCAACGATGGTGAGTCAACGCTTCGCCTTCGGCTCAGCAACGACCCACCCACCCCCGCTGGAACGTTCTCGGTCGTTGCATCGCGCAACGGCGGAAAGCGAGAAACCGGAAAAGCGAAAAAACGCTCCCAGGGCCGTATCGGAAACACATAAACGGTGTGGTCGTGAGTGCCCTGCATCATTAGACGTTTTTCGTTTTCTCGCTTTCTCGCTTTTTCGTTTTCCAGCGTTGGCGTATGCAACGCTGGGGCAATATCTCCCAATTCCGTGTTCTCCCGACAAGCTTTTCGTAAGACGATCCGGCCGCGTTTGGGCGTTTGCGACTGTCCGCATTCGCTTCGTTCACCATCCGTCATCGCTTGTGGAGTGCGGTGGCCACGCCACCGCTTTGGATTCGGGAGGCCTGCGGCGAGCCCCGGCGTCATCCCGCGCCGCAGGAAAAGCGGCGGCACGGCCGCCGCACTCCAAAAACCGGCGGCCGCGCGCCGCGGAAGCGAGTTACGCCCTGCCGTTATTCCGGCGTTCGATTACTCGGGCTTCGAGTCGCCAACTCGCGACGCTGAACGCGCAACGCTGAACGCGCAACTCCCCAGGGTCACGGGGTTCGTCGATTACCGGGGAATCCGTTCGTCCGTTATTCCGTTCTTCCGTTCTTCCGGCGTATGGTTCGAGTCGCCAACGCTCAACTCGCGACGCTGAACTCGCAACGCTGAACTCCAAACCCCTCGCGTCGCCGTCCGTACGTGATTTGTCGTCCGCTCACAGCCGCACCTTCACCAGGCGGATGGCATACCACGACGAGGTGCCCAGGCCGCGGCGCTGGGCGTCCCGCAGGGCAGGGACGGGGTGGTCCGGGCCGTCGAGGGGCGGCAGACCGTGAGCGGCGCGCTGGACGTTGATCATCTCCACGCCGACGGTGTCCGTCGCCACCGGATCGAATGAGGCGAGGATCGTTCCCGCCGGCCACATCGTCTGGAGCGAGGCCGTCGGCCCTTTGTCGAAGACCGCGCGCAGGGCGTTGACCAGGTGCAGTCGCACCTTCGAGCGAAGCGGGTCGGCCGCGACGATGTCGGCGATGAACGGCGAGCACCGGTTGGCGTGGAACCGCGCCGGGCTGCGGATGAGGCCGTGCGAAAGGTTCTTCAGGCAACACGTCATCCCGGCGATATTGTGCGACTTGAGGAAGGGCACATTGAGGAGGGCCGTCACCTGGTCGAGCACAGCCGCAAAGTGGTCGCGGCCGCTGCCGAAGTCGAAAGGCGTTCTGGACCAGCCCGTCGACGCCGGCGTCGTGCCGAGCTGCTGCGGCAGGATCGCGGGGGCCTCGATAAGCACGATTTGCGGCGGCTTCCAGCCCGCGGCCGTCAGCGATCGCACCAGCACCCGGGCAAACAGCGGCGACGTCCTCAGCTCGCGGCTGCCGGTACCGTTGAACTTGATGCCGATGACGTCGTCGTCGCGAAAGATCGAGTGCCAGGCGTCCCGCACGCGAACCTTTCCGGTCAGACGGCAGACGGCGCGGGTGAGCATCTCCTCGACGACGTCGGTTCGGATCACGTTTTCGCGGACGATGTCATCCGACCGGACCTGGACCACGGTTGCCGCGCCGGCCGCAGG
>CAZTVU010000233.1:0-7658 GCA_964617025.1 uncultured Planctomycetales bacterium | reverse complement strand
CGGCGGGCGCGGCCGCAGCACCTGCCAAAGGCGCGGCCGCGGCACCTGCCAAAGGCGCGGCCGCGGCACCCGCGAAGGGCGCGGCCGCGGCGAAGGGGGCGCCTGCGAAGGACGCCAAGGCCAAGAAGTAACGAGCGTTCGCGTTGTGCAACTGTTTGTCGACCCCCGCGGCTCGTGCGGCGTGCCGGACACCGGGTTGCAGGGCAGCCGCTTCTGATTGTCCCTCGGCACCGCCAGCGTGCGTGGCGTCGGTGTCGTTGCGGGAGCGCCGAACGGACCACGCATCTGCGGACCGCGTCTGACGATGTCGATCGATCAATTCATCTCCGACCGGTGCAACGCCGTCGATGCCTCCGGCATACGCAAAGTGTTTGACCTCGGGGCGCGTCTGACCGACCCCGTCAACCTGTCGATCGGCCAGCCGGACTTCGACGTGCCGGAGGCGATCAAGGAGGCCGCGATCGCGGCCATTCGCGCGGGCCGCAACGGCTATACCGTCACCCAGGGCATCCCGGCCCTGCACGAGCGGATCATGTCGGCGCTGCAGGCGCAATACGGTTCGATCGACGGCTCGGGCGTCCTCGTGACGTCGGGCGTCAGCGGCGGCATTCAGTTGGCGCTCATGGCCGTCTTGAATCCGGGCGACGAAGTCATCATCCCCGATCCGTACTTCGTGATTTACAAGCACGCCGTGCGGCTGATCGGCGGCGTGCCGGTCTTCGTGGACACGTATCCCGATTTCCGCCTGCACGCGGATCGTATCGAGGCCGCCGTCACCCCGCGGTCCAAGGTGCTCGTGCTGGCCTCGCCGTCGAACCCGACGGGCATCGTGCTTTCCGCGGAGGAGCTTCGGCAGGCCGCCGAGCTGGCCGAGCGTCACAACCTGCTTCTAATCCTCGACGAGATTTACTGCCGGCTCAGCTACGACGGCCCCTGCCCGAGCGGATGGGGCGAGGCGAAGCATCGCGCGATCCTGCTGCGGGGCTTCGGCAAATCGGCGGGAATGACCGGCTGGCGGCTTGGGTACGCCGCCGGCCCCAAGTCCCTGATCGACGCCATGACGAAGCTGCAGCAGTACACGTTCGTGTGCGCGCCGAGCATGGTTCAATACGCCGGCGTCGTGGCCATGGACACGGACATCACGGAACACGTGAACGAGTTTCGCCGCCGGCGCGACTTTGTGTACGAGGCCCTGCGGGATTGCTACGAGGTCACTCGCCCGAGCGGCGGCTTCTATTTCTTCCCCAAGGTGCCGCCGGGCTATCCGAACGCCTCCGTGTTCGTCGAGCAGGCGATCGGGCGCAACCTGCTGATCATCCCCGGGAACGTCTTCAGCGAGCGGGACACGCATTTTCGCATCAGCTACGCCGCCAGGCAGGCCACGCTCGAGCGCGGCTGTGGGATCCTCCGCGAGATGGCACGCGCCTGAGTACCGCGCTCCGGAAATACGGTCCGAAATCGGGTTGGGACGGGCCGCTTGCCTGTACGAACGAACGGGACAGGCGTGGAGAATAGCCGGTTCCGCTTGAGACGGACTGGCTGGGCAGCAAGCCGAACGTCGCCATGCGGCACTACCTGATGACGACCAGCGAGCACTTTGAGCAGGCTATTCGGGGCGACGAGGCGGCCGAAAAAGCGGCACAGAATCCGGCACAGCAAACGCACACAAACGGCCGCAACGCTCCGCAAAGCGAGAACCCGGAAATCCAAAACCCTGCGATTTGCGGGGCTTTGCGATATCCTCGGCACATCGTAACTCGTTGGACAGTAAGGGGATGGAGACGAGGGGATTCGAACCCCTGACCTGCTCATTGCGAACGAGCCGCTCTCCCAGCTGAGCTACGTCCCCGACACACACCGACTTGGATTCTATCGGCTTTGGGGCCGGTTGGCAACAGGTGCGTTACCAAGCCACGCTTCGGCCGCCGTCAACGGCGATCACCTGGCCGGTGACGTAGTCGGCATCCTCCAGGAGGAACCGAACCGCTTTGGCAATGTCCAGCGGGGAGCCCGGCCGCGCCAACGGCACCCGGGCCAGGATCCGCTGCCGCGACTCCGCGTCGGCGTCCTCAGGGAACTGGGCCACGCCGGGGGCCACGCCGTTGACCTGCACGAGCGGGGCCATCGCCTTGGCGAGCGAACGGGTCGCGCTGACCAGGCCGGCCTTGGCCGCGCAGTAGGCGATGTACTTCTCCCAGGGCCGCTCCGCGTAGATGTCCACGATATTCACGACCTTGCCGCCTCCGGCCGAGCGGAAGTGCGGCCAGGCCGCCGCCGCGAGCATCACCGGGGCGATCAGGTTGACCTGCAGCGTCTGCGCGAAGCCGTCGGCCGTCAGCGTGTCCAGCGTCGATGTCGGAAAGGCGGCGGCGTTGTTGATCAGGGCGTCGATCCGCCCATGCTCGCGCACGGCGTGCCCGATGACCTGCGCGGGGGTCGCCGGGTCGGCGAGGTCGCCGGCCACCAGTGAGCACCGGCGGCCCATCTCGCGGACGGCGGCGGCAAGCTTCTCGGCCTCGGCGGCCGATTGCCGATAGTGCGCGACGATGTGGCACCCATGCTCCGCCAGGTGCAGCGCGATCGCCCGACCGACCCGCCGGGCGGCACCGGTCACGACCACGATCCGGTCCTGCAGATCCATATTCGATTCTCCGATCCCGCCGGGGGCCTGCCGCGTGACCTGCAAAGATGCCCGATGCCGGCGCATGGTGCGCTTCGGCACGGCACGCTGCGTCATATCCCGCAGGGCATCGCGCCCGGGCCGCTGCTCGGGGCGCATGCCGCGATCGTCGAGGCTACTCGGGCTCGATCGTTACGGTGAGACGGCAACTGGCGAACTGCTCAACGTAGAGCTCCGCCCGTTCCTTGTGGGTGACCAGGAGCAGCGCCACGCCGGTGTTATGCGCCTCGAGCATGCGCGCCACGGCCTCTTCATTCGTCAGCGTCGTCAGCCTGCGGATCACGCTCACGACGTAGAGCATGTCGTTGTGATCGTCGTTGTGGAGCAGGACCTTGTAGCGCGGGAGCTCTTTCGGGGGCGTCTTTTTCGGCGCCTTTTTGGGCGGCGCCTTGGTTGCGGCTCCGGTGCCCTTCGGGGGCGCGGTTTGCTTGGGCTTCTTCTCGTCTGCCATGAGCTTACTCTCGTCCTTCGGCGATGTCGGTCGCCGACCCCGCGAGTATAGCCGAGCGGCGGTCGTGAAACAATGTCTGCCGGGCTTCGCGCCCGTGTGGCGCAACGGGGACGGCGGTCCGTCAGCCCGGGCCGGGCGGCGGAGTGCCGTCTTTCGGCGGCACGATCTGGATGGGAAGCGGTGCGTTGCCGGCGGTCGTGAGCGTGCGGTGCGGGAAGGGAATCTCGATGCCCTGTTCGCGGAATACGCGCAGGATCTCGAACCGAAGCGAGTTGAGCGTGGTGCCCCGGTCGGACGGACTGCGGAACCAGAGCAGCAGTTCGAAGTCGAGGCTGCTCTCGCCGAAGTTGGTGAACCAGACGTCCGGCGGCGGGTATCGCAGCACGAGGGGGTGACGATTGGCGATGTCGAGGAGAAGGCGTCGGACGGTCTCGGGGTCGGTGCCGTAGGCAACGCCGATGCCGATACGGCCGCGGAGGCGCGAGTCGCTCAGCGTCCAGTTGATCGTCGAATGCGAGATGAAATCGCTGTTGGGGATGACGAGATCGACGTTGTCGAACGTGCGGATCGACGTCGACCGCATGCTGATGCTGGTGACCTCGCCGACCTGCCCGCCGACCTCGATGATGTCCCCGACGCGCAGATGGCGCTCGAAGAGGATCATGAGGCCGCTAACGAAGTTGACGAAGAGCGGCTGAAGGCCCAGCCCCAGGCCGAGCCCGACCGTGCCCAGCACGACCGTGAGAGCGCCCAGGGGAACCTGCATTGCGAACAGGGCAAAGTACAGCCCGAGAAGGACGATGAAGTAGTGCAGGACGGTGTTGACGGCGGCCCCGACGCCCTTGTCGATGCCGCCGTAGGCGGGATACACCTGTGTCGTCAGGATCGAGCGGATTGCGCGCGAGACCCACAGCGATCCGACGACCGCCGCAAGGCCGGCGAGGACGCGGCCGATGGTGATGGCGGGGCGGCCGGTCCCGGCATCGGCGCTGAGCAATTCGTACCCTAGCAGCGATTTCACCTCCACGCCCGTAATCCCCCAGATGCGAAGCACGGTCATCGCGGCGGCGACGGCGATGACCCAGCGGCAGAGCACGGCCGCGGCTCTCAGGGCCACCTCCCGGCCTTCCACGGCGGTCCGGGCGTCTTCCGCGGTGCTCGCCGAGGCGTCGCGCGGCCGTGCGCCGGGAGCCGAGTCGGCGGCGGACGGGGCCTCGGGGATCTCTCCGTCCCCTCGGGGCCAGTGCCGGATCAGCAGGTCGGTGACGTATCGGGACAGCAGGATGGCCACCGCAATCGTGCCGATCGTGGCCGCGCACCCGAAGAGGACCAAATTCGCCAGGGCGCCATATCCCAGGACGACGGCCGCGAACAGAACCGCCACACCCGCCCACAGAAGGGGGTAGGCCGTCTGGATCAACGTGAAGACGTGACGATACCGCAGTTGCTCCGGCCGGCCGACGACGCGGAGGACAAGCTGCCGGGAAAAGCCGAAGACAAGGAGCATTGCGAGCGCGACGACCTGGTAGGCCGCCCAGGCGTAGCTCCGTGAGTAGGGAGCCCAGTCGAGCGTCCAGAGCAACAACGGCACCGGCAGCATCACCGCCGTGGCGAGCCACGCGGCCATGCCCCATCGGCGATAGTGCAGGGCGACCACATTGCTGCACGGCAGCAGTCGAAAACGCGGTTTGCCGGGGACGAACAGGAGCCGGATCAGTGCCTCCGTGACCGACAGGCCGAGGATCAGGACGGCCACGGTTCCGATAAGCGCCGCGACCGGGCCCGTGACCTCATAGAGGAGGATGAACAGCAGCATCGTGACGACCGGCGCCGCCAACGGAGCGATGCGCGCCCCGAACCGTGCGAGAAGCAGGTGCGTGCGGTCCGCGACGGGGGCGTGGCGGGGATCGGTGGGTGCGGGCGCGTCGAGGATTCGGCGGGCCACGGCGTCCGCATATCGGCGGGCGCGGCGCCGAAGCCAAACCGCGAGGGCCTCCGCCGACGCCAGGGCGATGCCGAACAGGGTCCATTGCCACCGGGTGAGTTGCCCGAGCCAGTTGCCAACGGTCCGGCGATCGCGCTCGCGCTGGGCGGCCTCGCGGTCGGAGCGCCACTCGGCCAGTGACGCCGACCAGCGGTAGGTCCACAGGGGCCGCTCGGGCACGTAGAGATGTCGCCAGTAGAGCCGGCTTCGGTGGCGTTCCAGTTCCTCGATCAGGGACGCGGCGAGCTCGTTGGCGGTGCGTATGCGGGCGATCAGCTCGGAGATCTCGGTCTGGATCTGCTGACATCGCTCGGTGTAGCCGCGCTTGAGGTCGGCGTACTGCTGACTGATTCGCTCGGCCTTCGGGTCGTTCGCCTGCTGCAGGAGCCGCTCGTTCAGGCGCCGATTCAGCTCCGCCTCGCGGATGCGAATCTCCTCGTTGAGGCCGTCGATGAAGACGATGAGCTCCCGCCGCTCGTCGACGGTCTTGTCCAGAAGGCGCCGGTCGCGGGCGAGACGTTTTCTCCAAGTGGCAATGGCCTGCTGAACCTGCCAGTAGCGGTCGCGGATGTGCTCGCTGGAGCGCCGGTCGAGCGATTCCATGAAGAGGTCCCAGTGCGCCCGCTCGTTGGCGGCATCCTGCTTGATTTCCTCCACCCGCGACCGCGGGAACCGCGACCGTATCGACCGCTCGCGGTTTCCAAACTCCTCCCGGGCCGTGATCTCCAGTTTGCGGAGCTCCCAGAAGGGCAATTCGTACGACGGGACGGCGTCCGGGTGGCTGGCGATGTATTGCAGTTGATATTCGATATCCTCACGCTCGCCGCGCGAGTGGATCTGCTGGAGGCGGTTCCGCCAGTCGCCGAGGTGGCGGACCAGATCGCTCAGGAGGGGCAGCCGCCGCTCGCCCTGGCTCTGCAAAATGGTGTCGCGCTCCTCGGTCAGGCGAATCTCCAGCTCCTCAAAGAGCGCGATGCCCGCGTCGATCTCCGCCTTGCGGGTCCGCTGCTCGATCCGGCGGCGTTCCGCGTCATTGATCGACGCATCGAGCTGCGCCAGCAGGGGCGCGATCTCGTCGTGAAACTCCGCCTGCGCCTTTTGGACCCTGGCGGCCGCCTCCTGCCGCCGCTGGGGGGCCGCGGCGAGAGCCTTGGCTCGCTCGGATTGAAGGGTCCGACGGCTGCTGATCTCGCGAACTCGCGACTCGTATTCGTCCTGGACCTTCTTGATATCCTCGGCGGAGGCATACCGGGGAGGGTCGGCGATGCTCGCGGCGATTTCCTTCGTGCGATTCTGAATCGCGGCAAGCTCCGCGGTAAACGCCTCGATTCGCTCGGCACTGCGCAGGTCCGCGATCTGGCGACGCAGCGCCAGATGCGTATCGACGTGCGCAAGCAACTGCTGAAGCGACATGTAGAGCGCCGCCGCGGACTGGCGAGCGGCGATGACGTCGGCCGCCTGGGTGGCCGGGGTGGATTCCGTGGGCTGCGTGGCGGGGCGGAGGCGATCCATTTCCGCGGCGATACCGTCACGAAGCGCCTGAAGGCCCTCGATGGTCTCCGGCGGCTTGACGGCCGCCGGCGCCGCCGGGGCCGGTTGCGTCGCCGGCCGGGTCTCGGCGACGGAGAGACCGGGGCACATCAGCGCAAGAACCACTCCATCGAAAACCAGGCGTGATCGCATGGCCGTCACGCTACGGGGGATTGGCCGCCGTTTCAAGAATGCCGACATCAGAGGCAGTGATAGGCCTCCCGGAGGATGCGGATGTTTCGAGCGTTGGCGGCGTCCTTGTCGGTCGGGAGGGTCGTTGCGACGTCGGCTTTGGCGAAGCCGTACAGGCCGAACCGGCGGGTGTCGACGTTTTTCCACGCGGCTGCGTCGTGGCCGCCCCAGCCGCAGAGGTTCTGAACGATGAGCGTGCGCGGCCCCACGCGGGTGCGGAGCCATTCGAGGTGCTCCAGTTCGGGGGCTTCGTTCAGGATCCAGTCCACCTCGCGGAGCAGGCGGTGGCCGTCCCACAGCGGGTATTCGCTCTTGAGGATCGGATGGTTGGTCCAGAGGATCGCCGGCCGCACAGCCCGGACGACCCACGTGATGTAACGCCAGGCCCGCTCGATTGCCCGGCGGTCGAACTCCAGCGTCAGGTCGGCCGGCGGCGGAGACGCCGAGGGGAACTTTTCACCCAGGAGCTGGCGGTACATGTCCTTTTCGCAGTCGAGCCATCGCTTGTGCTGCGTGGGCCGGACCCAGTCGATCATGAAGCCGTCGACGGCGGTTTGCCGGAGGACGTCCTCGATGCTGCGGCAGAAATAGTCGAGGTATTCAAGCGTCAGGGGGATCTTGATGTGGTCGGCGTCGGGGCCGTGCACGAGGTCGGGGTTGCGGGCCTCCCAATGGGGATTGGCGCCGAGGCAGAAGTAGCCGAGCACTTTCATGCCGGCATCATGACCCAACCGCACCATGGTGCCGAGAAAGTCAACATCTTTCAATCGCGGCGTGACCGGTGCGACCCTGCTGGGGTACCACGCGTAGCCGTTGTAGCT
>CAZTVU010000232.1:0-7712 GCA_964617025.1 uncultured Planctomycetales bacterium | reverse complement strand
CAACGTGATCCACAACACGATCGTCGACAACCCCTATGGGGTGCGGTTTGCCCTGGGCAGCGGCAACACCGCCACAAACAACGTGATCACGGCGTCGATCTCGGCCTTCATCCTTACCCAGGGGGCCATGGCGCCGGCGGCGGACTACAACCTGTGTCGCCCGGCCTCCAACATTCCCGGCCCGCATGACATCGCCGCAGACCCCGGCTTTCTCGATGCCCCCTCCGGCATCTTCTGGCTCGACACCACCAGCCCGGCTCGCGGGACGGCGGGGCCGGTGCCGGCGGGCCTCTTCGATTTCTGGGGAACGTCGTACGACACGCAGCCCGCGGACATCGGCGCGTTCTCCTATCGCGACGGCCTGATCTCGCGCGAAGCGTGCGCCGCCTGGCCGGCGGGCCAGCCCTATCAGTACGATCCGGCCGCCGAGCCGCCCGATCCGTGGGCTGTTGCGGGGCCCTGATCCGACTGCAAGCGATTACGGGCGGTGACTGCCGAGGATACGAAAGAACCGATCCTCGAGCAGAAGCATGTTCTTTCGCCGATCGGCGCGCGCCTCAACAACCTCCCGGTTTTGACGCGCGGCGCGGACGCGAAGAGCGGCGTCCCCGGCCGCCCGCTCGATCTGGGAGGCCAGGCCTCGCGCATCCCCGCGGTCGAACATCAGCGCCGTCCGGCCGTCCTCCAGCCAGGCAAGGTTGCTCTCGATTCGCGAAACGACCGGCACCACCCCGCATGCCATCGCCTCAAGAAGGGAAATGGACGTCCCGTCCCACAGGGACGCCGAGAGGAAGAGGTCGCTGGAATGAAGAATCGCGGGCAAGTCCTCGTTCCGATAGCCGCCCAGAAAACGCACGGTGTCCTGAAGTCCCCTCGCTCGCGACTCGCGCCGCACCGCCTCGTCGCGGGGACCGCCCGCGGCGAACGTCATCTCGAACGGCACTCCGCGCTGTCGCAGGATCTCGCACGCGCGCAGAACCGTCCACGGGTCGTATACGTCGTCCAGCATCCGCGTACACACGAGGCGGATCGGTTCGCACGCGGGCCTCGGTTCCCGGTAGTCGAACATCCGCGCGTCCACGCCGAGCGTGGCCACCAATAGCCGTTCGTCCGAAACGCCCAACCCCCGCGCCAAGCCCCCCAGCCCGTCGGAGACGACATTCACCATCGCCGCGCCCGCGAACACCCGACGCAGCACCGCCCGCCACAACGGCGACCGCATCGAATGGATCACATCGCTGCCATGGGCCGTCAGCACATACGGCCGAAACCCGGACAGCAGGCAGATCACGCCGGCGCTCGTCACGTAGTGCCCGTGAACGACGTCGGGTCGAAGCTCGCGCAGGAGCCGCCGCGCCGCCAGGGCACCCGTGACGTAGCGCCACTTGGACAGGCTCGCCCCGCTGGGTGCCGCCGCCACAATCACGTGCGCAGGGCAGCCGAACTCCATCGTGGGCCGGCCGTATGCGATCCAATGAACGTCGTGCCCGCGATCCCGAAAGAACTGAATATACGGCCCGACATGCCAGAAGTTGCCGTGCGCGACAAACGCGATTCGCAACGTGCGCATGGGCCGGTCGCCTACCTCCGCATGATCGACTCGAACAACGCCTCCCATTGCGGGATGACGACCGACCAGTCGAACTGACCCGCCTTTTCGCGAGCGTTGCGCGAAAGACGCTCGCCCAGCCCCGGCTCCGTCAGCACCCGCCGCACGGCGGCGGCCATCGCCTCCGCGTCGTCCGATGGAACGAGCAGGCCGTCGTGACCGTCCTCGACGATGTACGGCACCCCGCCGACATTCGTGCTGATGACGCACAGCCCCGCCGCCTGCGCCTCGAGTACGCTGACCGGCATGTTGTCGATCGTGGTCGTATTCAGAAAGATATCGGCCCGGTCCAGCCATCCGGGCACCTCGTCCTTGGCCACCTGCCCGGGCGTCTCGATCCGATCCGAAACGCCGAGCTCCTCCGCCGTCCGATGCATGCGCTGCAGGCTGCCATCCCCCTTGTCGGGCCCCAGCATGATGATCCGAATGTCCGGCCACTCACCGACAAGCCGTCCGACGACGCGAGCCGCCATTGCCGGGTTGTACCAGGCGTGAAACGACCGCACCCACACCAGCACGGGGCGCGGCGCCGTTCGAACGCGCCCCGTGTACCGCCCCACCTCCATCCCGTTGGCGATGATGCGGATGTCCTCGCGATACGCCCGCATTTGGTCCCGCAGGTATCCCGACGGGGCGGTGACCGCGTCGGCGGAGGCCAACAGCCGACGCACGCGATCCGGCCGCCCCGCGGCAAACTCCGGCAGCTCGCCCCCGTGCATGGCCAGCACATACGGCTTTCCCGCCCGCCGCAGCGTCCACGCTACCGCCTCCGCCCAGCGGAAGCTCAGCAGCCCGAACAGTTCCACGTACGCGACGTCGTACCGTCGTCGCTCGCGCCAAGTGGTCGCGGCCATATCGACGGCCCGGGCCAGCCGCCCCGGCCGATCCGACGCGGTGACGACGTCCCAGCCGCGCTCCGCGAAGCGCGGCGCCAGCGACTCGCAGACCTGCTGCGTCTTGCCCGATTTCGAGAGGAAGTTCCCGACCAACAGAACGCCGCGCCGACTCACGATGCCGTTGCCTCCCGTCTCCGAGCCCTCACTTCACCGCGCAGCCCGCCACAATGTACTTCCACCGCCGCGGGAGCACGGGGTTCAGCACCGCATCGAGGCCATGCAGGATGGCCCGCTGCCGTTCCGTCCGACCGAACGTCGCCAGGCAGCCCGAACACGCCGTCTCCACGCGAGAGAAGGGTGCCAATAGCGCCCCCACCTCGTCAATCGACACATAACGCCAGCGCGACGCCCACTCGACGAATCGCCGCCGCAGGAGCTGATGAAGGGCCGACGCCTTCAGGTTCACAAAAAAAAGCAGCGTCATGATGAAACAGAATATTCCGGCGAAACGCATTGAGAACCTCGCACCGCTCGCGCCTGCCGCTCGTAGCAGTCGCCCGTGCCGACGATCCCCAACACCGACTTGAAGCACACAAGGTCGAACACCGCGTCCGCGAACGGAAGCGAGGCCGCGTCCGCGGCGGCGTAGGCAATCTGCTCGGCCACGCCGTAGCGACGATGCCGCTCGATCGCCTTTTCCGAAGGCGGCCCGACGTCCGAGCACACGACGCGGCACCCCCGCCTGGCGAACCATAGCGACAGCCCGCCGTGCCTGGCCCCGATATCGAGCAGGTGCGCCCCTCGCACATCGCCGGCGCAGCGGTCCCACAACATCAGCGCAAACCGCCAGCTTGCAACATCCCACTCGAGCACCTCACGAAGGAACTCGCGATCAGCCGTGCAAGCCGATGTGCTCATGGACCCTCATGCCCCGGAGCACCGGGCCGATAGCGGATCACCTTCGCCGGAACGCCGCCGACGATCGCGTAGTCCGGCACATCCTTCGTCACCACCGCCCCCGCGCCGATGATCGCGCCCCGCCCGATCGTCACCCCGGGCAGGATGATCGCCCGCGTCCCGATCCACACGTCGTCGCCGATGACCACCGCCTCCGGCGGGCGATAGCCCTGTTCGCACATCGGGATGTCGAGCCGCTCGAAGTGGTGGTTCTGCGTAAGAATAATCACGTCCGGTCCCATCATCACGTGATGGCCGATCCGCACCGGGCCGACCACCTCGCAGTTCACGCCGATCGCCGAGCCGTCGCCGATCTCGATCTGCGCCCCGTCGCCGAAGTAGGCCCCTTTTTCGACGTTGATGCCGCGCCCCGCACGCAGAAAGAGCCCCCGGCAGATCCAGCGGCGAATCGGCTGGAACAGCAGCCCCGGCCGGGTGTTCGACGCCGGCAGGTGCCGGGCGAACAGGTAGTACGCCGCCAGGCGGATCGCGCGTCCGAAGCTCATGCCCTCGCCTCCAGCAGCTCACGATAGAACGCAAACGTGCGACTCACCATCGCCGCCATGGAAAATCGCTCGACGGCCTTCCGCCGGGCCGCCGCCCCCATCCGCGCCGCCATCGCCGGGTCGTCGAGATACGCCCGCAGCCGCGCAAACGCGGCATCCGCGTCGTTCAGCGGCACCACGAATCCGCACGCCCCGTCCTCCACCAGCTCCTCGGCGCCGGGAAACCCCGTGGTGACGATCGGCAGCCCCGCCGTCATCGCCTCGAGCAGCGCGTTGGGAAATCCCTCGTGCAGGCTCGTGAAGCAGAACACGTCCGCCGCCCGCAGGATCCGCTCGACATCGTGCCGCAGCCCGACGAAATGCACCCGGTCGCTCACGCCCAACTCGTCCGCCCGCCGCCGCAGCTCCGCCTCCAGCTCGCCGTGCCCCACGAGCACGAACCGCACGAGCAGCGTCCCGCGGCACCGCCGGGCCACCTCGAGCAGCATCGGGTAGTTCTTCGCCCGCGTCAGCCGACCCACCATGACAACCACCTTGCCGTCGTCCGGCACGCCCAATTCCGCCAGCACGCCGGCGCGATCGGGTGTCACGGAGAATCGTTCGACGTCGATGCCGTTGTAGATCACATGAAACCTCTCCGCGGGCACCCGCAACTGCCCGGCCACGACCCGCGCACAGGCGAAGCTGTTGGCCATGTAATGCACACGGGGCCCGGTCAGTCGCTCCAGCGTTCGAAGGATGCCCAGATGAATGAGCTCCGTCCCCCGGTGTGCGACGATGATCGGCCGAACGCCCGCCCGCATCGCCCCCAGCCGCCCCCAGACCACGCCGCTGAACAGCCAGCAGTGGACGATGTCCGCCCCTCCCGCGCGGATGAGGCCGGCCATGTCCCGGATGAACCGCAACGGCCGCTTCTTGTTTCGCGGGATCCGCGCCATGGGGATCCCCGCCCGCTCATACAGCGCGAGCTGTTCCGTGTCGTTCGAATCGTCATAGTAAAGCACGCGATGCACGACGGCGGCCGGGTCGCTCCGGACGATCAGCTCATAGAGCTGCCGCTCGGCCCCGCCGACACCGATCTGCGGAATGACATGACAGACGCGAATAGCCATAAAAAGACAGTGGCGTGCGGGGAGTTTCGGATCGCCGGTGGCGAGGCGTTGAAACGCCGGCAATTCGCCGAAACCCTAAACCCTAAACCCTAAACCCTTTCCTCGACGCCATTCCCGCGCTCGCCGCCCGGCTCGAACCGCCGCCGCGTGCACGCCCTCCGGAACGGCCAGCGCCACGCGTGCCGCCAGCCGCAAGCGCCACGGCAGCCAGCCCCCATACTCGCGCAACAGCCAATCCAGCGCCGGCCGCCAGCCCACGACGATCCATCGCCGCGCCCACTGCCGCATGAGGGACTCGAAGTAGGCCTGTTTCGGCGTCCGCCCCGCACGGGGCCCCGGCATCGGACCCACATGCTTCCGCACGAACACCCGAAGGTTTTCCGCCGTCGGATCCTCCCGGTGCGTGATCGACGCCGGGTTCGTCCAATCGTACACCAGCACCGGCTCATCCACGAACCCGATCGCCGGGTCGATATCCGCGATCCGGCACCAGAGGTCCACGTCCTCCGTCCGCCTCATGGCCGGGTCGAACAACCCGGCTTGGCGCAGAATGTCCCGGCGAATGAGCATCGTCCCCGTGTGAAACCGCAGACCGCCTCGCGCGGCATCATAGAAGTTCGGCAGCCGCTCGCCGGGCGGAACATAACCCCCTTCACCCTCGGGTGCGATCATCCGCCCGTCCGGGTGCAGCAGCCGGTATCGCCCGGCCACCCAGTTCAGCCCCGGGTACCGTCCGGCCACGGCCAGCCCGCGCTCCAGTCGCCGCGGCAGCCACCAGTCATCGGCATCCAGAAACGCGACCCACTCGCCCGCCGCTGCGCCGATTCCCCGATTCCGCGCCCCCGACGGCCCGGCGTTCTCCTGCCGCAGATAGCGGATTCGTTCGCCCAGCCGCCGCGCGACGTCCGCCGTCCCGTCCGTCGAGCCGTCGTCCACGACGAGGATCTCTCGCGGCGGGATGCTCTGCCCCAACACGCTCTCGACGGCCCGAGCCAGAAAGCCCTCCGCGTCATACGCGGGGATCACGACGGAGACATCGCACATGCAGCTCATCCGCTCGCCGCCCCGGAGCTTCGCCGAAGCGCCCGCACCTTTGCCACGCCGATCCGCACCCAGCCGGCGAGCAGGTCCCGATCGTTCGAATCCATCGCCAGGAACCACGCCGCCGCGGCATACAGCACCATCGCCAGGGTCGCGTGCCCCGCCAGCAGGCTCAGGCGTACCGGCGGCACCCATCGGCTCAATACAACCGCCACTGCCGCTACCAGCAACGCCGGCAACAGCGGCCGGCCGTACGTCTCGAAGAAATAGTGAACAAGCGGCACCCGAAACTCCCGGCAGGAGAACAACGGCAGATAGATCCCGTTGCGAATCGCCGTGACGACTGCGACCGACGCGGCGATCCCCAGCAGGCCCCAGCCCAGCAAGACCTGCCCGATGATGGCGAGAGCCATCGCCACCGCCGCCGTAATCATCTGGCTGATCGCCCACGGGCGGATGGAGGCCGCCCCGAGAACAAGGTAGTAGTTCGCCGACTGAACCCCCGCAAACAGGTGACCCACCACCGTCACGACAAACACCGGCGCCGTCCACTCGAACCCGGGGCCCATCCAGCCTTTCAGGATCGGCCCGGCGTACAGCAGGATCGGCAGAATGAGCGTCAGCGAGACGACGCACGAGAACCGGCTGAGCCGGACGGACCACTCGCCCAGCCGCGCGCCGCCGGCGGTGACGGCCTCACGGCCCGCCAGCGGCATGATCGGGCTGGTCAGACCCATGACGAAGCCGCGAAGCTGGCTGGCCACCAGCAGCGCCGGCGCGAACGCCGTCACCATCGCCGTCCCCAGCATCCGGCCGATGATGAAATTGGGGCCCTGCAACAGCACGAGGTTCCCAAGCACCATCAGGGCATTGTAGCTGCTGAATCCGGCCAGCCGCGTGAACGAGCGTCGCGACACCGCCGAGAGCCGGAACGACGCCGCGCGGCCGACGGATACCCTCGCCGCCGCCTGTAGCCCGACCAGCCGCACGACCTGGTGCGCGACGAACGTCACGCCGAACAACACCAGCGAAGCCCGCCACGCCTCGAACAGACCGAACATCAGGCCGACGCGGACCAGCGTGGCGACGATCTCGACGAGGTTGGCCAGGTCGTGGCGGTTTGCGCCCATGACGACGCCCTTGGTCGCCAGGGCGATGAAGCTCAGCGCGTACGAGACGGCGAGGCAGACGTTGATCCTCAGCAGGTCGGCGGCGTACTCCTCCGGCACGCGGAAGAAGGTGCGAATCCACGGCGTCCCCGCGACCATCGCGCAGGCCCCGACCAGGCCCACCGCACCGAGGATCGCCTGTCCGGTCGAGATCGTCTCGCGCAGGGCCTGCTCGTCGCCGGCGGCCTGATCCCGGCAGGAGAAACGCGCCAGCCCGGCCGACAGCCCAAGCTCCAGCAGGCCCAGCATGGCGAGGATGGAGCCGAGCACCCCGTAGATGCCGTACGGCACGTCCCCGAGGCGCGCGACCGCATACGGGACGGTGACCGCCCCCGCCGCGATCGTCACGAACGTGTTGCCCCAATTGCTCGCGGCGTTCAGGGCGAATCGAGTCGAGGCCTGCAAGCGTCTTTATCCTAATCTACCTAGAGTGCGTCCTAAAACCTCTCACGTTTACGGGTCGTGAGAGCCGATAGAAGCAT
>CAZTVU010000231.1:3991-7802 GCA_964617025.1 uncultured Planctomycetales bacterium | reverse complement strand
TCCCCAAGGACACGCCGGACGGCAGCGCCACCGCCCTTCACCTGTTCTTCGCCGACCAGGCGACCGAGCCCGATTCGCCCACGCAGAGCAACGACGACGGCAGCGGCGGCGTCTTTCAGGAGATCGCCGTCACGCCCGGCGTCCCGCTGCAATACTCGTTCTGGTGGAAGGGGCTCGCCGCAAACCCGTACAACTGGTTTGAGGTCCTGCTCATCGACGGGCCGTTCGACACGTACAGCGCCGATCGCTTCCAGGAGAGCGCCGCACGCAACAATCCCGCCATGGTCCGCAAGCTCGATCTGGCCGACGCGTCGTTCGGCTGGGCGCAGGTCACCGATCAGAGCCCGGCCGACACCGGCCCCGCCGGCCCGCGCCCGCAGACGATCACGCCGACCGGCAGCGTGGCCACCATCGTGCTCAAGCTCGGTCACGCCCCGGCCGGCGTGCCCGGCGGTGTTGAGGCCCTCTTTGACAACATCGTCGTGAAACAGAACAACGGCCCGAACCTCGTCGTCAACGGGGATTTCGAGAACGCCGTCCAGCGAGCGGCCTGCCGAATCCAGACGGTCGTTCAGGATCCGTGCGACGCCAACTACTGGCGGCTGTCGCCGTACACGCCGCCCCTGATCGACGCCGTCCTCCCCGCCCTCGGTCCCAACACCGGCCCGCTCAACGTGCAGATCGACGGCTACGGATTCCAGACCGGGGCCGCCGTGAGGCTCGTGCGCGAAGGGCAGCCCGATATCGTCGCCACCGGCGTCAGCGTCACGGGCGACACGCGCATCACGTGTACGCTGGACCTGACCGCCGCCGCCCTCGGGACGTGGACGCTCGTCGTGACCAACCCCGACACCATGCGGGACATGGTCCCGTTCGTCGTCACTTGCAGCATTCCCGGCTTCAGCGCCACCTCCGTCACGCCGGACGACGTCGACAACGACGGCGTCAAGACGCTCACGATCGGCGGCCAAGGCTTCTCCGGCGGCGGCACGCTCCAGGTCGCGCTGACGCTGCCCGGCGAGCCCGCCATCCCCGCGACGAATATCGTCGTTCAGGACGATACGCAGCTCACCTGCGACGTCGATCTTACCGGCGCCGTGTCCGGGCTGTGGGATGTCGTCGTCACCCACAACGACTGCTCGTCCCGCACCAGCGAGGTGGGCGTCCGCCTCCGGATCACCGGCGAGTTCACCAACGGCGAGTTCGAGCTGCCCGACACGCGGCCGGTCAACTGCGGGCCGCCGCCCGCGCCGCTGCCGGGGGCGCCGCAGGGGTGGTCGGTCGACCTGCTGGGCGGTTCGGTGAGTCGCGACGGCAGCGTACACGCCCCGCCCTGTCCGTGCCCGCTGTCCGCGGGGGGCCACTACGCCTCGCTGGCCTCCAACACGAGCGCTCTCATGTTCGCCTACCAGACCGTACGCGTGCAGCCGGGGGGTCGCTACAGGCTCAGCGGCTACTTCGCCGGCGGGGGCGAGTCCGCCTCGCGCATCGCGCTGGTGGACGGGTCCGACCACCTTGCCTTCCCGCTCGCCGAGACGACCGTCCACGAGTTTGGCACCTCCTGGCCCGCGGGCTGGGCCCTCGCCTCGGTCGAGGCCGTGGCCGTCAGCCCCGTCATGACCATCGTCTGGTACGTCGAGACGAGCCCGATCCCGGAGGATCCCTGGGCGGCCGGCCACGCGGACGGTCTGGCGTTCGGCCGGCCGTGCGCCGTTCCGCCGCAGGACACCGACGGCGACGGCGACGTCGACCTGGCGGACTTCGGCATGTTCCAGGCCTGTTTCAACGGGCCCAACCGCCCCTGGCCCCCGCCGCCGCTGAACCAGGAGAGCTGCCGCTGCCTCGACCGCGACGGCGATCTGGATGTCGACCTGTCCGACTTCGGCGCGTTCCAGGCGTGTTTTAACGGCCCGAACCGGCCGGCGGCGTGTGAGTAGCGAGTTCAGCGTTAAGAGTTCAGACTTGGGAGTTGGTGGAAAAGCGACGAAGCGACGAAGCGACGAAGCGGAGAGGAAAAGAGGGGTTTGGGGTATAGGGTTTCGGGGTCTGGGTTCCGAGCTCCGGAACAACGGAAGAACGGAATAACGGACTAACCGAACACCGGCGTAACGGAACCTCCGAGTAACCGAGTAACGAACGAACCGAGTAACCGTCTTCCGGACGAGCGGGCCGACGGAACAACGGAAGACAGGACACGACGGACGGGGGATGGAGCATATGACGGTGCATCGCATCGCTTTGTTGGTCGCGTGTTTGGTCGGCGTCGTTCTTGCCGGAGGACGTCTCTCGTCGGCGGCCGATGATCCGGGTGTGCGGCTTCAGCTGTCCGTGCGCGACAGCGAGACCGGCCGGGCCGTCGTCCCGTATTCGCTTGCCGTGGACGGCGCCGAGATGGCCGCGCGCGTCACCGCATCGGGGCGCGCGGATCTGTGCCTCCCCGCGGGGGACTACCGGGTCGCCGTCCGGGCGAAGGGCTACCGCGACCTTGCCGCGCGGCTGACGGTCGTCGACGGCGATGCGCCGCTGAACGTCCTGCTGCTCGATCCCGTGGCGACCGCTCCCGAGCTTCAGCCGGAGGCCCTGGGCTGCTTTGCCGAGCCGGGCGCTGCGGTGTTCACCGGATTCGTCGTCGACGATGCGACCGGCATGCCGCTGGAGGGCGTCGAGGTCGTCGCGGCCGCCGCCGGCGCCGCGTTCACCGACCGCCGCGGTTTCTTCGCAATGGCCGTCTCCCTCGCCGACGGTGCCCCCGTGCCCGGCGACGACCGCGGGACGCTCTTTGCCAAAACGGCGATCATGTTTTCAAAGCCCGCGTTCGCCACGCAGGTGTGGCACGATGTGCTCGCGGTCGCGGGCGAGACGCGTGTGTTCCGGGTTCGACTGGTCGCCGGCGCGGCGGCCGACGTGACCACCGAGACGGCCGGCCGGGGCCGCCTGCTCGGCAGCCTCTTCGACGGCTGTCCGGCGATCGACGAGAGCCACGACGCGTCCGCCTCCGTGCCGGCGCCGATGAGCGACGGGCCGACGCCCGAGCCCCTCGGCCAGGCGGCGCCGACCACCATCCGCGTCGGCCGCAACTGTCCGACGAAGACGACCTGCACCACCGTGGAGACCATGAGCATCGAGACGTACGCCAAGCACGTCCTGCCCGCCGAGTGGTTCTCCTCGTGGAACGCCGAATCGCTGAAGGCGGGTGCCGTCGCCATCCGCAGCTACGGCGGCTGGCACGTCTACCACCCGCTGACGGCCACGTACGACATCTGCGACACCTCCGCCTGCCAGGTCTATAAGGACGCCACAAGCGCCTCGACCAACGCCGCCGTCGACGCGACGGCCGGCATCTACGTCGTCGATGCCGCGGGCAATATCGCCCGGACCGAGTACTCCGCCGAGAACAACAACAGCGGCACCTGCGGCGACTGCTACCTCATCAACAACCCCGGCGGTCCGTGCCTCTACGACCCCGTCTGCTGCGGCAGCAGCACGAACGGCCACGGCCGCGGCATGTGCCAGTGGGGCACGCAGCGATGGGCGGCCAACCAGGCGAAGACCTTCGACTGGATCGTCGATCACTACTACGCCGGCTTCGGCTGGACGCGCCGCAGCCTGACCGGCCCGACGATCACGCAGCAGCCCGTCGCTCAGCGCGTTTGCCCGGGCACGACGGCCACGTTTACGGTTGTCGCCGCCGGCCAGGGCACGCTCACGTATCGCTGGCGGAAGAACGGCGTCAACCTGAACAACGGCGGCCATTACTCGGGCGTCACCACGCCCATGCTGACCGTCACGAACGCCGATGCGGCCGATGTGG
>CAZTVU010000231.1:2039-3981 GCA_964617025.1 uncultured Planctomycetales bacterium | reverse complement strand
TATCGCTGCGTGGTGACCGACTCCGGCGGCAGCACCGAGTCGGACCCGGCCGCGCTGACGCTCAAGGCGACCACGGCGATCGACCGGCAGCCGACGGCCGCGGGCGTCTGCCCGGGCGGCGCGACGACGTTTTCCGTGACGGCGACGGGCGAGGGCACGCTGACGTACCGGTGGGAGAAGAACGGCACGACCCTGTCCGACGGCGGGCACTACGCCGGCGCGACGACGGCGACGCTGACGGTCTCCGGTGCGGACGCCGGCGATGCGGCGGACTATCGCTGCGTGGTCACCGCGGGCTGCGGTACGGCCACCTCCAACGCGGCCGCCCTGTCGCTGAAGGCGGCGACGGCGATCCTCGAGCCCCCGCAGCCGCAAACGGTCGACGCGGGCGGGCTCGCCACGTTCAGCGTCGTGGCCGTCGGCAGCGGGACCGTCACCTATCGCTGGCAGAAGGCCGGCGCGGATCTGACGGACGGCGGCCGCTACTCGGGCGCGACCACGGCGACGCTGACCATCGCGGACGTCGGCAAGGCCGAGGCGGGCACCTACCGCTGCGTCGTCGCGGCGGAGTGCGGGACGCTCGCGTCGGCCGAGGCCGCGCTGACGGTAATCCTGCCGCTGTCGCAGAAGGCCGACTTCGACGGCGACGGCGACGTGGACCTGACGGACTTCAGCTTCTTCCAGATGTGTTTCAACGGTCCGAACGCCCCCAGCCCGCTGCCCGAGTGCGGGCCCGCCGACATCCAGGCCGACGGCGACGTGGACCTTGGCGACTTCGCGCTCTTCCAGACCTGTTTCAACGGTCCGAATCGGCCGCCGGCGTGTGAGTAGCGAGTTCAGCGTTAAGAGTTCAGATTGGAGCTGGCGGGGAAGCGACGGAACGACGGAGCGACGAAGCGGAGAGGAAAAGAGGGGTTTGGGGTATAGGGTTTGGGGTTTCGAGGGCCGGAATACTGGATCCTCCACGTAACCGAGCAACCGAGTAACCGACCAACCGAGTCACGGAGTGACCGGGCGACTGCGTCACGGACGGTCTCCGCGATCGGTGCCGCCTGCTTGCGGGATGGCGGCCATGACGGCCTGGAAGAACTCGGCATCCTTCTGAATGATCGCCTTCTTCAGCAGGTCCTGCACATAACGGTCCTGCATGTCCGCGTAGCGCTGATCGAGGATCTTCTCGGCGATCTGGGGCTGGGCCTCCTCGAACGTCAGGGTGCGGCCCGGATGCAGGGCGTCGCAGCGGACGATGAAGTAGGCGTCGCTCCCCTCGATCACGTCGCTGATTGCGCCCGGCTGCATCGCGAAGAGGGCGTCGCAGACGGGCTTGTACCGCTCGCGAAGGCTGCTCTGCCCGATTTCCTCCCACGCGCCGCCGTCGGCCGCGTGCACGCCGTCGGAGTACGCGCGGGCCACCGCCTCGAACGGCACGCCGCTGTCGATCTCCTGCCGGGCGCGGGTGATCTTCGCCTTGGCGGATGCCTTCGCGGCGGCGCGGTCCTCGGCGGTCGCCGTCGTGCGGGGCTTCTTCAGGTCGGCGTCGAAGCTTACCTCGATCAGCGACATCCGCGCCCGGGCCTTCGTCGTGAAGTCCGCGAGGTGCGCCTCGTAATACTTGCGAAGCTCCTCGCGCTTGGGGTGTTCGGCGAGCGGGCGGAACCGGTCCGACAGATACTTGAGCACGACGAACCGGCGCTTGGTCTTTTCGCGGAGGTCGGCAACCGTCATTCCCCGCTCCGTGAGGTATCTCTCAAACCGCGCGTGCAGTCCGCCGAAGCGCAGGTTGACGATCTGCTGCACCTCGGCGTCGGCGGCCTTGAGGTATTGTTTCTCCTCCTCCTCCGACAGGCCCTTCTTGGCCTCGAGGTAGACGACGGCGAACATCACCTGGCGGTCGATTTCGCGGCGGATGGTCTGCGCGGCCTTGTTCATGTAGTCGCGGCGC
>CAZTVU010000231.1:0-2026 GCA_964617025.1 uncultured Planctomycetales bacterium | reverse complement strand
GGCCGCGGCCTTCTCCAGCTCGTCGCGGATCGGCATCAGGACCTCCTCGATGCCGATCGTCTCCTTGTTGACGAACATGACGGGCGAGCCGATCGTGCCGGGCGGCAGGAAGGGGCCGGCGGGGGCCGAGGTCGGGGCGCCGGCGGCGGCGAGGCGATCCAGGCTGTCGGCGGCCCGCCGGGTCTGCGCGGCGGCCGAGGTCGGAGCCTTGGCCGGTTGATAGTCGCGCCGATACGGGTTGGGGCCCTTGGGACGCTTGGGCTCCGAGTCGCAGGCGGCCCCAAGGACCGCCGATGCCACGATGGCCGCCAGAATAAGAGGACCGCGCCGGGATCGCATCGCCGCATTATACACAACGGCGGCGGCAACCTGCCTGCCGCCGGTCCGGCGGCCGCGCCGGCCGGGCATGCACGCCGTCGCTCGCGATTCCGCCCGCCGGTGCGTTATAATAGCCCCGAAGCAGGGAAACGATCATGAGCAACCTGGTCATCACGCCGCACCCGACGCCCAACCCGAACTCGATCAAGTTCGTCGCGAATCGCCGCCTGCACGACGGCCCGACGAAGACGTTCTACAGCGCGGCGGCCGCCGCGGCCGACCCGCTCGCCCGGCGCCTCTTCGAGTTGCCGGGCGTGACGGGCGTGATGATCCTCAACGACTTCTGCAGCGTGAACCAGGACGGCTCGCAGCCCTGGGGCGAGCTGGCCCCGAAGGTGATGGCCATTCTTCAGGATGCGTTCGGCCCCTGAGCCCCGCGGACCGTGGGCCCGGGACGCCGAGGGGCCTGCCGACAGGCTTTGGAGGTCATCCATGTCGCACACGGACCACTTCCGCAAGGGTGCCGTGATCCGGCACGACGGCGAGCTGTTTTTCGTTCTCGACTCGCGCGTCGCTCAGAGCGGAAAGCAGAAGCCGACCGTCCACGTCAAGCTTCGCTCGCTCAAGAGCGGGCACACGGGCGAGCGCACGGCCGACCAGCTCGGCCGGACGGAGGAGGTGCCCGCCGCGGTGCGGCCGATGCAGTATCTGTATGCCCAGGGCCGCGAGCGGGTCTTCATGGATACCGAGACGTTCGAACAGTACCCGCTCGGCGAGGAGGTGGTCGGCGACGCGGCCCCGTTTCTGGTCGAGGAGGAGACGTACCGCTTCCTCGTCGTGGACGGGCAGCCCGTCGCGCCGCAACTGCCGCCGAGCCTCGTCCTCGAGGTCGCCGACACGGCCCCGGTCGAGCACGCCGGCGGCGGCAGCAGCGTGATGAAGGAGGCCCGCCTGGCAAGCGGCCTGGTCATCAAGGTGCCGCTGTTCATCAAGACGGGCGACAAGGTCCGCGTGAGCACGGACAAACGCGAGTACCTGGGGAAGGAAACCGACAAGCCTGGAAAGTGAAAAGGCGGGAGGGGCGGCGCGGGGATCGCGGGCGGGTCCGCTCGTGGGCGGCGACACGGGCCGCGCGTGTTTCGCGGGGGCACGGCAGACACGCCCGCAGCGCACGGGCGGCTGAAGCGCCGGGGCGTCAGGCGAAACCCAGTTCCAGCCGGGCGGCCTCGGACATTCGCTCGGGGGTCCACGGCGGGTCCCACACGACCTCGACGCGTGCCTGCGTCACGCCCTCGATGCCGCGGATGCGGTCCTCCACCTCGCCCGGCAGCGTGCCGGCCACCGGGCAGCCGGGCGACGTCAGCGTCATGCGGACGGTGACCGCGCCGGCGGGGTCCACGTCGATGCCGTAGATGAGACCCATGTCGTAAATATTGACGGGGATCTCCGGGTCGTAGGTGGTCCGCAGGACCTCGAGGACCTGTGCCTCGATCGCGCGGGACCGGATCTGGTCCAGCGGCGAGTTCTGCATGCGAATCCTCCGCTCTGCCGGCGACGGCACCGGCGATCGTTCGGCCCGCCGCGCAATTTCAACCCCGGCGTTGCATACGCCAACGCCGGAAAACGGAAAAACGAGAAAGCGGGAAAACGAAGAACGTCTGATGGGGTGCACTCACTACCGCACCACAGGTGTATTCCCGATACGGCC
>CAZTVU010000230.1:0-7831 GCA_964617025.1 uncultured Planctomycetales bacterium | reverse complement strand
CCGCCGCCGAAGAAGACCAGCGTTCGGCCCTTCACCGTGCCCAACGACGGCGACGACCACGTGCAGTGGATCGTTCGCGGCGCCATCCGCTCCTCGTCCCGCGCGACCAGCCGGCCGGTTGCCTTGTCCAGTACGATCAGGCCCGGCGCGTCGGGCGAGACGATGCGGAGGTGGCTGTCGTCCACGCCGTTCGAGGTGCAGGCGTACAGGTGCGGCCCGTGCAGCAGGGGCGAGCAATGGGCCGCGTCATGCTGGTGCACGCCCAGCTCGCGGTCGATATCGTACAGCCAGAGGATGTCCGCGTCCGTGTCGTTCACCGGCTGGGCCGGGCCGTCGGGCAGGCCCATGTGTCGGCCTTCGTCGCGATACGGGCCGTCGTTTCCGTCGGCCATGCCGGCCAGGTCGAGGCACATCACCTCGTTGCGGTTGCTGACCAGGTAGACGCGGTCGCCCTCGACCGTGCAGGGCGAGACGAGGCCGGTGCGCGGCCAGTCGAGGTACGGGCTCGGCCCGAGCTTGGGCACGACAAGCTGCCAGCGGAACCGGCCGTCCGACTCGTCAAAACACATCAGGACGCCGCAGTCGCCCGTGTGCTGCGGGTCGCGCGGCCGCGCGTTGTTGGTCCCGATCAGCACCCTGCCGCCGGCCACGATCGGCGTCGAGTAGGTCTCCGTGCCCAGGTCGACCGACCAGCGGATGTTGAGCGCGGTCTTCGGGTCGCATCGATCGGGCAGGCCCCTCTCCGGGGACACCATGTTGCGCGTGCCCGGCCGGCCCCACTGCGGCTGGTCCGCCCCCGGCGCGGGCGCCGACAGCGCCCAGCCGAGAGACAGGGCTCCGATCCATCCGAGTCTTCCGCAGCGGTCCCGCAACAAGCCCATGGCCGTAGCGCGCCCCGGGCCTACTTCCCGCCTTCCACCCACTCCACGATCGAGACGACGGCGTTCGATCCCTTCTTGGCGTTGACGATTCGGACGGGCACCTTGCCGTCGCCGGTCTGATCACCGCCCACCGCCGCCTCAACCCACTTGCCCGCGGTGAAGCCCTTGAACATGCCCAGCGACCGGCCGGCAACGAAGATCTCCTGCTCGCGGCCGCCCCCGTGCTGATCGGGGTCGATGATGTACATCCGCACGGTCCCGGCGGCGCCCCGAGGCACGGTCAGCTCGATCTGCACTTCATCGTCGGCCGCGCGCGTGTGGAACATCGGAAACGGCCAGCCCGCGTATTCGTAGCCCTTTTTCACCGCCGCGCCGTAGCCCGGCTCAGCCATCACGACCTCCTTCTCCGGCCGGCCGCACCGCATCTCGATCTTCACGCCGCGGGCCTTCAACTCGTCTGCGGTCGGCAGCTTCTCGAGATCCTTCCACGTCAGGGCCGACGGCGCCCGTTCGGCGGGCGGCGGCATCTTCGGGAATGGGGCGTGCGGTTCGGTCTGGTACCAGTAGCATGTGGTCGAGAACTGCAGCTCGTTGCCCGCGGCGCCGAACTGCTGGCGGAACATCGGATGCTCGTTCGTGCCGAACCCGATGGTCACCTTGAGCGACTTCTCGAAGGCGATGGCGTCCTCCAGGAAGAAGCGATACGCCGCCGCCCCCTCCTTCTTGAACGGGAAGTACCCCATCATCGGGAACAGGTTTTCGCCGTCCGTCGGAAAGCCCCAACTGAAGCCGAACGAATCCTCGATCCCCTGGAACTCGATTGAGGGCTCCTCCTCGCCGTCCACGTAGAACTTCTCGTTCTCGTCCACGGGGTAGCCCGGCCGACCGGGCAGGCGAACCGTCACGTTCCAGCCGATGAACTTGCCCCGGCCCGTCGCCTCCAGGGCGGTGTAGTCGAACTTGCCGAGGTTCAGCAGATCCTGCCGCCACTGCGCGTGGAAGTAGCCGGCGTCATCCGGCACCCGGTCCACCGCCCGGAACATGACATAGCTGTACGCCGGCATCAGCTCCCACAGCTCCTGCCCAGGTTCGACGGGGCCCTCGTAGACCAGCTCGATGCGCGCCGACTTGCGGAAGGGCATCGGGAAGTAGGCGTTCCAGCCGCGCTTCTTGTTGACCAGGACCGTATTGACGCTGTCCCGATACCCCGCCGGATCGCAGAAGAAATCCACGAACGGGCAGTCGACGCTCGGCGTCGCCTCGCCGTCCCAGTACATTCGGATCAGGAGCTCGCGGCCCAGCACGTACTCCGTCGGCTTGGCGGCCCAGCGCTGCGGCATCGCGAAGTGGATCATGGTGACGACGCCGGGCCCTTTGGCCTCTCCCACGACGACCCGCTTCGACGTCAGGAACTGCCGCTCCTTGGGCGTCTCGATCCAGAGGCCGTTGTCCGCCACGGTCTTGCCCGGCGTCAGCCTCGCCAGCCCGCCCAGGTCGTACCCCTGTCCCCGCGCCACGGCAGCGCCAAGGCCCGTCGCCACCGTCACCGCCATTGCCAGTCGCATCATGATTCGCAACTCCTTTGAGAAATACCAAACGCTACGCACATGCCGACGGCCGGTTCGGCCCGTTGAAACACGCCTGAAACTGCTGGAAGTCCGCGAGATCGACGTCGCCGTCGTGATCGCGGTCGGCGTCCGCGCACTCGACCTGCCCCGGGGGTCGGTTGGGACCGTTGAAACATGCCTGGAACCACTGGAAGTCGGCAAGGTCCACGTCGCCGTCGCGGTCATAGTCGCCCAGCACGACGCCGAGGGCGACATTGTCCAGGCCCGTCGTCTCGAAGACGGTGCTGCCGTACTCCCCACGGATGCGCAGGCAGGTCACCGACGCGAGCACGCCAAGGAACTCCTCCGGTGTCGGTTCCGGCCCGTCCGGTCGGTCCTTTCGCCATCCGACCTCGGTGAGCTTCACCGCAAACGGCGTCCACTGGGCCGTGGGGTTCCTCCGGCCCTTGTAGACGAGCGTCAGCCCGTTGCCTGTCAGGACGACGTCCGGGTCGCTGTACCAGTCGGACCGCGTGGCGAACTGATCGTACGTAAGCAGCGTCCCGTAAGCGGCCGATTGATCGCCGAGGAACGAGTCCGGCGCCTCGAAATAGAACGCTCCGGGCGACGGATCCGCGAAGCGGATGTAACCGCCCGGATTCCCGCCCGTCGATACGGACTCCGGCGTCCACGGTCCCCCGATGACCCCGTCATACACGCCCTTTCCCGGCAGATCGACGTTTCGCCACCCCTCGTCGCCGTCGTTGAACGTGCTGAGCACCAGGGCGTGGGCCCTGCCGCACCAGACGGCGCCGACCAGCGTGGCGGCCGACAGGATGGAGCGGAGTCTCGCGCGCATCGTCTTCTTGCTCCACATGCCGCCCCCTGCCTCGCCCTCGTTCCGCCTCGCCGTCGAAGCGGCTCCGCCTGCACCGTCGACAACCGACCGCAGATGACCGGAAGCGGCACCACCCGGATTGTGGCCGAGCCGGCGCGAAGCGGCAAGCATATGCCCCCGCGCGGCATCTCGCTTCACCCGACGGCGAGAGAGCCGAAACAAGCACCGACGGGGCCGTTCCGGCGCGTCCGGCTTCGACGCCGTCCGGACGCCGGCGCCGAGGCCGCTTGTCGGGTTTCCGGCCCTTTGCCGCCTCCGAAGGTTCGCCGACAAAGAACGGCCCTCAGTCTTCGCCGTCGATGGCGAGCTCCGCGCCGCCGATGAGCCCGTACGGTGCAAACAGGTAGCGGTCCGTCCAATGGCTCTCGTCGGTGAACGACTCCGGTCCCCACCACCAACCGGGCCCGGCCGTCTCGTACATCGTGTTGTGGAGCGGGCCGAAGCTGTTCCGCAGGCTGCCGTATACCACGACTTCCAGCTCGTTCGCACCGTCCCGTACCCACGGGGTGACGTCCGCCGTCCACGGTTGCCACGCCAGCGTCGCCGCCGGCCGGTCGTTCACGCGGATGTCGAAGAGCGTCCCGCGCGGCTCGATCAGCCGGATCGTGACGCGACGCTCCGGGCGAACGGGGCCGAGGTCGAACGCCTTGCGGTACACCATGTTGCCGGCGTAGAAGTGGTAGCCCTGCGGGCCCCAGTCGCCGTCGGCGAGGGCGGCCGGCTCGGCCGTGATGGCGTAGCGGGCCTCCGCAACCTTCCGCGTGGCGAAGTCGCCCACGAGGAAGACGTCCTCGATCTCGGTGCCCAGCGTGTAGTCGGTGGCGAGCACGAGCTCGTTCATCCCTTTCCGAATGAGCGGGCCGACGGGCATCCTGGTGAACTGGCGGTCCCAGTGCCATTGTCCGGTGTCGGTTGACACGGGTTGGCCGTTGAGGCGGATTCGATAGCGGTCGGCCTTCTCCACCACGAGGTGCGCGTTCGGCGAGGCGAGGTCCGACTCGAACTCGAAGCGAATCCGCACCGGCGTCTTGTTCGTCGGCCGAATGCCCTTCTGCGTCAGCACCCACGGCTGCACGCCCGAGTATTCTCCAAGACCGGCGGCTTCGAAGGCTCGGAACCGCGCCTTCCACACCGGTGCGGGGCCGGTTTCCGGCGCATCGCCGACGACGTAGCGGCACGTGTCGAGGACGAGCGAGTTCGGATGCGTGCGGGCGAATCGCCAATCGCCCTGAAGGAGCCGGCGGCTGACGGCGGTTTCCGCCGGGCGTCGGGCGATGCGGCGACCGACCACCGGGGCGGCCGAGGGGGCCGGGGGCCGCACGACCACCGCCAGGCTTCCGGCGGGCTCGAATCGGTGCTCCCATGTCAAGCCGGTCACGCGGCCGTCCTGTCCCACGACCGGTGCGGCATCGAGCGGCGTGATCCGGCCCGCGGCCGGGTCGCATTTAACGGCCGTGCCGACGGCACGCACGACGATCCGCGACTCATGCGGCGCCTTCGCATCGGTGTTGGCGAAGAAGTACACGCGCTGATCACCGACCGTGCGGATGTGGCAGAGGATCGGTTCGACGGGGCGACCGGCGTCGTCGGTGATGCGTACGTCTTGCGGCAGCATCGCATCCATCGCGGCGGCGATCGCGTCGGGCTCGTTGGCGCAGCGGACCACGTGGGGACTGCGAAGGAGCGATTCCCATCGCGCCGGGGCCGGCTCGCCGTCCACCGCCCGCGGCGGTTCGCCGACCACGAGGATCCTGCCGCCGCCCTGAGCAAACCCCTCCAGCAGCGACACCGTCTCTCTTGCCCACGTGAACGACGGCGGCACGACGACGACGGCATACCGACCGTGCGTGGCGACCCGGAACTCGCCGCCCTCGGCCCGGCCGTGGCGACTCAGGATGATCTCGTCGCCGTAGTCGAAATCGCGGTGCCGGGCCAGCAGGGCTCCCTGCAGCGCGACCACTTCGCGGTTGAACCGATCCACCTCCGGGCCGGCGTCGATGCAGGAGCCATAGGCCCACGCGCTGGCGATGGGGTGCAGCAGGAGGATCCGGATGTCCGGCTCGCCCAGGCGGGCGAGGTAGCCGAGCCGCGCGAGGTAATCGTTCAGCACGCCCATGCGAGGCCAATAGGGCTGGTGATAGCTGAACGTCGGCGGGTAGTCGCGTTTGCGGTCGCCGGTGAAGCTGTAGAGCGTCAGGTGCGGGCAGAAGTAATTCACGCCCAGCGCGATGTGAAAGTCCGCGATCCACTTGGCGTCCTCGAAGCGGACATCCTGGCCGCTGACGCCGAAGATCTCGCAGAGCACCTGCGAGCGGCCGAACTGGTGCGCGACGCTGGCGACCTGCTTGAGCGTGAGCGGGTCGGCGATGTTGCGGCAGAGGTGGTCGATGCCGGGCACCTGCTCATACTCGTAGTGAGGCATGGCCGCGCCGATGTGGAGGACCTGGTCGCGGAGGTTGTCCTCGCAGAGCCAGTGGCCGGTGAGACGAAGGCCGCGCCGTTCGCACGCCTCGCCGTACCGGCGGCTGAAGGCGTCGGCGAACAGCTCCGTCACGAGGCGCCAATAGTCGTGGCGAATCTTCTCGAAGCCCGGCGGGCGCGTCACGAGCGCCGGCAGCCGCTCGAGCAGGTCGTAGCCGTAGCGGCGGCGAAACGCCTCCGGCAGCCGTGGCGTCCACGGAAAGGCCTTCTCCAGCCCGAAGGGCCGGCAGTTCGGCTCATCGGTGAAGATCCCGGGCACGGTCCGGCCGTACTGCGCGCGAAAGCGGGCGTCATAGCCGGTCATCGTGAGCGACAGGAACTTGCCGACGGCGGCGGGGTCGAGCACATCGATGTAGGCCTCGCCGTTGAACCAGTTGTTCTTCGCGACCGGGGCCGAGCGAAAGCGGTACGCCGTCTCGTCGGCATGGAGGGCCTGGCCCGCGGCGAGCCGCCGCACAGGAGGCTCCCCGCCGACGCCGCGCCGAACGGCGCAGACGGCCACGGTGCTCCCGTCGGCCAGGGCCTTCGGGATCGCGCCGGCCGCGATCTCCTCGCACAGAAGCCCCACGCCGCGGGTCTCCGGAAACTTGCGCGTCATCCAGCCGCCCGCGAAGCCGCTGGGCCACTTGTCCTCGTCGTACAGCCACGCCTGCAGTCCGCACCGGCGAGCCTCGTCGATACAGACGCCCACCTTGTCGAACCACTCGTCGGAGAGGTATTCCGTCTCCAGCCCAACGCGTGGGTGCATGAAAAAGCCGCCGTAGCCCGCGGTCCGGAAATCCCGGACCTGGCGTCGGAGCTCCTCGTCGACGAGTTTGTCGTTCCACGACCAGAACGGAGCCGGCCGAAACGCGGCCGACGGCGACGCGAATTCGCGCGGGTCCAGCCGTTCGGTCGGCTGCGTGCAGGCGACCGGTGAAAGGGCGACAAGGGCCGCGAGGATGGGGGTGCGACGAAACATCATGCCGTAGGCTCCCGTGGGGAGACCGCAGTCCGCGTGTGCTGCGGCGATGCCTGTTGCCGTGTTGGAGAGCGGAAAAGGCGCGGACGGTCCCGTTTTCCCCGCATGGCGCCGTCGGTGTCGTCGAGAAGCCATGCTCGAGAGTCGTCCTTTCCGACATTCCGCCCTTGCGTCTCCCGTCATTGCGAGATGCAACGACGGCGAAAACACGGACCCTTGTACCACGGATGTGAGGACGCGTCACCCCGTACCCCGAGCGCCGGGCGGCGAAGGGTCGGGAAGGCCGTCCGGCACGGTTGCCCGGCGGGTGCCGTCCGGCGACAATGGCGACATGAGGAGCGTCGTGACGCTTGCGGGAACGGCCATGCTGGGCTGGGCGGCCGGCTGCGGGACGCCGCCGAATCGTATCTACATCCAGACCTTCAGCGAGCCGGCGGCCCCCCGGAAGTATCTGACGGACTTCACGGAGGCGTACTTCGCCCGCTCCGCCGACGGCGGCGTTGACATCCTTCTCCGCTGGAACGAGCCCGCGCAGGCCGACCCCACCCAGTACACCGAGCAGATCGTGCACGCCCACTCGTTCTGGACGCCCGTGCTCGGCACGACCCGCGCCGAGGCCTCCATGATCAACGCCTCCCTGCGGTTCATGATCCTCACGCCGCCGACCGGCGTCGGCTACGAGGGCGCCGGCTTCCTCTCGTTCCAGATCAATCGCGCCGGCGACACCCTGGAGGGCCGGATCGAGTCGGGCGAGCTGTCCCCGCGGCAGGTGGCCGGCGGGGCGAAGGAGCCTTTCGGCCCCGCGCGGATCGAGGGCCGGATTCGGGCCGTGAACAACCGCCGTCAGCTTCTACGCCTTCTGCACGAGGCCGAGCGCAAACTCCGCACGGCCGCGAGCACGCCCTGATGGCCGTGGCCAACCCGATGCCCGAACAGGGCCGACGTCGATCAGAATCGCCCGTTGTGAAGCCGCCACGGGTTTGCGCAACGGTCACACGCCACATCGCCGGCCTTGCCGCCGCTTTTCCTGGGGCGCGCCAAGACGCACCGGTGTGCGGCAGAA
>CAZTVU010000229.1:0-7892 GCA_964617025.1 uncultured Planctomycetales bacterium | reverse complement strand
CCGCCATGGTCCGCGCTGGGTGGAGCCGCGATTCGACCGGCCACGTCAGCGGCCGGCAGCGCTGGTGCGGCGGCGATTATGGGGCACCGAACGGGAAGTCGAAACGCGCGAAAACGCGCGTTTCGGCGGGCGGCGGCGCAGGCTGCCGCATCCGTGTGTCCCGGGCTTCCGGGTGCGAACCGATAAGATCGGGTTTCTCGGGGCTGAGACTCGCGCGTCGCCGATCATCAGCGGGTTTTCGCAAAAAAGGGCCGACTTCGTTTGCCTGCCTCGCATTCGTTTCTTATGTTGATTGTGTCGTTCGCCGATCGTTGGTGCGACGGAAGTCAGATCAAGCCAGACTGCTCCAGGCCGGAACGACCGGAGAGGTGGGATGACAGGCCACAGCCGCCCACCGTGTGCGCCGAGGTTGCTCGCGCCACGGTGAGGACCCAGGAAGTGGATCTCGGCAGAGGGATCCGCCGAGTTACGCACCGGGCGTGAGTGGCCCCTGGTGTGTTGAAGTGTGGGCCTCTGACAACGGACAGTCGTCGGCCCGGGTACGCCGCTTCGGGAGAAGCGGCGGGTCCGCGAGGTGCGGACCGATGGCAAGAACGAAAGGAGATCGTATGAAGGCACTGGTGAATCGCGTCAAGAGTTTCCTGCGTAGCGAGGACGGCCCGACCGCGACTGAGTACGCCGTCATGCTCGCCCTGATCATCGTGGTCGCGATTGCGGCCATCACGACGCTGGGCGGCACGGTCAGCGGCATCTTCACGAACGTGAACAGTGCTCTGCCGTCCGGCAGCTAAGGCGAAACGTCTACGGTGAGGATCAAGGGTGGTGGGCCTCGCCTCGCCGATCGGGGCGAGGCCCGCCGCGTCTATACCGGCCCGGGGGAAAGGGGTGTGCAGACAACAGCTTTACGCCGCGCCGGCGGCAGGGCGTGGATCGCCCGGCGGCGGGCCGGCCCGAACGGGGGATTCCTGTGATGTCCGAGGGCTTCTGGTGGGCGACCACCGTCATCCTCGTGCCGGCGACGCTGCTGGCGTCCTGGATTGACTACAGTCAGCGCCGTGTGCCCAACTGGCTGAATGCGGCCATTGCCGCCGCCGGCTTCATGTTTCAGGGGTACTATTTCGGCTTACACGGCGTGTGGACCGCGTGTCTGGGGTTCGTCGTGGGGTTCGGCCTGCTCATCGTGCCGTGGATGATGCACGGCATGGGGGCGGGCGACGTCAAGTTGATGGCGGCGATCGGCGCCTGGTTCGGGCCGTGGCTTACGCTGATCAGCTTCGCGGCGGGAGCGCTGATCGGCGGGGTCATCGCGGTCATCATGATCGTCTCGGCGGGGAAAGCCCGCCTGGCGTATGCGAATCTGGCGACGATCGTCGGCAAACTGCAGAGCCGCGAGCGGATCTTCAGCGAATACGGATCGGCCAAGAGCTTCGGGACCACGTCGGCGCTGTTGCCGTATGGCGTCCCGCTCACGATCGGTTCGCTGATCGTATGGTTCAGCAGCGGCAACGGCTGGTGGTGACCACCCGGTGGGGAGGGTGAAACGATGAGATGGATCGTGCGTACTCGAGGGATGTCGGCAAAGCGCGGGTGGCGGCGTCGAGCGGCGGCCGTCGTGGAGCTGGCGGTGGTGACGCCGCTGCTGCTCACGCTGCTGCTGGGGATCATGGAATACGGGCGGCGGTTCATGGTGAACCAGACGCTGATCCAGGCGGCCCGCGAGGGGTGCCGCGTGGCCGTTCTTCAGGGCTCCAGCGAGACCGACATCCGCAACCGCATTGCGACGTACATGAACTCCGCGGGTTTGTCCCGCTACACCGTGACGATCACCCGGGCGACCGCGGCGGATCCGACCGAGACAGTGCAGGTAAGCGTGAACCGAAGTGACGTGACGCTGTTCGGTACGTACTTCGGATCGACGAGCGGGACGATGTCGTCGTCGTGTTCGATGCGGAAGGAAGGGACGGTCTGACGCGGCAACGAGGCGAAGGCGATCCGTCGGGGCGCCGGCCGTCCGTCGCAGGCCGATTGATGGAACGAAGAGGGGCGGGGCATACCCGCCCCGTGCGCTGTCCAGAGCTACGGAGTGCAGAACATGAAGAGCAAGGCTTACATTCCGTTGGTTGTAGGGTTGGTGGTCGGCGTGTTCGCGATCAAGCTGACGTTCGACTACGTCCGCAAGGCCAAGGCCACGACGGTCGCGGCGGACGGAGCGGTCGTCCGCGCGCGGACGACCATTCCGATGGCCGCCGAGATCACGAAGGACATGGTGGAGGTTGTTCAGATGCCGCAAGCCCTGGTGCCCGGCGATGCCTTCACCCGGAAAGAGGATGTCGTAGGTCGCGTGACCAGCTCGATCATTCCGAAGGACATGCCGATCGTCGGCGGGCTCCTCGCGCCGAAGGGGACGCTGCCCGGCGTCGAAGCGCGGATTCCGGCCGGCTATCGCGCCGTGGCCGTAAAGATAGATGAGTCATCCGGCGTCGCTTTTCTCGTGAAGCCGGGGAGCCGCGTCGACGTCGTCGCCGTCATGGTGCAGGAAGGCCGCAATAACGAAACGATCAGCAAGACCATCCTGCACGACATCGAGGTGGCAGCGGTCGGGCAGGACCTTGGTCACAATACTGATAAGGGGGCCGTGACTTCGAAATCAGTGACACTGTTGGTCAAGCCGCAGGACGTGCCGAAGCTGCATCTGGCCTCCCAAAAAGGAAAGATCCTTCTGGCCATGCGAAATCAGACCGATATGTCCTCACGGACCACGGCCGAAACGACCGAAAAAATGCTACTTGGCACCGAGGGCGGCCGGGGTGGCAAGGTCATGAATACCTTGGGTGCGCTGGCTGCCGCGTTGATGACACCGGCGCCGGCGGCCGCGAAACCCGCCGTGTCGGCGGAGCGGCCGAAGGAGCGAGCAGTCCGGGTGTTCACGGGATCGCTGGCGGGCCGGGTGACGCGCGAAGTGGTGCAACTGGACGCGACGTACGCCCTGGCGGCGCCGGACGAGGCCCGGCAGGCGGACCGGGGCGTGTCGACGGAGCGCCCGAAGGCCTGGCGGGCGGTAGACCGCGAGCCGGCTGCGGCGGGCGCTGCTCCCACCGGCGAATAGGCGAGTAACTGACACCGGTCGGCAGGGACATGCCGTCCGGTCCGAGCACGGAGGCTTACGCATTATGTGGAACGGAATCGGCTCGACCACGGATGGGCGGACCTTGGCGCGGCGCTGGCGACTTCGGGTGAGTCGGAGCCGGCCGCGCTCAAGGTCGTTCGGGGCGGTCTCGGCGCTTGCCGTCGCGATCGGATGGATCGCGGTGCCGGGCCTCGCTCAACAGGGCGGGGGCCCGTCGGCGGCTCCGCTGAAGCTGGTGGTCCACTCGGTGGACGATCAGCAGAAGTCGGTGGAGCTGCCGTTGGATCGGGCGATCCGCATGCGGGTGGGCAAGAGCGTCATCGTCGAGCTGGCGGAGCCGGCGAGCGAACGGGGCGGGGGCATCGACAGCGTGTCGATCGGGGCGAAGGAAATAGCCGAGGCCACGGTGATCTTCGACACGCAGGTACAGATCAACGCCAAGAAGGCGGGGACGACGCGGGTGACGGTGTGGACGAAGGATCGTCGCCACCGGATGCTCGACGTCGACGTCGAGGCGGGCGCCGTGTCGCACGCCACGGAGCAGGCGATGCGGGAGGGCGTGCGTCGCCTCGAAGACGAGCTTCAGGCGCAGATCAAACGCGCATACCCGAAGGCGGAGGTGCGGATCCAGTTCCTGCACGATAACAAATACAACCCCCGGAAGGTCCTGCTGAGCGGCGTGGTTCAGACGGCCGTGATGTCGCAGACGATCGAGCAGATTGCCGAGGCCTTCATGGCCAGCGCCGACACCGAAGAACCGGCTGCCCCCGGCGACGTGTCGTCGCCGTCCGGCGCCCCGGGTGCGGCGGGCACGCCGGCCCCGTCCGGCCAGGCGGTGGCGACCACCGGCGGCAAGAGCGACGACAAGCGGGTCATCAACAACATGACGGTCGCCGGCGAGCACCAGATCCTCCTGCGGTGCACCGTCGCGGAGGTGAGCAAGCGTGCCATTCGGGAATTGAGCGTCAACGGCTGGCTGGCCGGTGACAATATCCGCGATTTCTTCGCCGTGAACCAGATCGCCGGGATCAACCCCGTGAACATCGGGGCCGCGGGCGCCCAGAATATCATTCAGCCGAACGGCCTGGTCTTTGCGACGGACGTGGACGGCCTGAATCTGAGCACGACGTCGAACTTCAGCATCGGGTTCCCGCGCGTGCAATTGCAGTTGTTCTTCCAGGCAATGCGGGAGAACGATCTGCTCCGCGTCCTGGCTGAGCCGAACCTCGTGGCGGTCGCCGGGGAGGAGGCCGCGTTCCTGGCCGGCGGCGAATTCCCGGTTCCGGAGCCGCAGTCGTCCGGCACCGGCGGCGTCACCATCACGATCAAATACAAGAAGTTCGGGATTCAGATGGCATTCGTGGGCACGCCGATTGGGCGCGACATGATCCGTCTACGGGTCATGCCGGAGGTCAGTGATCTGGATCCGAGTTCGTCGATTCCGATTCCCGGGACGGGACTGAGCGTGCCGGGCCTGACGGTCCGGCGGGCGGAGACAACCATCGAGCTGGCCAGCGGCAGCACGATTGCGATCGCCGGCCTGCTCAGCGAGGCCGTCCGCGGAGCGTCCCAGAAGCTGCCGGGCCTGGGAGACGTGCCGGTGCTCGGGGCGCTGTTCAGCTCCAACCGGTATCAGCGGTCACAGACGGAGCTGGTCATCCTGGTCACGCCGGAGCTGGTCGTCGGGATGAACCCCGACCAGGTGGGACCGGTTCCGGGCCAGTACATGACCGAGCCGAACGATTTCCAGTTGTTCGGCCTCGGGCTGCTCGAGGGCGACCCGGCGCCCGACCCGGACGACCGGGAGCAGGCGGTTCGCACCGACGTCCCCTCTCGGGTACGCAAATGGTCGGCGCCGCCGACGCAGAGGACGCTGCACGGGCCCTGGGGCCCGGCCGAGGAAGGCGAGGTGAAATGAGACGGGGTGGGGAGAAGTGAAGCCGTGCACCCCGGCGCGCCGGTGAAGAACGGCGCGCCCGGGTGAAGCCGGCAGGAAGGGACGTGCACGCGAAAGGGGCGAGGCTCCTTCGCGGCGGGAAGGAAGCGTGGATACGGGGTGGCGTTCTGCTCGCGGAAGCGGAGGACCCCGGGCGAAGGCTCGGGGCGTCCGCCACACCTGCTGATTGGCGATCCTGGAACGATTGGAGGGTACCATGAAAGGGTCCAAGGCGCAGAGTGTGCGGGTTCGCGGGCGGTATCTTCGGCGCGGTGCCGCAGCCGCGATGGTGGCCGTGAGCTCTTTTGTGCTGGTGGGGTTTGCGGCATTGTCCGTGGACGTGGGGCATCTCTATTCGACGCGGGCCGAGTTGCAGCGCACCGCGGACGCCGCGGCGATGGCGGCGGCGAGCCAGTTGGCCGACTACACCAGCGGCGACCCGCTTACGGCGGCGCGGGCGGCGGCGCAGGACATGGCGACCCGCAACACGGTCCTCGGTGCGGGGCTTACGCTGGACAACGGCCGGGACATCGTATTTGGCCGGGCGGTCTGGAACAGCACCAATCAGCGCTACGTCTTTACGCCCACGGAGTCCTTCTCGAACGCCGTGCGGGTCACGGCCCGTCGGACGTCCGACTCCGCCAACGGCCCGGTGCCGCTGTTCTTCGGGCGGGTCTTCGGGCATTCGACCAAGGACATAACCGCCACCGCGACGGCAATCCTTACGCCGCGGGACATTGCCCTCGTGCTAGACTTGTCCGCCTCACACAACGACGACACGTCCCTGCGGTCGTTTCGAAACATCCAGATCGAGAACCGCAACGTCTGGTCATACCTGTGGGATGACGCCCTAGCGGTCTCGCAGGGCGCGACTCGGCCGACGGATGCCGGCGGGGCCGCCGGCCCATACTTCGGCAATATGAACACCTGGGGCACCCAGGTCACGGACCCGAGCTGGAACTTCGCGGCCGACCCCGGCCTCGTTCGGCTCGTGAAAGGGGCCAACTGGAGCCTGAACTCGGCATGGGTCAGCCAGACGCTCAGCGCCAAGGGCTATGGGACCTACGTCTCGAGCGAGATGACGGCCCTCAACACGCAGCCGTCGAGCTTCAAGTCCGGAGACTCTGCGGACAAGTACTATCGGCGGCGGGTTCGCGTGGCTCTGGGGCTTGACCGCTGGAAGAGCGGCAAGAGCGGCGGCCAGTCGGGCGGCAACGGCGACAACTACATCGACGCCAGCGAGGTGACGTCCCTCGTGCCGTATCCGTCGGCCAGCAGCAATCCGGCGACCTACTGCAAAAAGGTCGGCGGGAGCTGGGACTCGTTCGTCGACTACGTGGCCAGCAGCTCGTCGAGCATGTGCAAGTACGATCCGGATTCGCAGCTCTACGGCAATCCGGACCTGCGGTACCGCTTCGGGCTCAAGACGTTCGTGGACTTCCTCCAGGAAAAGCAGGTCGGCACGTCGACGTCGCCCGGCCTCAACGGCGCGCCGACGCAGCCGATGGGCGCGGTGGCCGATGCCAGCCGCACGCTGATCGAAATCATCGATTCGCTGGACAGCAACGACCTGGTGGGCTTGGCCAGCTACGGCACGGTGGGATACGGGCCGTCGGACAAGCCGAGTACGATGTCCTGGCTGACCGATGACCTGCTCTCGCTGCGAAGCAGAATCGACACGTTGCAGGCCGGCATGTGGAGCAGCACCACGAACATGGCCCAGGGGATCGACAAGGGCGTCGATGTGCTGATGAACAGCGCGGCGGCGCGGCCGTACGCCGCAAAGGTCCTGCTGCTGCTCACCGACGGGAAGCCGAATCAGACGCGGGCGAATCCGACGGAGTACTACGACGAGCTGTGCCAGACGTGTCCGCCTCGTGACGATGCGAGGGCCGCCGCGCAGGACGCCGTGGCGCAGGGGATCCGAATCTACGCGATCAGCGTGGGCGCGAACTGCGACCTGGACCTGATGGAGGAGATCGCGGCGATCGGCCGCGGCAGCCACTTCCACGCGGAGGGGAGTGTCGCAAGCTATTCCGCGCAGTTGCAGGAGATCTTTCAGAACCTCGGCGGTCGTCGCCCGGTGTCGCTGATCCAGTAGGTGCGCGCTGCTTATCGGCGGTCCGGGCGCCGCTCGGGAGCATCCCGGGCAGGCGCCCGTTCCTTCGTTAGCGGACGCTTTCGGTTCGTGCGGCGGAATGCGGGATCGGGCCGGGCATTAGAGCGAAGAAGGGGGGCGATCGGTCCGAAACAAATGTAGCATCCATGTTAGGCCCGGGGGCCTCCGCAGGCGTTCCTTGGCCGATCGGGGAGGGGTGTGCGGGGATGGAGAGCGACCTGGTTGCAGCGGCGGGTGCCGCCTTGCGCAGGTCGCGACCGATAACGTGGGCGCGGGTTGCGGCGTTCAGGGGCAGCCATGCGGCGGCGGAATATCCGCGCGATCGTATGCAACGGAGACGAATCGTACGCGGCGGCCCTGCGCGCCTTGCTGCTCGGCATGGAGGGCGTGCAGATCGTCGCGGAAGTGGACGATCTCGCGATGCTCGCCCCGGCGGTCGCCCAGTTTCCGTGCGACGTGCTGGTCGTTCACCTCGATCCGTCGCCGGAGGAGACGATCCTGTTCGCCGGGCAGGTGTTGGCGTCGCGGCCGGACCTGCCGGCGTTCGCGATCTCCGAGTGCAGCGACGGCAAGGTGATCCTGAATGCGGTGCGGGCCGGCCTGCGGGAGTACCTGACCAAGCCCGTCGAGCCCGCCCAACTGGACGCCGCCCTCGATCGCATCTCCATGCAGGTGGCGGCCAAGGCCGAACCCGGGCGGGTGATCTCGGT
>CAZTVU010000228.1:0-7925 GCA_964617025.1 uncultured Planctomycetales bacterium | reverse complement strand
GGATACGACGGCAGAAAGCTGTAGTGGGGCACAAGCCACTGCCGCCACTCGCCGATGACCAGCGCGGCATACAGAAGCAGCGCCCATACGCCCTGAAGAATCGCATGCCATCGCTTCAGCAGGAGGGACACGATCGCCATGTGAAAGAGGTAGAAGACGGCCAGCGGATTCTCCGCCCCGCCGGCGTACCGCAAGATGCCGGTGAGAAGCAGCAGATCCACCGCCACCTGCGCGTTGGCAAAGATGACCAGCCGTTCGAGCTGGGCGTGAAGGGCGGAGGGGCTTTCCGCGACGCCCCGAAACAGGAAGTGGGAGACGACCAGCCAGACCAGGTTGACGACGGCCAGCGCCACCAGGAGGTATGCCAGGGCCAGGGGGCGCTCTGCGTTTGGGAACACGAAGCGTTCAACGGCAAGCGCCGCTACGGCGCCGGCCAGAAAGATCCACCGCAGGCGGATGAACCAGTGCAGGCGGAGCATCGGGACCAGGGCCATCGCCCACGGATCGCTCTCGAACCCGGTCAACACCTGCATCCAGTCGGTCGTCGGTATCGGTGGGCCGCGCATCGGATTCATCCTCCGGAACCGACGGGCAGGGCATCGGTTCCTGCGTTGCTGCGGAACCCGCCCCCACGGGGTCGCCGGCGCTCCTCACGGTTGGCCCGGCTGTCGCGTCCGACGCCGAGATGGCCCGCCGGCGGACCCTTTCCGACATGATACCCGAAAAGCCGCGGGACCGCTCCGCGCCGCCGCCGAGCCGACGGCGCCCGGACCACGCGGAGCCACGGTACGATTTGCGCAAGACCGCCGACGAAGGCGTCGGCTCTACCGTGGGGCCGGCGCCTTCGCCGGCCACGGGGTGGCAAAGCCGACGGCAACGGTGCTCGGCAACCGACCGTCGCGCGGCCTGTCCGCCCCTTGCAGGATGCGGATTGCGCTTCGCTCGGGGGGCCGGGCGTACCCTGTCGTGACCGGCGCCGCTATGACCGCCGCCGCAGGTGCTTGTCGAAGAACGCCTCAACCATCGCATCGATGTCCTTGCCCTGGATGCCGTGGCCCGAACCCCTGGCCACATGGAACGTCACCTCGACGCCGGCCTTCTTCAGGGCCTCGGCGAGCAGCTCGCTCTGGCGGATCGGGACGACGTTGTCCTGATCGCCATGCACGACAAGGAACGGGGGATCGTCCTTCGTGACATGCGTGACCGGACTGGCCTGCCGGGCGAGGTCCTCCTTCCGGGGAATGGGCCCGCCGAGGAGGGCGACCACCGCCGTCGGGCCATCCTCGCTCTCGCCCGTGCGAAGCGACGCCCGGTCGGTGAGCGTCGTCGGCCCGCAGAAATCGCACACGGCCTGCACGCCGCTCGAATACTCCAGGTTGCCGCCGACATTTCCCTCGAGTTCCTTGACGCCGCCGGATGTGCCCAGCAGCGCGACGAGGTGACCGCCGGCCGAGGAGCCCCACACCCCGATGCGGTTCGGGTCGAGGCCGTATCTCTTCGCGTTGGCTCGCAACCAGCGGATCGCGCCCTTGCAGTCGTGGATCTGCGCCGGAAACGTCGCCTCGGGGGTCAGGCGATAAGCGATGCTGGCGACGGCGTAGCCCTTGCCGGACAGGTATAGCGCCCGGCAGGCGTTCTTGCTGCCGCCGCGCCATCCGCCGCCGTGGATCCACACGACGACCGGCAGGCGGCCGTCGGCCTTCTCGGGGAGGTAAAGATCGAGAAGCAGCCGCTTGTCGCCCACGCGGGCGTACTCGATGTCCCGCAGCGCCTTGACGCCGTTCGGCACCTTGGCGGCGGGTGCGCTGGCAGGCGCCTTGCCGCGAGCGCGAGCCCGTTGAATCTGCCTGCGGGCCTCTCTCTGTTCCTCGGCGCTCAGCTTGCCGTCGCCGTCCTTGTCAAACCGCTGCAGCACCGGCCGCCCGGGGCGCGTGGTCGTCGGTTCGGCGGCGAATGACGCCGCTGTGATCAGGATGCTCCATGGGACCAAGAGACCTCGCCTTCGCATTGCTGACTCCTTCTTGCGTGCCGTTTCGTGTCGTCAGTACGCGGTACTGTAGGCCTCCGCGTCGCGCACCGCAACGCGGGGAACCTGCGATACCGAAAACGTTGGAAAGTGACGAAGGCTCCTGGCTCGCGTCTTACCGAAACGCACGGCCGGCGGTGTTCGCCGACCGGCGGTGACCCCGGCGCGGACCGCGCCGCATGGGCACGTGAGGACGGTCAAACGGTTGACCATCGGTTGTCGCGCGCGTAGGCTTACGCGCTGAAAATCACGGGCCGGGGCCTGTGTCACGCACCTGGGGAGGCGCGGTCGGGATGAAGGTCGGGATTCTGTCGGACACGCATGATAACTTGCCGCTGATCGATCTGGCGCTGGCCGAATTCGCGCGGCGGGGGGTCGAGGCGGTCATTCACCCGGGGGACATCGTGGCCCCGTTCGCGGCCCGGCGGCTGCTGGCGTGGCGAGGCCCGCTGTACGTGACCTACGGCAACAACGACGGGGAGCGCAAGGGGCTCAAGGGCGTCCTTCCGCAGATCCAGGACGGTCCGCTGCGCCTGGAGCTGGGCGGGCGTCGGATCGTCGTGCATCACTATCTGGACTGGTGTCGGCCCGCGGACCTGGCGGGGGCCGAGGTGGTCGTCACGGGTCACACGCACGAGGTGGTCAACGAGCAACGGGACGGTACACTGTTCATCAACCCCGGCGAGTGCTGCGGGTGGGTCGGCGGACGCGCGACGGCGGCCATCCTGGACACAGGGGGCCCGTCGGCGGAGATCATCGAGCTGAAACCATGAAAGATACCTTGCAGGGCTTCCCCGCCGTTCGCGGTGCGGTCCTCGCGATTCTGGTCGCGACGGCGGCGGCCGTGAACGCGGGCTGCGTGCGGCGAACGATGACGTTCAAGACCGTCCCCGAGGGCGCGACGGTGAAGCTGAACGATCAGGACGTGGGGCAGACGCCGCTCACCGTCGACTTCACGTGGTACGGCGACTACGACATCTGCTACGAAAAGGAAGGCTACCAGACCGTCCGCACGCACAAGAAGCTCAACCCGCCGTGGTACCAGCTTCCGGTGATCGATCTCTTTGCGGAGGCGTTTGTCCCGTACACCATTCACGATCAGCACGTGATCGAGCAGGAGCTTGAGCCGCAGAAGCTGCCTACCCAGGAAGAGTTGTTGCCCCGTGCGCGGGAGTTTCGGGATGAGGCGCTGTTCGGGCAGGACTGACCGCCCGAGGATTCCGCAGGCCAAAACGCCGATACCCCGCCCCGGCCGTTGCCGGAGCGGGGTATTGTTGTTGTGCGACCGGTCGTGGTCGATGCGGTTACAGCGCGATCAGGGCGAGGATGAAGGCCGTGATGCCGAAGCCGGCGCCCGTCCAGGCCGCGATCGTGGTGGCGACCTCCGCATCACCGCCGCGATATTCGGCCAGCGGGGCAGCATGCGTTTCGCGGCCCTCCAGGGCGCGAATGTCCGCGTCCGTGAAGGCGGCGATGGGAGCGGTCTGCGTCGGGGCCGCAACGGCCGCCTTGGCGGGCGGGGCCGCCGTCGCCGAGGACGAGCTCAGCACCGCCGCACAGAACGCGAGCACTGCCACTGTCCATACGATTCTTGAGCGCATACGGATCTCCTTTCGTAAAGACCGGTCCGTTCCGTGACCGGTGCGCTGATCAAGGAGCCTCCGAGGGCCGGGACCGCACCGGCTCTGCCCGAGGCGCGATAATCATAGCAAACCGCTGGGCCGCGGACCAGTCCGCGAGAAACCGTTCGAGGCGGATCTTCACGCGGCCCTTGTCAGGGTCGTTTACGGCGACGTACTCCTGATCTCGCGAACGACCCGTCAAGACCATGTAATGGTTGCCGAGGCCCTTGGGAAACTTCGACCGCCGGGCGACGATCAGCGGAATCCGACGATCGATGTAGGTAAAGATATCCTCGGCGTTTCCATGCACGTTGAAGGCAAACAGGCCCTGGCGTTCGACAAAAGCCTTCATGTCCTTTGCGGCGAGGCCGCCCGGCTCGCCGTGATCGAGCGCCTTCATGATTTCGTCCTGGCTGACGGGCTTGCCGTAATAGGTGAGGACCATCTCCAGGGCGGCCGCCCCGCACGCCCGCGGTCCCGTCTGCCGTATCATCGGGACCGCCATGACGTTAAGCCTGTCGACGTCCTCGAGCTGGAAGGGCTCGTACTCGAACTTGGGTTCGGCCTGGCATCCGATGAGTACGCCGGCGACGAGCACCATCGCCGCCAGGGCCCGGCGTGCCACGCCGCTACTGCGGTTGGCTGTCAATGGAGTCTCCACGCCGTCGTTGCATAAGGCTACGACGGAAAAGCGAGAAAGCGAAAAACCGGAAAAGCGAAAAAAACGCGATCCGAGGGCCGTATCGGAAATACCCCTGTGGTGCGGTAGTGAGTGCACTGCATCATCAGACGTTCCTGGTTTTCACGCTTTCTCGTTTTTTCGTTCTCCAGCGTTGGCGTATGCAACGCCGGGGTCCATCCTCCGGCAGCGGGGCCGGCGAGCCGATGCGGCTCGGATTGACGCTGGCCCCTGTGCCGTGGCGTAACGGTAGCGACGGCGCGTGCCCGGCGTCAAGACCGCTCGGACGGCGGCTTGCCGATGCTGGCCTGCACGTGCCTCTCCAGGTGCGGGATCTGTTCTCGCAGCGCCCGGGCCTGCGGCGACTGGGGGTAGAGGCGAATGACCTCGCGGGCGAGGGCGAGGGCATCGGCGAACCGGTTCTCCTCAAGGTAGGCCTTGTACTGCGCCTCGAGTTGCTTGCGGTGCTCGATCTCGGCGTTGGCCGTCAGCGTGTCCATCTGCGTGCGGAGCGACTCGGCCTCGATCGACTCGGGGTAGGTCTCGATAAGCCGGCGTGCGACCTCGACGGCCTGGCGCCACTCGCGGCGGGAGGTGTGGCGCTGGATTTCGAGGAAGAGTCGGTTGCGATGCTCCTGCTGGTGGACCTGGCGCTCGCGATGAACGCGGGCGAGCAACTGCTTGGCGGGCAGCGAATCCGGGTGGCGGTCGATGAGCTCTTCGGCGACGCGAGCCGCACGGTCCCAGGAGGTCAGGGCCATGAGGTCCTCGCACTGCTTCGTGGCGGCGGCGACGTCTTCGGCCTCCGCCTGGCGGGCCGCGGTCTCGATGTGCTCGGCGAGCACGCGGGTGTTCTCGTCGCCGCCGATGCGCCGTTCGAGATCGAGCAGCAACTGGCGCGCCCGCTGAAACTGACCGGCGTCAACGGCCTGCTGAATCTGCACGGTTCGCTCGCGCCGCTCCAGGGCCGCGAGGCGCTGATGCTTGATCCGTCGCTCCTCGTCGGTCAGCAGGACGTTGTCGCGAACCTCCTCGAGCAGGCGCTGGAGTACCTCGAACTGGCGGCTGTCCAGGGCGGGTGCGGACGGCGGTGGAGCCGGCGAGGGCTGCGAGGGGGGCGGCGCCGGGGCGCCGACGAGCGGGGGCGGGCCGGCGAGGTCCAGACGCGTCAGCGTCGCGTCGGCCCTCCCGAGAAGCCGGAGGACCTCGGCCAGCCCGACGATCACTGCCGCCGCAGCCAGGCCGCACACGAGAATCGCGATCACCCCGAGGACCATCCGCCACGTTCCGGGAATCTCCGACGGCAACCGCGAGATTTCGGCGAGGGCGATGAAGGTGCCGACCACGGCGATGACCGCGACGGCGGCAGCGGAGCCGTACAAGACATAGCACACGGTCGGGGGCGTCTCGGGGACCGGTTTCAGGTCGATCGGCGGCTGTGTATCCATCTTGGCCTCCGGCGAGTCCAATTCGGAAGGAGGGATGCGGAACGAGGAACGGAGCGGCGGCCGGTCCCTCGGGTGAGGGGCGGCCCCGGATCCGATGCGTCCGGCTGTCGGTCGTTCATCATTTGGGCCCCAGCGCTTCCTGCAGCGACAGGATGGCGTAGGCGCTGACGAGGTCGGGGTTGCCCTCCATCCAGCGGTCGGCCTCGTTGACCCAACTGCCGTCGGACTTCTGGAGCGACAGTAGCTTGCGGCAGAGGTCCTCGCGCCAGTTGTGCGCCTGGTCGTCCATGTCGATCACCACCGGCTCGCCCCAGGCCCGCAGCGCGCGGGCGAACACGTGATAGAAGTAGAACAGCCCCTCGAGCGACTGCTTGCCGGGCATGTTGGGGTTCTCATCCAGCGTGTAGTGCGAGCGGATCCACCGCCAGGCGAGCTGCACCCGCTTGTCATCGCGGTCGACCGCGGCGTGAAGCAGGCTCTTGAAGCCGGCGTACGTCATCGAGCCGTATGAGCGGAGGATCTTGTCGTCGCCATAGGTGACGAAACCGGCCTTGCTCTCGCCGCCGTTGGCGGGAGAGTAGATGAATCCGCCGTCGCGGGCCTTGGCGGCGAACGGCTGGTCGTTGGTCTCGCTGCACATCTGGCATCGCTGGATGAAGACGAGGGCCCGCTTGTAGACCGGATCGCTCGACGGAAGTCCGCTGGCGTGCAAGGCCTCCAGCATCATCTGGGTGTTCGAAAGGTCGGGACGCTTGCTGCGGCCGTAGCCGGCGCCGCCGTACCAAGGGTGCCGGGGGTCGATCGTCCGGCCGTCATCGTCGGTCTTGTCCTCGTACCATTGGCCTTCCTTGAGGAACTTCTGCTGGGCGGCGATCTCGTCCTTGAGGGCTGGATCCTTCAGCGCGCTGAGGAACATCAGGACGACGCTGGCGGAGTAGTTCTTGACGCCGGCGTCCCCGTAGATGCCGCCGTCCTTCTGCTTGCAGGAGAGGACATAGCGAAGGGCTTTTCGGACGACGGGGTGGCCGGGGCCGTACGCGGGGTCGCGCGCGAAGCCGAGGGCGACGAGGCTGGTGACGGCGGGGTCGGACGCGTCGGTAAACCCCTTCCAGCCGCCGTCGGGGCGTTGGGCGGCGGCGAGCCGTGCGAGGCTCTTGGCGATGGCGGCCCGGGCCTTTGCCGACAACTCAGGCGAAACGCCGTCGGGGGCCGCCGGCCGCGTGGCCGTCGAATCGGCGGCGGCGACGGCGGGGACCGCACTACTGGCCAGGATCATCCACGCAAGCGGGCAGGCAGCGAACCTCATGGCTCGTATCTCCTTACGGGACCGGCATGCACACACCATTCTTTGCTCGGCCGGCGTTTCTTTCATTATCGTCGCGTTTGCGTGTCCGGTACAGCCTTAGCCGGGGGTGCTCGGCGGTCGAGGAACGGCCGCGGGACGTACCTTGCCGCCCAGATCCGTGCGGCCGGGTTCGTCGGGCCGGCGGCGGCTTCGTGTGGTCGCACGCGCCCCACCACAGCGGGCGTGTGCTTCAAGAGATGCGACTGCCAACTCGTCGCTCGTCGCGGTCGTGGGCTCACGAACGCGAGGACGGGCCCCCGCAGGGTCCCGCCACCCGTATATTGCCACACGTCACACGCGGGCGCGGCGGCGGGCGGCGAGTGTCGTCACGGCCACGGCGACGAGTGCGGCCGCGAGCGCGACGACTCCCCGTGTCGAGGAAACGGCGAATCGGCCGACGGGAGCCGCCGGCGGGAGCCTCTTGCCCGCCGAAACACGCTTGAGCTGGATCGCCACGATGCTGCCCTATTTCGACCGCCGCGACTGGCATCGAGAACTCCAGTTTGGCTACTCGTGGAATAGCCCTCAAAATCGACCTGTGACCCAGCGTCCCCTGGAGCCGGTCACGAATCCTGCCCTCGGTCCTGCCCGAACCGACGCCGGGTTCCCCGTCACCCACTATGTCGGCGTGGCCGGGGTGGGGGCCGACGCGGCGGAGTTGAAGACCGGCGATCCTCGAACCGGCTTATTCGGAACGTCGCGCGTCGTGCGACCGGAGGACCTGCCTCGCGGCGCAAGCAACACCTTGGCCACCTTGGGCGTCAGCCGCCAGCTCGGCCCTTGGGCCGCCGGCGGCAACGCAACG
>CAZTVU010000227.1:0-7929 GCA_964617025.1 uncultured Planctomycetales bacterium | reverse complement strand
CTGAGCTCCGGATCGCTCGGGCGCAGCTCGCCAAGACCCGCATCGTCAGCCCGATCGACGGCATTGTGATCTACCGGTTCCGCGAGCCGGGGGAGGCCGTCTCGCCGGAGGTCCCCGCGCCCATCCTGTCGATCGGCGACCGCGGCACGCTCTGCGTCCGCGTTGACGTCGACGAGGCGGACATCGCCAAGGTCCGCCTCGGGCAGCCCGTCTTCGCCACGGCCGACGCCTACGGCGACCGGCGATTCACCGGCCGGGTCATCCACATCGAGCCCACGCTGGGCCGGAAGAACTTCCGCACGAACCGCCCGACGGAAAAGGTCGATACGAAGATCCTCGAGGTCGTGGCCGCCCTTGACGACGCCGACGTGCTCCCGATCGAGCTGCAGATGATTGTCTGGTTTGTCCGCCCCGACGCGCGGTAGCCGCGGCCGTGCACCGCGCCGCGCCTGCCCCGCCCGCCGGCGGTGCCGCGTACCGGCGGTCATGCTCGTCCGCCCGACCGCGCGGGACGCCGTTGCGAATCGCTTTGGGAATTCGGATCATGGGGTTCGCGGCATCGCGTCGCCGCGGTCGGACGCGAGCGGCGCGGATCATCCCGCAGGCCGCGGCAAGGAGCAGGGCCATGACCCCGAAGTACGCAGGACCGATCCTGGACGGCGAGGAACTCCGCGACGGCGGAGGCGGGACGTACGAGGTCATCAACCCGGCGACCGGGCAGGTGGTCGGACGCGAGGCCTGTTGCGACGAGGAGACCGTGCGGCGGATCGTCGACTCGGCCGACCGCGCGTTCCACTCGGCCGCGTGGCAGGGCCTGTCGCCCGCCGATCGAGGGCGCCTGCTGCTGCGCCTGGCCGATGAGTTCGAGGCGGCGGCGGAAGAGCTGATCGAGCTGGAGCTGATCGACACCGGCAAGCCGATCTCCCCGCTGCGCAACGGCGAGATACCGCTCTCGGCCGCGCTGATCCGGTTCTATGCCGGCGCGGCCGACAAGATCGACGGGGCCACCAAGAACACTCCCGGCGGATTCCACCTGACCCTCTACGAGCCGTACGGCGTCGTCGCCGGGATCCTGCCGTGGAACTATCCGCTGGTCAACGCGGCGATGAAGGTCGCCCCGGCGCTGGCCGCCGGCAATGCGATCGTGCTGAAGCCCTCCGTCGAGACGCCGCTGGCCACGGTCGCCTTCGCGCGGCTCTGCGGAAGGGCCGGAATCCCCGCGGGGATCGTCAATGTCGTCCTCGGCCCCGGCTCGAAGGCGGGAAACGCCCTCGTCGCCCATCCCAAGGTGAAAAAGGTCTCGTTCACCGGCTCCACCGAGGTCGGCCGGGCGATCCAGCGGCTGGCCGCCGACCAGATGAAGGCCGTGAACCTCGAGTGCGGCGGCAAGAACGCCATCATCGTCTTCGCGGATGCCGACCTGGAGCGGGCGGCCAACGCCGTCCTGCTCAGCGCGTTCGTCAACTGCGGCCAACTGTGCGTGTCGTGCTCGCGGCTGCTCGTCGAGCGGTCGATCGCCGACCGCTTCGAGCGGATCCTTCAGGAGAAGCTCGCCCGGGTGAAGGTGGGCGACCCTCGCGACGCCGCCACGATGGTCGGGCCGATGATCACCCGCTCGCAATACGAGACGGCCATGCGCTACCTCGCCGTGGCGAGGGAGGAAGGATGTACCGTCCTGGCCGGCGGCGGGCGGATGACGCTGCCGGGACCGTTCGCGCAGGGGCTCTGGATCCAGCCCACGCTCCTGGGCAATGTCCGGCCGGGGATGAAGGTCGCCGATGAGGAGATCTTCGGCCCCGTGCTGAGCATCATCCGATTCACGGACGAGGCCGACGCCATCCAAATCGCCAACGGCGTCTGCTACGGTCTTTCGGGGTCCGTCTGGACGGCCAACGTCGAGCGGGCAGGCCGGGTCGCCCGGGCGATGGACACGGGCATCGTCTGGGTGAACACCATGCTGACCGGCTACCCCCAGATCCCCGTGCCGCCGCACAAGATGAGCGGCACGGGCGTCGAACTGGGCATGGAGGGCCTGATGGCCTATTGCAAGCGCAAGAGCGCGGTCATCAGTTGCGACGACAAGGCCCCGGTCGGCTGGGACCTGTGAACTCCGGCGTAGCATAGGGCAACACGGGGTGTCGTCGCCGTCGTTGCATAACGCAACGGCGGAAAAGCGAGAAAGCGAAAAACTGAAACCCCGAGCGCCCGGGGACCGGCTCGTTCCGGCGCTCGACCCGGCGAATGGGTCCTCCAAACCGCACAGGGCGTGCGGTGGCAAGACAGTGCCAACCGAGCTCGTTCCGTTTCCTGCCCGGTGACAAGCCGCAAGGACTTCTCAACCCGTTCAACGGGGCGATGTACTCAGGCTCGAAACGCGGGCGGCGTTGCCGTTGCTTTTCGCGTCCGAGGCGGTATTCTGGCACGCTTCCGCAAGGAGATCGAACATGGCGAAGGACGTCAGGAAGGTCGTCTTGGCATACTCGGGCGGGCTGGATACGAGCGTGATCCTGCCGTGGATCCGCGAGACGTACGGGTGTGAGGTCATCGCGTTCGCGGCCGAGCTGGGGCAGGGCGACGAGCTGAAGAACATCCGGCAGAAGGCGCTTCGCAGCGGGGCGAGCCACTGCGTCGTCAGGGACCTGCGCGAGGAATTCGCCCGCGACTTCCTCTTCCCCATGCTCAAGGCGGGCGCCGTCTACGAACAGCGCTACATGCTGGGCACGTCGATCGCCCGACCGCTGATTGCGAAGGAGCAGGTGCGCATCGCCCACGAGGTCGGGGCCGACGCCGTCGCCCACGGAGCCACCGGCAAGGGCAACGATCAGGTCCGCTTCGAGCTGACGTACATGGCGCTCGACCCGAAGCTGAAGATCATCGCGCCGTGGAAGGACCCGCGCTTTGAGCTCCGCAGCCGCGAGGCGGCCGTTGACTACGCCGAGGCCCGCGGCATCCCCGTGGAGGCCTCGAAGAAGAGCATCTACTCGCGCGACCGCAACATGTGGCACATCTCGCACGAGGGCGCGGAGCTTGAGGATCCGTGGAACGAGCCCAAGGACCGCATGCTGGTCATGTCAAGCCCGATTGAGAAGGCCCCAAACAAGGCCGAGATCGTGCAGGTGGACTTCGTGCGGGGCGAGCCGGTCGGCCTCAACGGCCGCACGATGAATCCGGTGGACCTGATCCAGACGCTCAACGCGCTGGGCGGCAGGCACGGCGTGGGCCAGATCGACCTGGTCGAGAACCGGCTCGTCGGGATGAAGTCCCGCGGGGTGTATGAGACGCCGGGCGGCACGATCCTCTACGAGGCGCACCGGGCGCTCGAGGCCCTCTGCCTCGAACGGGAAACGGCGCACTACAAGCAGCAGGTCGCGCTCCGCTACGCCGAGCTGGTGTATTACGGCCAGTGGTACAGCCCGTTGCGCGAGGCGCTCGACGCGTTCGTCACCAAGACGCAGGAGCACGTCACGGGCTCAGTCCGGGTGAAGCTGTACAAGGGCAACTGCCGGGCCGTCGGGGCGAAGAGCCCCAAGTCGCTCTACGTGCCGGCGCTGGCCAGCTTCAAGATGGGCGCGGAGTACGACCCGAAGGACGCCGACGGATTCATCCGCCTGTTCGGCCTGCCGATGCGCGTGCAATCGACCGTGCAGGCCCGCCGCGGCGCCAGGCTGGGCAAGGGCGGGCGGCGCTGAGCCGCTCTCCGAATCGACAGGCGGCGGCGTTCACTCGCCGGAGCGGGCGAATGCCTCGTAGCGGGCCAGGTCCCTGGGGTGCACCGACGGCGGCGTCTCCGCGATGACGGCCTCGAGGTCGGCCATCGTAATCGGGCGGGCGGCCTCCCCGCCGACGGCGTCCAAGAAGGGCCGGGCGGCGGCGCGGTCGGCGATCGCCTTGATGTCGGCCCCGCTGTAGCCGTCGAGCCGGTCGCACAGCCGGCCGAGGTCCACATCGTCCGCCAGCGGCCGCTTGCCCAGATGGATCTCCAGCAGCTTGTACCGCGCCGGCGCATCGGGCAGCGGCACGTAGATCCGCGCATCGAGCCGGCCCGGACGCATCATCGCCTCATCGAGCATCCACGGCTTGTTCGTCGCACCGACGAAGAGCAGCGCCCGGTCCGCCGTGCGGTCGAAGCCCTCGAGCTCCTGAAGGATCTGCGGCACCACCCGCTGCATGACGGTCGAGCTGTCGCTCCGCCGCCGGGGCACCAGGGCCTCGACCTCGTCGATGAAGATGACGCTCATCGGCTCCGCCTTGGCGGCGTCGAAGAGCTTCTTGATGTTCTGCTCGGCCTCGCCCACCCACTTGCTCATCACCTGGGCGGGGCTGATGAGGAAGAATGTCGCGTCGATCTCGTGGGCGATCGCCTTGGCCATCATCGTCTTGCCCGTCCCCGGCGGGCCGTACAGCAGGACGCCGCCGCCCGTCCGGATGCCGTACCGCTGCGCCAGCTCCGGGTGCGACAGCGGGTAGAGCATCTTGAGGCGGATCTCCTCCTTCACGTCGTCGAGCCCCGCGATGTCGTCGAAGCCGATCGTCGGCTTGTCGCGCACGATCCAGTCGGAGGCGTCTGCGGCCGTGTCATCCCCCTCCTTCACGGGCGGGCGCCGGCCGGCCGGCGCAGCCTTGCGGTGCTCGCACTTCTTCGCGAGGTCGATCAGTTCGCGGGCGAGCGCTTCATGCTGTCGGCGGGCGGTGTCGCTCCTGGCGGACTCGGCCAGCTCAATGAGGCACTCGGCGGCCTGGATGAGATACGGCTTTGCGGAGGCGAAGTCGCCGTTCTTGTACGCGGCGACCCCCTTGTCCTTCAGACGCTCGAACGTCGAGAAGCTGACCGCCATGGGCGGCATTATACCCCGGCCTCGCATCCCGCAACCGCAGGAGGCGAAACCGCGAAGCATCGGCGAGCCGCGTCGCAGGTCGGGCTCGGCACGAGCTCGATCGCGCGCCGGGGGGGCTTCGCGATGATCAGCGGGAGTCAAGGGCAACGGTCGGCCGGCCGCTGCCGGCGAATGCGCTACCAGCTCCCCCGCGCCGCCGACCGGTTGCGGACGCCCGGCGCGGCCACGTGCGAAACCGCAGCCCTCTTTCCCGCTTGGAGGGACCGACGCCCGTTACGCCTTCGTCAGGCCGTCAATGGGCGCTGTGAAGGCAATGCTCGATCCCGCGGGTTCACGGACGCGGACCTTGATTCGGCCGAGGCGACGAAGCTTGTCTCGCTCGTCCTCGTTGGGGATGTAAACGATCTCCGCCGCGATCTTGCGGTCGCCGCGGAAGAAAAGCTGCTGGAGTCGGCGTTTGGTGGGCACCGAGGTGCGCCCCTTGTCGTCATCGCACTCAGACCAGGGGGGAACGGTAGTGGGTTCCACGACCTTAACCTTCGTTCCGGCGGCAAGATACTTCCCGGGGTTCATCCATCAACTCTCCAAAACACAAGAGATAAGCTTTCGCCCTTCTTGGTCCCTGCACGCCCTTCACGGCTCATTTCGGAGGCCGGCCGGGTCCGCGCTCCGCGCGGGCCCCAGGCAAGAAGCCCTGGCGGCATGGCCGCCGGGCCCCAACAGGCAGCACACACACGTCCCCTTCGCCCAGCTTTTATATCGCGCCACAGGCGTCCAAGGCAAGCGGCCGGCTCGACGGCAACAAGAAGATTTGCGACCGGCCTTCGTGAACGAAATCACGGAGCCGGATGCGGGGGCAGGCCGCGACGGCTCCGCTCGCGGGCCTGAAGTGCACGGAGCGTGCGTTCGATCTCCTCCATGAGCTCCCCGGCCTCCATCTTCGAGTGTCGTTCCGGTGGGATGGGCTCGCCGTACCAGACGGCGACCGAGCTGCGACGAAGGAACTTACGATCGCGGGGCCATGCCTCGAACGCCCCCTCGATGAGGACGGGCACGATCGTCGCGCCGGCCTTCTTGGCGATCGCCCCAAGGCCCGGCTGCAGCCGACCGATCCGGCCGTCCCGCGTGCGGGTGCCCTCCGGAAAGATCGTGATGAGCCGGCCCTCACGAAGCCGCCGGAGCGTCTCCTTGATCGCCCCGCTGTCGGCCCCGCCCCGCTTGATCGGGAAGGCATTGAGCGAAAGGATCAGCCGGCGGAACAACGGGTGCTCAAAGAGCGTGTCGCGAGCCATGTAATCGCATTCGCGCGGCAGTGCGAGCGTCGCCAGGACCGGATCCAGAAAGCTCTGATGGTTGCACGCGAGGATGACCGGGCCGGTCGTCGGCACCCGGGCCGTGCCGAACACCCGTCCGCGCAGGAACAGCACGTAGAACCATTGGCAAAAGAAGCGGCAGATTCGGTAGTAGAGCCTCATGACGAACGCGAACAGGCGGACCGGCGGCCCCGGTTTCCGTTCAGGGCCTCGCCGCCCCGGCCTCCACCCGCCGCCGGACCTCTTCGTACAGCCGATCGACGACGGCGGCCAGCGTCAGCCGGGTCGTATCGATGCAGATCGCGCGGCCCGGCTCCAGCAGCGGCGCCCACTGTCGCCGGTCGTTGTTGTCCCGCTGGTTGAGGTTCGCCAGCACCCGTTCCAGGGGCACGTCCTGCCCGTCGGCCATCAGCTCCGTGTGGCGGCGCTCGGCCCGCTTCTCGACGGAGGCGTCCAGCACGAACTTCACGTCGGCCTCGGGAAAGACCACGCTGCCCTGGTCGCGTCCCTCCGTGACGACCGATCCGAGCTCCCGGGCGATCTCCCGCTGCTTCTCGATGAGGATCTCGCGAATGGCCTGATTCTTCGCCACGTGGTTCGTGAGCTCCGTGATCTCGATCATCCGGATCGCCTCGCTCACATCGTGGCCGTCGAGGATCACGCGGGTGTGCGTCGGTCCGCAGTCGAGCCGGATCCGGGCCGCGCGGGCGACGGCCGCCAGCGCCTCGGGATCGTGGAAATCCACGCCCTCGCGCAGCGCCTTGAGCGCCACCGCACGGTACATCGCCCCGGTGTCGAGATAGGGGATCTCCAGCCGCGCCGCCAGCTTCCGCGCTGCGGTGGACTTGCCCGAACCGGCAGGCCCGTCAATCGTGATGATCATCGCCGCGAAAGATACACGATCGCACTGAGACGGCAAGACCCTCAATCGCCCCGGCCGCCCCGCGCCGCAGAGTCGGCCGCAGGCTCCGCTACGGCATCCGTCCGACCGTCCGATGCCGCCGCGTTCACCTCCCCGTGCAGCGTCAGGGCGGTGGCGGCCGTGATCCGCACCGAAACGAACCGACCGATGAGCGACTCGGGACCGGGGAAGACGACGATCTGATCGCCCCGCGTGCGTCCGGTGAGTTGATCCGAGCGGCGCCAGCCGACCTCCTGGCCGCGCGACTGCTCGGCCTGCTGAGCCTTGATGGCCGCCGCGCTGAAGCCCTCGACCAGGACCTCGACCTCGCGGCCGATCATGCGGGCGTTGTCCTCGCGGCTGATCCGGTCCTGCACGGCCAGCAGGCGGATGTTGCGCTCCCGCTTCACCTCGGCGGGCACGTCGTCGGGCAGGCGGCGGTCGGCCGCCGTCCCCGGCCGCGGCGAATACTTGAAGATGAAGCAGTTCTTGTAGCGGACGCGCTCCAGGAGCGCCACCGTCCGCTCGAAGTCCTCGTCCGTCTCGCCGGAGAAGCCCACGATGAAATCGCCCGCCAGCGAGATCCCCGGCACCGTCGCGCGGGCCCGGTCGATGAGGTCGAGGTACTGCTCCACGCTGTATTGCCGCTTCATGCGCTGCAATACGGGGTTCGAACCGCTCTGGGCCGGGATGTGCAGGTACTCGCACACGTTGGGCAGGTCGCGCATGGCGGCGAGGATGTCGTCGGTGAAGTCGCCGGGGTAGCTCGTCACGAACCGCAGGCGCCGCACGCCCGGCACCTCGTGCACCCGCTCAAGCAGCTCCGCGAATCGGACGACGCGCCCGTTCTCCCGAAAGGCGTAGCTGTTGACCGTCTGGC
>CAZTVU010000226.1:0-7963 GCA_964617025.1 uncultured Planctomycetales bacterium | reverse complement strand
GCTTTCTCGACGTCCGAGGCGCACGGGGAGGCGCATTCGCCGCGAGTTCGCCTGCGTGACGGCGGCCGGACGGAAGCGGCCCGTCCATGCGTCAAACCATTCGGCCTTGCCGACGCGGGGCACGGAGATCCGGGCGGCGATCTCAGCCTCGCCCTCGTTGACGAGCAGGTAGTAGTCGATGCCGTGCTTCACCAGGTGCCGCGCGCGGAGATCGGCCGACGGCGGATCCGCCACAAGGTCGCTCCGCGCTTCCCGCGGGAACAACCGTTCCGGCTCGCCCACCCACCGGCGGACGGTGCCGCCCGCCTGCCCGAACGCGCGGAGGACCGCCGCGACGGCCTCATCCGGCGGCGGCACCGACGGGTCGACGATCAGCGTGCGGTAGCGCATCGGGCCGACGCGCAGGGCGCCGTCCTCGATCGTGGCCTTCTCGCGGATGCGCCAGTCCTCGACGTAGTTGAAGTCGATCTGGTTCTGCTGGAGCCATTTGGCGGCCGGCCACGGCACGGCGTGATTCCCGCAGAGGATGGCGACGTCGCAGACGGGCAGGCTGTCCGCCAGGAGCCCGCAGATCCGCGAGGTGTAGTCGGCGAAGACGCGGTAGTGCGGCCACCAGGCGTTGTTCGGCCCGACGTCCGGGGGCCGCTCCAGGGCGCGAAAGTCCCGGATGGAGTAATAAAAGGCGTGCGGCGAGAGCAGGTTCACGCCGCGGACCATGAGCCAGTCGGCCACCCACTTCATCTCCTCCATGGTCAGGTCCCAGCCGTAGGCGCCGTAGACCTCGTTGAGGTTCCGCCGCCGGCCGTCGTGCAGGGCGACGCTGCTGGAGCTTTTGCCCAGTACGCTGTTCGGTCCCTCCAGGGCCGATCGGTCGCCGGGCACGATCGACCGCCAGACGATGTCCTGGCCGGGGAGCTGAAAGTGCCGCAGCGGCCCGATTTCCTCGTTCCCGGCCGGGTGACCGGTCAATGCGATCCCGTGCGCTTCGCACCACTGCGAGAGCGGGCGGTAATAGGTCTCGTCGAGCCGCTCGCCCAGCGTCCGTGCGAAGTCCTCGCGTATCCTCGCGGTTTCCGGTCCGCAGTCGAAGAACAGCGCGGGGAGGCGGGGCGGCAACGGGTAGCCGCGCCGCTTCGCGAAGTCTTCCGCGATGCCGTCCGTCCACGGTTTCAGCCCGCGCCGGCCCCCACGGCCCGGGAGGCTGGGTTCGTCGGTAAAGATGCCGATGACGGTTTTGCCGAAGTGCTCCTTCAGCGTCTCGTAGTACGGGTCGTATGCCAAACGCAGAAACGCCTGCATCGCGTCCGGGTTCAGCAGGTCGGCGGCCGGCGGGGCGTCGGGCTCACGATCGTCCTCGCCCTCGTGCACGCCGCGGATTCGCCCCTCCGACGGGACATTCGCAAACACCATGACGCGCCATTCGCCCTCGGGGACGGCGACCTTCGCGCTCTTCGCATCAAGCAGCCGCGCCGACGCAAGGTCGATCGCGTTGCGCCCCGTTGCTCGCCGGGCGATAACGGCGGCGACCGTCTTTCCGGCCGGCTCCGACGGCAGATCGATCTCGGCCGGGCCGCTTACGTCCTTGTGCACGCAGGCGAGGCCGCGGGCCGCGTATGCCGGATTGGATCGGACCACTTCGCCGTGGGCCGAGCCGGACGGATACATGCCCTCATCGTAGAGGCAGACCCTCATGCCGGTGCGTGCGGCCTCGCCGACCGCGGCGCGAACGAGCTGCAGCCACCGCGGGCCCATGTAGGGGATGTCTTTCGGCAGACCCATCCGGGCATGGATGACGAAGCCGTAGACGCCGTGCTCGCGAAAGTCCGCCATCTGCCTCCGGATCTCCTTCTCCTCCAGTCGATCGTTCCAGAACCAGAACGGCATGGGGCTGAACTCGGGCCGAGGCGTAGCGAGCTCCGCTCGCCAGTCCGGCCGCGCCTCTGCGGTCTGCGCGAGGGCGCCCGAGGCGATACCGGCTGCGGAAACCAGAAGCAACAGGAAAGTCATCATGGAACCACTCCAAGCCCAGGCGCGGGGCGACGGCACCGGCACCCGCCCCGACTTACCCACGGATCCGCGCCCCCGGCGAGGCCGGCGGATCCAAATCATCGTTTGGCGCGGCAGTGTACCGCATCCACGCCTGCTTGGCACAACTCCAGCCGCCGGATAGTGGTATATACAAGAGTTGCGATATTGAGGCTCACAACGTCCTGAAAGACTTATTATTATCGGCCTAATACCGGCGAGCAGGGAAATCACCGTTGCCGATCTCACGTTGAATCGTTCACAGGCCGAGTAGACCTCAGCCCTCTTGATGTTCCCAAAAGTAGGAATTCTGGATTGTAAGCTGTTACAGGTTTAAAGGATGCGCGTTGTGTGGTTTTTGTGAGTGCAGATATCGCGTTATTTGGGCGCAATAGGGCTTTGCATGGTATGACCAACACGGATCAGATGTATGACGCAGAGGGTTTCTTGCTTGTAATAGCCGAGCAAACGGGTATAGTAAGGCATCGGGGGTCCAGAGACTGCGACGTGCGATGTCGCTCGAGTGTGGCCTGCGTCGCTTCGCGCAGCGGGGGAGCGTGCAGCAATAATGATGTGGCGGGCGCCGAGCCTTGACGGCCGATGTCGCCGGAACCAGTGGTCACCCGTAGAGGGGGAAACATTCGCATGGCCTATCTGTCCGGCCGTACCACAGGGAACACTCTGATTCTCGCGGCGTGCGCGTGCGGCGTAGTTGCCGCGGAGCTCTCGGCGGCTACGGGGCTGCTCAACACGCCGCCGGCGAGCGTGAAGACCTTCCGCGTCTTTGAGCTCGCGTTGGGGGCCGCGTCGCCGGGGACGCAGCCGTACGCCAACGGCCCCACGGTGACCGGCACCTTCACCGGCACCTCGGGCGCAGCGCTCGGCAAGACGCTGGTGGCCAAGGGCTTCTGGGACGGGGGAAACGTCTGGCGGATCCGGTTTGCCCCGACGGCCACCGGCGACTGGTCGTATCAGACGATCTCGGCGGATGCCGGGCTGAACGGGATCGCCGGCAGCGTGACGGCCGTGGCGCCGTCAAACGCCGAGGTGGAGTCCAATCCGCTGTACCGGGGTTTCCTGCATCGAGACGGGTATGCCTGGCGGCTGAGCGACGGCAGCCTGTTCCTGCCGGCAGGCGACACGGCGTGGTCGTTCGCGGAGGAAATCCTGACGAGCGAGTGGCAGCGGTGGATGTCGGCGCGGGCAGCGCAGAAGTACAACACGTTTCTCGGGTGCATCTGGCTGGCGATCTACAGCCGGACGGGCCTGATCGCCGCCTTTCCGAACCGCGACCCGAAGACGGACGACCTTCAGGTGGCGTATTTCCAGCGACTCGACCAGATGGTGCAGTACGCCAACGATCAGGGCATCATGATGGGCCTGACCGTCGGCGGCTTTCCGGGCAACAGCAACTGGTTCAACCGCTTCGGCACGCTCGCGCGGAACGACCGGTGGTTTCGGTACTGCGTGGCGCGGTATGCGGCGTACAACGTCCGCTGGTGCCTGTACGGCGAGGTGAACGAGGCGAACCCGCCCTCGGGCTGGGGCGGCGGGATCACGACATGGCAGGCGCAGGTGGCCCACGACGCACAACTCATCAAGGACGAGGATCCCTACGACCACCCGATCGGCAGCCACCACACGAGCGTCGACACCAGCAGCGCGAACAACCCGAACATCGATTACATCGAGGTGCAGATCTCGCGCACGGAGACGCAGTACCAGAGCGCGCTGTCGTACCGGCAATACGGCAAGCCCGTATGGTTCGAGGAGTACTGGTACGAGGCGACGACGTACGACAACGAGTATGTCCTGGGCATCCGCAATACGCACCGCAACTTCGTGGCGGCGATGGCGTTCCCCACGATGGGAAGTCTGATGCGGGCGCACTATCCCGACTTCGACATCAACACCGTCGAGACCGACCCCGGCGCGCTGCGGATGAGCTACTTCGCGAACTTCTACCGGGATCTCGACCTGGCGGCCTTCGCCCCGGCTTCGAACAAGATCAACAGCCCCGGGAGCACGCGGCAGTGCGGCAAGTTCGGCGGCACCTACGCCATTTTTCTTCAGGGCGGCGGTAGCGTGACGCTGGACCTGACGGGCGACGCGGGAACGTTCGCCGTCACGCGGCTGGACATCAACAGCGGCGCGACGGCGTTCCTCGGCACCATCGGCGGCGGTGCCCCCCGCGTGATCAACTCCGGCGTCACGACCGATGTGGCCCTGCTGGTCTCGAATGCCGGGCCCCCGACCAACCACGCGCCGACCGTGCACGCCGGGGCCGACCAGACCATTCAGCTCCCGGCGGCGGCAACGCTCAACGGGACCGTCACGGATGACGGTCTGCCTGCGCCCCCCGGTGCAGTGACGATCACGTGGAGCAAGGTGAGCGGGCCGGGCGACGTGACATTCGGCGATGCCTCCGCGGCCGCCACGACGGCACGCTTCACGACGTTCGGCACATACGTCCTCCGGTTGACGGCATACGACGGCGAGCTGTCGGCGAGCGACGACGTGACCGTGACGGTCGCGAGCTACGGCGACTTCGACCTCGACGGCGACCTCGATCTCACTGACTTCAGCCTGTTCCAGGTGTGTTTCAGCGGCCCGAATCAGCCCAGGCCGTCGGGATGGTGTGCGGCGGCGGACGCCGACACGGACGGCGACGTGGATCTGGGCGACTTCGCGACGTTCCAGGGCTGTTTCAACGGTCCGAACCGGCCGCCGGCATGTCCGTAGAGAGTTGCGAGTTTCGAATTGAGAGTTGCGAGTTGGCGGGGAGGCGACGGAGCGACGGAGCGACGAAGGGGGAAAGGGTTCGGGTCATAGGGGGAGAAGGCGAGCGGTGCGGCGGGGCGGGCGCGATCCGCACGCCGCGAGCGTTTCCATTCCATCGCCGCCGTTGTTTCCCCCGGCGGCATTCCGATTGACATCGCCCTCCCGGCGGACATACTACGGCGCGGCAGGCGATCGAGGCGGCCCGGGCGAGGTGACTCATGCGCGGCATCGGATCGCAGCGTCTTTCGCAGTGGAGGCAGGAGGCGAGGAAGGTCGAGCAGATCCTTGCGGACTGCCCGGTCGTGGACAAGTCGTTCGGCATCCCGACGGACGAGTTCGTGCAGCGACAGCAGCGCGTCGTCAGGGCCGTGCTTGACGCCGAGTGCGACGTCGGGTTCGTCTTCTCGGACGAGCACTACGACGGCGACGTGCCCTATCTCGGCGGCAACACGAACATCCAGATCGAGCAGGTGGCCGGGGCGATCGGACCGGGGGGGTTCCACATCGTCGCGGGGCTGGAGGGCGGCTACATCGCCGAGCAGCTCGCCGACCGCGCCCGGGCCGTCGTCCACAAGGTCGAGCTGCTTCAGCTCGCCGATGAGCAGTACCCGATCCAGGCCGAGCGGCTCGAGCACGTCCTGGAGGCCGCCGCCGGGCGGTCGGTCCGGCGCATCGCGCTGCTGACGCCGCGGCAGGTCGTGCCCGCGGGAATCATCGAGTACCTCGAAGATCGCGTCGGCCGCGAGAACATCGTCGATCGCCAGACCGATTACCAGCGGATCAGGTACGAGAAGTCCGACAACGAGATGCGGCTGATTCGCGACGCGAACGTGATCGCCGACGCGATGATGCGGGCCATGCTCGCCGTGCTGCGGCCGGGCCTGCTTGAGACGCAGGTGGCCGGCTGGGCGTATCTCGTCGGCAAGGAGCTCGGCGGCGAGGAGAACGGCTGGGACGTCATGGTCGGCGCGAACGCGGCCAACCGCACGCTCATCGGGAAGGCCCTCAACCGGCCGATCGGTCGCGGCGAGTGGGTGCACCTGGGCGTGGCGCCGAAGCGCGACGGCCTCAATTCCTGCATCCGCCGGTCGGTGGTGGCGGTCGAAGCCCCGTCCGACGTGACGGCCGACCAGCGATTCTGGTTCGATCTGGTCCACGATGCGTACAAGGTCGGCTACTTCGCCTTCGAGGATGTCGCCCGGCACAACAAGCCCGCGTACCTCCAGGAGCAGGCGCTGGTCGAGTTCTTCCGGTCCTGCGGGCCGAGCGTCCGCGACCGCTTCGGCATCGACGTCCCGCTCGAGCGGTTCAAGCCGTATACCGGCACGCACAACGCCGGCTACACCGAGTGCCAGGAGTTCTACGGCGCGATCACGCTCGATTCGCGCGAGCCGCTCGGCCGCCAGATCGTGATGATGCTCGACGTCGCCCTCCGCGGGATCGGCGACAAATGGAACGAGGTCGTGCTGCCCGTTGATTTCGTCGTGATCGAGAACACGCTGGGCAAGTTCGACACACGCGTGGAAACGTTCAACCAGGTACCCAACGACGCGCAGCCGCTCGTCGGATCGGGCACGTGAATACAAGGCAAAATCGGCGATGCGGATCGCTCCCTCGCTTGCGGTTTCGACGGCGGCCGTCCTGGCGACGGCGGGAGCCGCCGCGGCGGCGGTGACGCCGGCGACGCTGCGATGCGAGTATGCCGCCAATCCGCTTGGCATTGACGTACCCCGGCCGCGGCTGAGCTGGACGCTCCGGTCGGCCGAGCGCGATCAGCGGCAGACGGCGTATCACATCCTCGTCGCGGAGTCGGAAGAGGCATTGCGGAAGGCCGTCGCCGGATCGGCCGGCGGGGGCCGGGCCGGTCTGCTCTGGGACACGGGCAAGGTCGTCTCCGGCGAGTCCGTCGGCATCGTCTACGGCGGCGAGCCGATCCGCTCGGGCATGCGGGTCCATTGGACGGTCCGCGTGTGGGACCGGGACGGGCGGCCGTCGGACTTCAGCGAACCGGCGTGGTGGGAGACGGCGCTGCTGGATCCGGCCGAGTGGCGGGGGCAATGGATCGGCCGGGGCGATCCGGCGCCCGCGCGGGACGAGGACTTCTACGCCGATCACCCGGCGCCGATGTTCCGCAGGGAGTTCGCCGTCGGCAAGAAGGTCTCTCGCGCGCGGGCCTGCGTCAGCGGCCTGGGCTACTACGAGCTCCGCCTCAACGGCGTGCGGGTCGGCGATCACGTCCTCGACCCCGGCTGGACGACGTATTCGAAGCGCGTGCTCTACTCGACGTATGACGTGACCGGCTTGCTTCGCGAGGGGCGCAACGCCGTCGGCGTGATCGTCGGCAACGGCTGGTACAACCCGCTGCCGCTGCGGATGTGGGGGAAGTTCAACCTTCGCGAGGCCCTCACCGTCGGCCCGCCGCGATTCATCCTGCACCTCGCGATCGACTATGCGGACGGCACGCGCGAGGTCATCGGCAGCGACACCGCGTGGAAGGTCGCCGACTCGCCCATCCTCCGGAACAACGTCTACCTCGGCGAGCTCTACGACGCCCGGCGGGAGCAGCCCGGTTGGGACCGCCCCGGCTTCGACGACTCCGCATGGCCGGCCGCAAAGGTCGCGACCGAGCCGGTCGGCCCCCTGCGCGCCCAGACGGCCGAGCCGATCCGTCTCACCCGGACGGTCCTGCCGGTCCGGCTCACGGAGCCGCGGCCGGGTGTGTACATCTTCGACATGGGGCGGAACTTCGCCGGCGTGGTCACGCTTCGCGTGCGGGGACCGGCGGGCACGGTCGTCTCGCTGCGGTACGGCGAACTGCTCCATCCCGACGGCACGCTGAACGTGATGACTTCGGTTTGCGGCCAGATCAAGCGCGAGGGCGTGGGCGGCCCCGGGGCCCCGCCGCTGGCGTACCAGGGCGACACCTACATCCTCCGGGGCGACGGCGAGGAGGTCTACACCCCGCGGTTCACGTTCCACGGCTTCCGCTACGTCGAGATGACCGGCCTGCCGCACTGGCCCACCCTCGATGCGATCGAGGGCCGGCGCCTGAATGCCGACGTTGAGGAGGTCGGCGAGTTCTCGTGCAGCAACGCGATGTCCAACCGCATCCACGAGATGGTCCGGTGGACGCTGCTGAGCAATCTGTTCAGCGTCC
>CAZTVU010000225.1:4831-8050 GCA_964617025.1 uncultured Planctomycetales bacterium | reverse complement strand
CTCTCCCGCCGGGAGGCGCCGGCGCGCCCCCGCCCGGCAGCAACCCTGTCGATCGCCAGCGATAGATACTTCAACTTCCGCACTTCGGCAAGTTTACATCAGCCGCCACGGCCGACCGATCGACCGCGAACACTTCCCGGCGGCCCGCCGAAGGACTCGAAGCCCGCCGTTTGAAACCTTCTTGTTCCCCGCGTGACATGCGGCAGCGCTAAGAAGCGCAAGAACGAGAAAGCGAGAAAACGAAAAACAGCCGATCCCGTGGGCAACTCACTACCGCACCAAGGATCTACTCGCGATACGGCTTCCCGAAGAGCGTTTTCGCTTTTCCGATCTCTCGCCTTCCCGTCGTTGCGTTCTGCGACGACGGAGTTGTGTTAAAATGGCCCGCGTGGCGGCGGTTTGCCAGGTGAGGCGCGGCGGAGGTTGCCGGTGCGGACGATGACGTGGGCGATTTCAGTACTGGTAGGCATGGTGATGCTGGTGGCGGGATTGAGCTGCAACTCCGGCGAGGGGCCCGTCGGCTCGCCGGCCTCCCGCCGAAACGATCTTTCCGCGATGGAACGAACGACGGTGGCGATCCGCGGACACAAGTTCGACGTGTGGGTGGCGCGGACGCCTCAGCAGCATCAGTACGGCCTCATGCAGGTGAAAGCGGAGGAGATGGCGCCCACGCCCGAGGGCCTGGAGCGCGGGATGCTGTTCGTCTTCGAGGACGAGGAGCGGCGTTCGTTCTGGATGGCCAATACCATCCTCCCGCTCGACATCGCGTTTCTGCGATCCGACGGCCAGATCGTCAAGACGCATACGATGGCGCCGCTGGAGACACGCCAGTATTCGTCCGTGCTGCCGGCCCGCTTCGCCCTCGAGGTCAACGCGGGGGTTTTCTCCAGACTGGGGATCGCCGCCGGTGATGTGGCGCAAATCCCCGATTCAGTGCTCAAGCCCGGGCAGCCCCGGTCCGAATAAACAGACGGAGCGTTGAGCCCCCGGGAGGCGGACGCGGGCGTTCCGCGCCACCGCGGCTCGGCGCACCGGAGGTGCGCACATGTCGGTGCTGTCATCGGCCCCGCCTGCCGTCGAGAGCGAAGCCGGGCCTCTCCGCCTGCTGGTCATTGCCGAGCCGCCGGCGTCCGTCCCGGCGATCACGGAGCTCGTCCGGCGTCGGTGCGTGACGATGCAGGTCGCGGACTCGTGCGCGACGGCGATTGAACAGGGCCTGATCGGAACCGCGGAGGCGATCGTCGTGGTCGCGCCCACGTCGATCGACGGCCAGGCCCGGATTGAGGCGGCGCTGAGCCGGCTCGCCGAGGCCCTCGCCTCACACCGGCTTCGCGCGCTGTTCCTGACGGATGAACCGCTGCATCGGCGCTATGACCGCCAGTCGCCCCTGATGACCGTGCCGCGCTCCACCGCGACCGACGAGCTGTGGGGCCGGCTCCAGACGATAGCGCACTACCGGCCGGTGCTGGCCGAGATGGAGCACCAGCTCGAGAACATGCGCCGACTGGGCAAGCGCCTCAACCGCGATTTCACGGAACTGGACCAGGAGATGCGCCTCGCCAGCCGCCTCCAGCGGGACTTTCTCCCGCGCGAGCTTCCGCAGGTCGGGCCGTTGCGGTTCGCGGCGATCTTCCGGCCGGCTTCGTGGGTCTCAGGCGACATCTACGACGTGTATCGCGTCGACGAGACGCACATGGCGTTCTACGTCGCCGATGCCGTCGGCCACGGCGTGGCGGCCGGCCTGCTGACGATGTTCATCAAGCAGGCCGTTCAGAGCAAGCGGATCGAGGACGGCCGCTACGAGATCCTCTCGCCCGGCGTAACCATGGCGCGGCTCAACGACGTGCTGGCCGACCAGCACCTGCCGAATTCGCAGTTCGTGACCGCGTGCTACTGCCTGGTGGACACGCGGACGCTCGAGGTGTGCTTCAGCCGTGGCGGGCATCCGTATCCGCTGCACCTCACGCGCGAGGGTTTCATCCACGAGCTGAAGGCCGAGGGGGGCCTGCTGGGGCTGTTCGAGCACGAGGAGTTCCCGACGGCGACGGTGCAACTGCGCCCCGGCGACAAGATGATCCTCTTCAGCGACGGCCTCGAGCCGAGCCTCATCCCCGGTCGCGATCCGCACACCGGCGTCCCGACGTTCGGCGAGGTCCTCGCCCGAACGACGAGCCTCTCCGCCCAGGCAACGGCGGAGGAAATCGCCCGCAGCCTGGACAACGAGGTCGGCAGCCTCAATCCGCAGGACGACATCACGCTGGTCGTGCTGGAAGTAACGCCGTCCTGAGCCCGCTCGGGCCGCTTTCGGTTCGCGAGTTTCGTTCGTTCCCGGCCCCGGGGGGCGACAGAGCCGTGGCGGCGCCGCACGCCGTACGCGCAAGCGTCTTGCCGAAAACCCCGCTCGTCGCATCTCAGGCCCGCAACGATATGCCGCGCCCAAAAAACAGGACACCGGGCGTGCGCGCCGCCCGGTGCCCTCACGGAGGGTAATGCGGTCTGCGTTGAAGGCCCGGTTCAGCGGACGAGCCGAACCGGCTCGTAGACGAAGAAGCTGGGGCCGGAGCCGGAGGTCGTGATCACGGCGTCGTCCACCACGTACGCGGGCTGGATGACCACCTGCTTGGTGTTCATCGAACCGGTGAGGCGGACATTCAGGATGCGGATGCCGGCGAAGCCGACGATCCGGAACATGGAGTTGTTGCCGTTGCCGGTGACCTGGTCGAACAGGGGGATCGCCCGCGGCAGGCCCTTGATGGCCTCGAGATCGTCCTTGATGGCGGCGCTCAGGCCGGTGTCGCCGTTGAGCAGCAGCGTGCCGTCGGGGCCCAGTTGGAGCGTCCCGCCGAAGTAGGCCAGGTCCTCCTCGGAAACGCCGTAGCGGATCTGCCGCGAGAGGACGGCGGTGCTGTTGTTCGGGTCGCCGATGTCGACGGTCCCGAAGTTGCCGGGGGGCAACTGGGTCGGGCCGGCGCCGGGATACAGGTTCAGCTCCGGAATGCCGTCCGCCCCGGAGGACACCTGCCCCGTGGACTCGTTGTACGCGTAGTTGTCGCGCACGGTCCCGACGCGGTTGATCAGGTTGTTCCAGGCGTTCACGTGCAGGGCGAGCGGCAGCAGTTCCGCCGGGCCGGTGCGGGAGGTCGCACGGTAGCCCACGACGCCGTCCTTGAAGGCCGCGGCGGCCGAGGCGGACAGGTTGACGCTGCTGAATCCGAAGAC
>CAZTVU010000225.1:4530-4821 GCA_964617025.1 uncultured Planctomycetales bacterium | reverse complement strand
GGCCGATCGGTCCGTTGGCCGTCGCGTCGCGGCGCACGCGGACCTGACACGTGTTGGCCTGGTCGGGGAAGCCGGTCGCGATCGCCTCGCTGAGGTTGTTGGGGTTGCTCAGGTAGCCGATCACGATATCGCTGCTCGCGACGGTGGGGCTGGCGTTGAAGATCTTGTTGCGGGCCCCCACGTCCTGGGCCTGGGCGCGGGCCGCAACAATATCGTCGCTCATGTTCGGCGTCCCCATCAGGCGGTGGCGGTCCAGGAGCTTCGCTGCGCCGGCCAGGGCGGCGACCGCGC
>CAZTVU010000225.1:0-4493 GCA_964617025.1 uncultured Planctomycetales bacterium | reverse complement strand
GTTGAGCATGCCCAGATCGATCGCCAGGGCCGCGAACCCGACCAGAACCGTGCAACTGACCACGGTCATCGCGACGACGGCCCCGCGCCGCCGAGTTCGAGTTCCGTGAGTTCTCTTCGTATTCACAGGCCTTCTCCTGTCCGGTGGGGGCGCCGTCGCCCCGCCTTCACGTCCCCGGCGCATCCGCCTCACTCGTCGGCCGGCGTCTCCGTGGCGCTGAACACGACCCGCGGCGAGTTGTCCACGTAAACGTGGCCGGAGGCGGTGTAGCGCCGCACCTCTTGGATGGCAAGCCGGTTCACGCGGTTCGAACCGAAGGTGATGCACGAGTTCCGAACGCTGACGTTCGGATCGTAGGCGCTGAGGCTCAGGAGGCTGGTGTCGGCCTCGATCACCATGCCGTCGCCGAACGTGTCCCACGTCGTGGACTGGCCGTTCTTGACGCGGAACACCAGCAGCGAGCCGTTGATGTACAGAACCTGCGTCCATCGGATCGTTTCCGCCGAGGTACTGAGCGGCTGCTCGCGCACGCTCTTGTCGCGGATCAGTACCTCGCCGTCCCACATCTGTAGTTGCAGGCCGCCCGCCACGAACTCGTCGTCACGCTCCCGGTAGTTCCACAGCACCTGGGCGTACGCCGTGTTCAGGTCTCCGAATGGGGCCATCACCGTATGGAACTGAGGCGCGTGCATGAGTTCGTCCGGCTCGTTCACCTCGAGGACCCAGTCCTCTTCGATCCGAACGACGGGATCTTCCTCGCCGCTCTGCCCGCGTGCCGTCGCCGCGGGGATCAGGAGCAGCACGCCGGCCGCCGCGACGAGAAACGCGCGCGATGTCGCCGACCCACGATTGTGATACGTTCGATTTGACAGCCTCATGGAGTCTTCCCTGCCTTTCCTCCTGCCGGTTGTCGGGGGCCTCACGCGAGGCGACCCGGTCGGCTGCCGGCTTCCTCGAGCGGCGGGCCGGACCAACCCGATCTGGCAAGGGAAACGTAAGATGTTCGGCGTTGGGGCGGTATAGTGAATTTGGGTCAATTTGGGCGGGGTCGGCGGGGCGTTTGGAACCGGATTATCGGCTCTAGGCCTCCGCCAGCCCCTCGCGGATTGCATATCGGGCCAACTGGACGCGATCGTGAATGTCCAGCTTGGCCATCAGACTGTCCGAGTGGCGGTTCACCGTGTTCACGCTCAGGTGCATCAGGCGGGCAATCTCCTTCTTCGCCAGCCCTCGCGTGAGGTAACGCAGGACCTCGATCTCCCTCGGCGTGAGCGTGGAGGCCCGCGACTGTCGATCCGTGGGGAGGGTCGCGCCGCCGTCCGTAACGACGATGCGGGAAAGGACCTCCGGCGAGTAATACGAAACGCCCGCCACCGCGCTGCGAATCGCCCGGACGAGGACCTCGGGGGGTTCGTTCTTCGTCACGTAGGCCGACGCCTCCGCGGCGAGGGCCTGCTCGACGTAGCGGTCGTGAAAGAACGCGCTGAGAAAGACGATACGCGTGTCGGGGCACTGTGCGCGAATCGTTCGCGCCGCATCGAAGCTGACCAGGCCGGGCATGTCGATGTCCAGCACCACGATGTCGGGCCGGAGCCGCAGGGCCTCCGCGACGGCGCTGCCGGCATCGCCGACGACGCCGACCACCCGCAGGTCCGGATCCGCGCGCAGGCATGTCGCGAGCGTGGTGCGCACCATCGCATGGTCATCGGCCAACAGGATGGAGATCGGTCGGCTCATGACAAGGCCGGCACGCGGCCGGATTCAACATACGATACACGGCGGCCGCCAACCGGGTCATCGCAAACGGCTTGCGCAGGATTTCGGCATCGGCGACGTCGCCCGGGGGCGGTCCCGAGTCGCCGACGAGGATTACGGCGGGGACGGCTCCGGCCCTGCGGCGGACCTCGTGAAGGCATTCCAATCCGCTCCGCCCGGGCAGGTCCGCGCCCAGCACGAGCGCCCGCACCGCGCGTCGATGTTTCCGATAAAGCTCCGTCGCCGCGTCGCCGTCGGCGGCCTGAACGACCGCATAACCGAAGGACGCCAGGGCCGAGGCGATCAGCTCCCGGGTGGGGCGATGCGCCTCCGCCAGCAGGATGAGTTCGCCGTTTCCGCCGGCGGGCTCGGAGACGTCCGTCAGAGCCTCCGCCGACGCCGGGTTCGTCAGCGGCAACGCGACGGTGACCTCGCAGCCGCGGCCCGGCTCCGATCGGATCTCGACATGACCCCAGTGCTCCATGACGATGCCGTGAACGATGGGCAGCCCCAGGCCGGTGCCCCGATCCCGCGGCTTGGTCGTGAAGAAGGGGTCAAACGCGTGCTCGCGGACCTCCGGCGGCATCCCCGCGCCGGTGTCGGCGACGGTCAGGCACGCGACGGGCTCGTCCTCCCACACGCCCCGCGTCACGCGGAGCGTCAGTCGTCCGCCCTGCGGCATGGCATCGCGCGCGTTGATCACCAGGTTCATGACGACCTGCTGCAACTGAACCCGATTCGCGCGGACCCATACGCCTCCGTCGCGCGGCGTCTCCACGGTCATCTCGACCGCGGCGGGGAGCATGTGGCGGAGCAGTCCACAGGTATCCTCCACGAGTGCCCCGAGGTCCACGGGGACCTTCTCCGAAGGGGAGAAACGACAGAAGTCCAGCAACGACCGGGCCACGCCCGTCGCCTGGCCGACGGCCCGCTCGATGGTATCGACCGCGCCCAGTGCGTCCTCGCGGCCGGCCAGCGAGATGCGCAGCCGCTCCGCGCAGCCCCGCACGACCGTCAGCAGGTTGTGGAAGTCGTGAGCCACGCCGTTGGCCAGGCGGCCGACGGCCTCCATCTTCTGGGACTGGAACAGTTGCTCCCGAAGCCGCGCCTGCTCGACCTCGGCCTGCTCGCGATGCTCGATCTCGCGGCGGAGCCGCCGGTTCTGCTCCTCCAGCTCGGCGGTCCGCTGCCGGACCAGCGACTCCAGCTCCCGGTGCCGGGCCTCGGCCGCCCGCGCGAGGTGCCACTTGGTCGTCAGGGCCAGCGCCAGTTGACGGACCTCGACGGCATCGAAGGGCTTCTTGAGGATCAACAGGCGGTCCGTCCGTCCCAGGGCGCCGGCGATCTCGTGCCAGGGTTGGTCGGAGTACGCGGTGCAGATAACGACCTCGAGACGCGGGTCCGCCGCCCACAAGTGCCGGATCGTCTCGATCCCGTCCCAACCGGGGGGCATGCGAACATCGACGAGCGCCGCGCAGTACGGGTCGCCCTCGCGCATCGCCCGCTGCAGCAGCTCGAGACCCTCTTGCCCCTGGCCGGCCGCGTCGACACGCATGACCGGAGCCTCGGCGACGGGCAACGGACCGCCGAAGGCAGCCGCGCGAAGCCGCGCAAGCTCCGGGTCGACGCCGTCGAACTGAAGGATGCGGCGAATGTCCTCGTGGATCGCCTCGTTGTCGTCGATGACGAGAATGCGCCGATGCGGCGACCCGGTCGCGGCCGTCATTCCCGCACCCCCTGTACCTCGCCCGCGGGCAGGCGAACCGTGAACGTCGCACCCCGGCCGACCCCGTCGCTGTGGACGGCGATCCGCCCGCCCATCTCGGCGACCGCGATCGCGCAGAAGTGCAACCCGAACCCGTGCCCCTCGGGCTTCGTCGTGTACCCGTGCTGGAAGATGCGATCCCGGCTCGCCGCGGCGATGCCGATGCCGGTGTCGGACACCTCGATGCAGACCCATTCGGGCGATTCGGACCGCGCGCGCACCGTCAGGCAGCGCGGCCCGTCGCCCGCGGACGTCATGGCCTCGACGGCGTTCGTGACGAGGTTCTGCAGCACCTGCCGAAGCTTGTCCGCATTCATCGGCACGCGCGGCAGGGCGCCGTACTCCCGCCGGACCTGCACGCGATGCCGGGCGAGGGCCTCGCCGTTGTGGTCGAGGATCTCCTCGATGATGGAGACCGGATCCGCGGGTTGCGCAAAGGCCGGTCCGTGCGCGATCCGCTGCTGCGTCGCGATGATCTGCTCGACGTGCCGCACCTTTTGCCGGATGGAGCCGATCGCATCGAGCATCTGCTCGTTTTCCGCGATCAGGACGTCGGCCAGCCTCGCCAGATAGGCGACGGCGGCCTCTCGCTCCTCGGCGGGCCCGCCGGCGCGCTCCCGAAGCAGCGCTGCGGCCTCGCGGAGGTCGGCGACCGGCGACTGCCGAACCCGCTCGTTCAACAGTTGCGTCGACCCGCCGCCCGTGTTGAGCGCGTTGCCGATGTTGTGCAGCACCGCCGTGGCCGTCTCGACCATTCCGGCACGGTGGGCCGCCTCGAGCAGCGTGGCCTGCGACTCGGCCAGCCGGCTCACCATCTGCTCCAGCGCCACGATGCCGGCGGCGGCCAGGATGCCGGCCTGCCGCATGCCGCCGCCCACCAGCTTGCGGTTCTTGCGCGCTTCGTTGATGAATGCCTTCGATCCGCACAGCACCGACCCGACCGGCGCGCTCAACCCCTTGCTCAGGCAGAAGG
>CAZTVU010000224.1:0-8078 GCA_964617025.1 uncultured Planctomycetales bacterium | reverse complement strand
TCCCGATGGGCGCCACGCATGAGTTCTGGAAGTCGATCCACGCCGGCGCGGTCAAGGCCGAGCTGGAGCTGCCCGGCGTCCAGATCCTCTGGACCGCCCCCCTCAAGGAGGGTGACCGCGAGGCGCAGATCAAGATCGTCGAGAACCTCATCGGCAGCGGCGTGAACGGCATCGTCCTGGCGCCGACCGACAACGCGGCCCTTCTCAAGCCCGTCCGCGAGGCCGTTCGTGCCGGGATCGGCGTCCTTGTCGTCGACGGCGCCCTCGACGGCGTCCCGTGCGAGGACTTTGCCAGCACCGTCGCCACGGATGGCTACGTCGGCGGCCAGAAGGGCGCCCGCCGCCTCGGCCGGATTCTCGGCGGCAAGGGCAAGGTGATCCTGCTTCGCTGCGCCGTCGGGTTCCTGAGCACGACCCATCGCGAGCAGGGCTTTCTCGACGTCATGGCCCGGGAGTTCCCCGAGATCCAGATCGTCTCGTCCGACCAGTACGGCGGGGCCACGGCGGAGGAGGCCGACAAGAAGGCCGAGAGCCTCCTGGCCCGCTTCGCCGACCTCGACGGCGTCTTCTGCCCGAACGAATCGACGACGTTCGGCATGTTGCTGGCGCTCCAGCGGTCGGGCCGGGCGGGTAAGGTGAAGTTCGTCGGCTTCGACAGCTCCGAGAAACTCATCCAGGCGCTGGCGTCCGGGCACCTCCACGGCCTCGTGGTGCAGGACCCGCTCAACATGGGCTACACGGGCGTCAAGACGCTGGTCGCGTATCTCCGCGGCGAGGAGGTCCCCGCGCGGGTGGACACCGGCAGCGACGTGGCCACGCCGGAAAACATGAACGAGCCCCGCATCCGCGAGCTGCTCGCCCCGCCGCTGGAAAAGTACCTTCGCTGATCCCATGCACGCCTTCTCCATCCAGAGCGGCTCCAACGGCAACTGCATTTACGTCGAGGCCGGCGGCGTGCGGCTCCTCTTCGACGCCGGCGTCGCCGGGCGGACGGTCCGCGACCGACTTGCGCATCACGGCCGCGACGTCCACGGCCTGACGGCGCTGATCCTTTCGCACGAGCATTGGGACCACTCGCGCTCCGCCGGCGTCTTTCAGCGGATGTTCCGCGTGCCGATCTACGTCACGGAGCCGACCTGGCGCTGTATCGCGCCGGCGGCGGGCCCCGTCCACGACGTGCGGCACTTCCAGGCCGGCGGCCGGCTGGAGTTCGGCGACGTCGTCGTCCACACGGTCCGCACGCCCCACGATGCCGTCGACGGCTGCGGCTTCGTCGTCTCGCACGAAGGCAGGCGGCTGGGAATCCTGACGGATCTCGGCCACCCGTTTGCCTCGCTGCGGCGGATCCTCGGTGAGCTGGACGCGGTCTACCTGGAGTCGAACTACGACCCCGACATGCTGGAGGCCGGGCCGTACACGGAGGATCTCAAGCGGCGGATTCGCGGTCCGCGCGGGCACCTGTCCAATGCGGAGGCCGGAGATCTGGTGCGGACGTACCGCGGCCGGCGGCTCCAGTGGGTCATGCTTTCGCACCTGAGCGAACAGAACAACGAGCCGGGCCTGGCGCTCGAAACGTTTCGCGGCCTGGTCGGGCGGTCGTTTCCGGTGGGGGTCGCCGGCCGGTACGAAGTGGGCGAGGCGATGACTCTCTGACGGCCCCGGCTACTGCCCCGGCGGGGGCGCCTCGGCCGGGGGTGCCTTCGGTGCCGCCTCCCGCCGCAACGCGTCGCTTACCACGCCCCAGACCTGCATCCCCGGAACCGTCACGGTCACGTGGGCGGTGTCGCCGTCGTACTCCGTCCGCTCCACGACGGCGCCGACGAGCACGGCATCGATGTGCGTGCGGATCTCATCGTGCCGCGCGACAAGATCACGGACCGTCGTGTCGCTGCGGATCGACAGGCCGTACGCGTGCTCCACCAGCTTTCGCCGGGCATCCAACTCGGCGGCGCGGGCCGCCAGCAGCTTGCCCTGCGCCGTGCCGGCCTTGCCCTCCGGCGGCAGGCCCGATCCCGTCGCCGTCAGCGTCTGCATGGCCCAGGCGGGCATCGGCGGCTGCCCCGGCTGCGGCCCGAGTGCCTGCAGGTACTCCTGCTTCGGGATGCCCATGCCCGTCGCCTGGAACGTCTTCGAGGCGATGGACTTGGTGATCTCGGTGACGTCGGTGCCCTTGATGTCGTCTCCGTGGATGGAGCGGCTGTGGAGCTGCTTGACGATCTCGACCACCGACTCCGTGGGCACCTCCACCGTCACCTCGGCGATCGGCTCGTCGTCGTGCAGATACGTGCGGACGATCGTGGCCCCGATGACGAGCCCCTGCGCCTGGGCCGTAATCGAGTCGTTCTGCATGACGAAGTCGCGGACAACGGTCTGCGAGTTGATCCGCAGGCCGCGAATCCGCTCGAGAAGCTGCCGTTTGGCATCGAGCTCGGCCGCCCGGATCGCCGAGAACCGCGCCCGGGGGCCCATCCGGCGCCAGAGTTCGGGAATCGGCGGTTGCGGCGGCGGCGGGGGGGCCTTGAGCTGTTCGGCGACGCCGGCGGGCAGATTCGGCGGCAGGTCCTCGCGCGGAGCGCCCATCCCCACGACCTTGATCACCCGCGTCTCGACGCGACGCTGGATGTCGTTGAAGTCCGAGCCCTTGATCCGGTTGCCCTTGTAGAAGCGCGTATGGATCTGGCGAAGCGTTTCGATCACCTTCTCGACGGTCACCTCGGCCGGCACCTCGCAGGAGCCGTCGGCATACCATGTAGGCGGGCCGAGGCGGATGCCGCGGATGAAGTCGTCCATCGCCGCCCGGATGTCGTCGCTCTCGGCAACGAAGTCCTTGACATACGTGTCCGACGTGATCTGAAGTCCCTTCACGCACTCCGCCAGCTTGCGGTAGGCGTCGGCTTCGGCCGCGCGCTTGCTCAGGAGCTTCCGCTGCGCGTCGGCCGTGTTCACCTGTGCCGTCGCGGGGAGCCCGAGGGCAAGCATCGCGATGCCGACGAGCGATCCGATGATCCGTTGCATAGCCTTCTCCTTGTTGCGTGCCGGGGCAGGCCCGGGCCGTTTTCTCCGCCCAGCTTATGGGTAGACACGCAAATCCGCCAGGGGTTAGCGACCGTAAACCCTTTTCCACAAAGGGGCAACGCCTTGCAGGCAACGCGCGTCCGGTATGCCGTGAACGCTACGCCCTTTTGGGAGTGCGGCGGCCATGACGCCGCTTTCCCGGTTTCTCGCCTTCTCGCTTTGTCGTCCTTGCGGTATGCAACGACGCAGTATAATGCCCGTGACCAACCCAACGGCGACCGAATGTGTCTACTCCGACGGTGAACCATGAAGAACCTGCCGCGAATCTCAGCGTATCTGTTTTGGGCGGCGGCACTTGCCGCGATCTCCGGTTGCTCGAAGCTGACGTTCGAGCGGTGGCAGACGCTGACGCTCCAATCCAGCAAGTCCGAGGTCGAGGCCGTGCTGGGAACTCCAAACGATGTCCGAACGGACACCCGGTGGCGATGGCACGACCCCGACGAGCAGATTACCTGCACCGCCGAGTTTATCGGCGGCGACTTGCTCACCTACTCGCAGTGGGTCGACCCCAGGCACGGCCGTCACACGATCGGCACGCCGGAGATTGAGAACGGTAACCTCATACGCCGCGAGACCGGCACAACGAAGATAAACCCGTAAAGCGGGCCTCGATCAGCGCTTCCCCGCGGCACGCCACGCCTCATCCGCGCGCTGCCGCCAGCATGTCTCGGCAGCCGGTGCTGAGCAGGACGGCGTCCACGCTCAGCGCAATGAACTGAAACCCGTCGGCCAGTGCCCGTCGCAGTGCCTCCGGCGTGAAGCGGACGATGTGCAGGCCGGGCGGTTTGCTCTGAGTCTTGCAGGCGGCAAGCACGCGGGCCTGCGCCTCCTTCATCCGCGGGTGGTCCAACTGCCCGGTGATCCCCATTGATCCTGAGAGATCATACGGTCCGATAAACACGCCGTCGACACCCTCGACCCCCAGGATTTCGTCCACGGCGTCTACGGAGCGGATGTGCTCCACCTGCGCGATGACGATCACCTCGTCGTTCGCCCGGGCGGCATAGGCGGCGAAATCCTCCCCGTGGGCATTGGCCCGGCAGTAGCCGAAGCCGCGAACCCCCGCCGGCGGGTATTTGGCAGCCTCGACGGCCCGCCGCGCATCATCGGCGGAGTTGACCATCGGCACGATCACGCCGCCGGCCCCCGCATCCAGCACGCGTCGAATCCACATCAGATCGTTGTGCGGCACGCGAACGAGCGGAACACACTCGAACGGCGACATCGCCCGCAGCAGCGACGTCGCTGTCTCCAGGTCGATCGCGGCGTGCTCGGCATCTATGGCGAGCCAGTCGAAGCCGGCTTTCGCCATCACCTCCGCGACGACCGGGTGTCCGATCTGAATCCACCCGCCGAATGTCGGCCGGCAGTCGGCCAGCGCGGCCTTCACCTTGTTGGGCATGATCCGATCCTATTGCTCCAATAGCGGAACGACCTCGGGGTTTACAACGTCCATCCCGTCGTATCGCTTCGCAAGGCCCGCCCGGACATTGGCCAGCGAGCGTTCGGCCATACGCGTGCATGCCTCGAAGGTGCTGCTGCCGATGTGCGGCGTGAGCACGACGTTCGGCAGCGTACGAAGGTCCTTGCCGGCGGCGGCGGGGGCGTACGGTTCGGTCTCGAAGACGTCCAGGGCGGCGCCGGCCAGACGGCCGGAGGTCAGGGCGTCATATAACGCCGCCTCGTCCAGCACGGCACCACGGGCCGTATTGACCAGAAACGACCCTCGGCGCACCTTCGCGATTCGTTCCGCGTTGACGAAGCGGCGGGTCTCCGGCGTGCCGGCGATGTGGATGGAAACGACGTCGGCCTCACCGACCGCGTCATCCCAGCGGTCCGTCAGCCGGCTGATGCCCCAGCCCTGCATTTCGTCGAGGTCCAGCCCCGGGCGATCGAACCCGATCACCCGCATGCCGAACCCGTGGCAGGCGATCGCGGCGACCTGCCGGCCGATGGCCCCGCAACCGATGACGGCCAGCGTCTTGCCGTGCAGCTCGGCGCCGATCAACGGACGCCATTCGCCGGCGCGGACGGCGGCATCCCCCCGCGACACATGCCGCACCAGGGCCCCGATCAGCCAGATGGTGTGCTCGGCGACCGACGCCGTCAGCACGCCCGGCGTGTTCGCCACCAGGAGCCCGCGCCGGGTGGCCTTTTGCTTGTCGACGCCGTCGTGCCCCACCCCGAACCGGGCAATGACGCCGCCGCGGGGGAGGGCATCATAGAGGGTATCGCCCAGGTAGGGCTCGACGCCAATGACCACGGCCGCGGCCCGTTCGCGGCGCACGGCGGCGGCGAGCGTATCTTCCGCCGCGCCGACGGGGACGCATCGCAGCCCGGAGGCCTTCTCGAATACGTGGCGACCTTTGGCGTATTCGGTCTCGGTGACCAGTATCGGCGGGATCTCGGCGCTCATGCGGCCCTCCAGTTGCGTCTACCGGACCGGCCGCAGCACCAGCCGGATCGGCGTGCCCAGCGGCGGCAGGCCGGCCGGGTTGACCTCCAGTCCCGCGTCGCTGCCGCGGTACGGGTTGCCCACCTCCGCCAGGAGGTTGAGCAAGGCCGTTGGATCGTACCAGAGCGCGGCGACCGATCGCTCCACGTCCGCGACGTAGAACTCGCGCCTGGATTCCGGGTCGCGATGAAAGAACGAGCCGGTGAAGGCCCATGTGAGCGGACCGGGGCACTGGCCCGTTCGCCGGTCAACGAGGAAGCTCTCGATCGAGCGGCGCTTCCATTCGCCGTCCGGCTCACGGACGTCGACGCTCAGAGTTACACGGGTGGGCTCGGGGGTCGTTCGCCGCCAGTGATCCGGCGGCGGGGGCGTGACCGTCGGCGCTCCGGCGGGCTGCGTCGGCTGGGACGCGGCGGGGTCGTCCGTTGCGAAATCGCCCCGCATGGCTCTGGGTACGTCGCCGGCGACATACCCGGCGATCAGCATCATCACGTTCAACTGCGACGGCCGGCACTTCAATTCGAAGAGGCTTTCGTACTTCTTGCCTTCCGTGGCCACGGCGGCGTATTCGAGAATCCCCTTCTCGATGCAGACGATGCCCTCGATTTCGATCTCGCCCGTCCGCGGATCCATCGTGATGCCGGGCAGCGTGTGTTTTGCGGGGGCGGCCGGCGGCACGGCAGGCGCGACCTCGACGGCCGGACGCGAGGCGGCCGTCATCGGGACCGTCGTCGAGGAGGAGCAGCCCGCCGCAAGCAGGGCCGCCGACGCGGCAAGGCCGCATTGCCACCGGCGGGTGCCCGCCGAATGTCGGGCAGGTCGGGTCGTCAGGGAGCTTCGAGACATGTTCACACCTCACGTTCGGAAAATGCCTTTCGAGTTCCGCAAGCCGACACGCGTCATTATCGGCCGCAGGCGGGATTTGTACAGACCGGCGGCGTCGGTTTTTTCGTCCTGGAGGTTGTAACCGCAGATCGCCGTCGGTATTCTGAAGAGAGAATGAGGTACCCCGAAGACAAGGAAAGCGGGTCCGTTCTTCTTCGAATCCGTATGCGACCAGGTGCCGCGGTGTTTTTTTGCGGTCCGGGCCGCGCGCTCGCCGGCTTCACGTTGATCGAGTTGCTTGTCGTAGTGGCCATCATCGCCCTGCTTGTCGCCATCCTGATTCCGGCCCTGTCGAAGGCGCGGTTTCAGGCGAAGCTCGCCATCTGTCTGAGCAACCTGCACCAGGTCGGGACGGGCATCTGGTCGTACGCCGGCGACCAGGGCGTCATTCCACACGGGCCGGACGTGAAGCCTCTCGCCCCGTACCTCGAGCCCAACAACGGCAAGGTCGCGACCAATCAGATCTGGACCGGTCCGCAGCAGCCGATGAAGCAGCGAATGTCGCTCGGTCTGGTCATCGGCAAAGCGATGAGCGTGCCGGCGATGATGTACTGCCCCGGCGACGACTCGAACGACCCCCAGGAGGAGCTGGACAAGATCACCTTGCAGAAGATCGCCCCTGCGTACAGTTCGTACCTTTATCGGCAGCTTCAGGAAACGGACGGGCGCGGCCGTCTGGAGGCGCTCGGCCGAAACAGCGCCGGCGGCCGGGCTACGGCCCTCGCGATGGACATCAACTCGCTGATCACGATCGACCCGTCGTTTCGCCGCACGAATCACCAGGCGCTTCGCGTGAACGTGCTTTTCTCCGATGCGAGCGCCCAGGGATTTCACAATCGCGACCAGCGGTTCGCCATTCGCGATCAGGACCTGGCGGATACCATCGCTCGCCGGGCGGCGCTCTTCCTGACGGCGGATTCGCGCCGGTAGTTCCCTCGCAACTCGCGCCCCCGCGCGGGCTGCACCCGCCGCCTTGACGCATTTGCCTCGCAAAGGCGCTGAAGCCCCCCGCCCGCGTGGCCGATAGCGCCATAGGTCATTCCCCGCCGTGGATGGAGAACCGTTCATGCCTGCGTTATCGGGCGAACACGACGGCATGTCCGGGTGGATGCAAAGGCTGAGCGAGCACCGCCCGAAGAGGGTCCTGCTGCTCCTGGCGGCCATCTGGATCGTCCAGGGGTTCGACCTGGGTTTCACCCTGTTTGCCCATCAATGCGGGACGTTCGCCGAGATGAATCCCGCGGCGGCCTGGCTCCTCGATCGCGGGCCGATCTGGGCCGTCCTCTTCAAGGTCGGCCTCGTCCTGCTGGGCACGGTCATCCTGTGGCGATATCGCACGCGGGCCGTCAGCGAGGGAGCCCTTTGGCTGGTCATGGGGGCCTGCGTGGGGCTTTCGCTCCGTTGGCGCGACTACTTCGAGTACTTCGCGGACAATGCGCACATGGTGCAGCTCATCCACGTGGATGAGGTGAGTCTTCACCGACCGATGCCCTTCGAGGTCGGTGGGTACCCGGACGGTGCGCGATCTCGGTCGGTCGATGACGCAGCTCGACCGCTCGACCGCCCGCCGAACCGTCCGCCGCAACGGTGGACGCCGCCCGGACCCGACTCCGCCGCTCGGTGAACCTTCGGCCAATCCAGGTCGGCTTACCCGGCGGAATCG
>CAZTVU010000223.1:0-8078 GCA_964617025.1 uncultured Planctomycetales bacterium | reverse complement strand
AACGCGTTCAACATGCTGCTGAACATGCGGCACGACATCCTCGGCGCCGCCCGCAAGCCGCCTCGCCACGCCGAGACGATATGACGCTATCGGCCGGTTGCCGGAGCCGGCATGTCCACGATCACCTCGACCGCCCAGGCGTCGTTGAGCCAGAGGCCGAGCACTCGGACCGGCAGTTGCCAGGACTGGATGACCTGGACGGCCTTGCGGATCTGATCGCGGTGGGCCTCCTTGGAGACCGGGTTGCCGGCGCAGTCGTGGTGGCCGGCGATCGCCACGGTACGGCTGTGGTGCTTCTCCACGGAGATGAGCACCTTCTTGCGGATCGGGTTGATGTCCGACGCCAGGGCGGATGCCATGATCTTGTCCGGGCCGGGCTCGGTGATCATGTCCACGTAGTCGACCTTCAACAGGTCACGAAGCCACCGCCGCACCGGGCTCTGGACGCGGCCGTCCATGCAGTTGATCGCCGTCGCGAACGTTCCGTCGGCCATGACACGCTCCTGTTTGGCGGGAGGAGTCGCCACTCCGCGCCGGACAACCATGTTGGGGCAACGCTTCGACTTCGGCTCGGCAACGACCCGCGCTGCGCCGCTCAGAACGACCCGTCCCGGGTCTCTGCAAAGCGGGAAACCGACAAAGCGGAAAAGCGAAGAAGCAGACCGACGGGTCGGCTTGCCCGCTGCATCGGCGATCTTTCGTTCTCTCGCGTTCTCGTTCCCGGCCTACCCGGTGTTGCCGTGGCTCCCGCCGCCCGGCAAACCAGGTCCATGTCGGTCGAACAACGCCATGATCACCTCCCAACCGGGGCATTGCAAGACGGTGCGTCGGCGTCACTTCGCTTCAGCGCGAAAAGGGATCGGCGCGGCGGAGGGTTCGGCGCGGAGGTCGAGGGCCGATGCATCCCCCTGGAGCGTCCCGCGGAAAAACGCGACCAACACTCCGGCGACGAGCCGGCGCATGCCGTCGAGAGTGCGTCCCGCCTGGCAGAAGCTGCGCACGAACTCCGTCTCGGGGTTGTCATCCAGCATGTCGAGGTGCCCCTGCTCCGGCACGAACAGGTGCCACGCCGGCGACCGGGCGGCCGCATAGAACTGTTCGTGATTATCGCCCGCGGGCGCGCAGGCGCCGCCCAGTTCCGTGCCGAGGATCAGCGTCGGCAGGCTGTAGGCGAACGGCCCCTGGACGACCCGCGCCTGGTTTCCGAACGGGCCGCCCGTCCCGTCCACGGGGTCGATGCCGGCGACGGCCATCGCCCGGGCCGGGTCGGTGTTGAGCACGAGCCAGACGACCTTGCCGCCGCGCGAGTGGCCGGCGAGGCCGAGCCGGTCCCATCGGACGGCGATACCCGTGACATTGCCGAGGTGATCGGGCAGCCAGTCGAGCAACTCCATCAGCTTTGCGGCCTCGTCATCCGCGGTGGGATTGCCCAGGAGCGGCCCGAGGCCGGGTTCGTACATCTGCGGCACGACGAGGACAAAGCCGTGGCTCGCAACGTGGCGGGCAAGATCCGCATACCAGGCATTCCGCGTCATGAACGCGTGCTGGAGGACGACAACGGGGTAGCCTGCGCCCTGTTCGGGGGCGTGAATCTGCACGGGGAGCGGCGTGGCCTGCTCGCAGCGCGCCAGGGAAATCGTGCGGACCGGCAGGCGGCCCGGGAGATACGGATCACCCGTGCCGGTGTACAGCTCGGATCCGGGTGAAGGTGTGCCGGCGTCCGCGCTCCCGGATCCCGGGCACGGAAGGTTGCCCGGCAAGCATCCCGGCAGAAGCGCCGCGGACACTGCGGCCGCTAGGCGACCTACCCGCGCATGCTGCACGACGTATCCGTTCATCGCGACTCACTCGGTTTGGCGGGGCGAGTCGCAGCCGCGAGGCGTTCGACAGGGATCTGCGCCTCGCCCAGCTTGAGGAAGCCGGGGACGAAGGGGCTGTTGTACCCCAGGAATCGCGGGGGGCCAACGACCCGAACGCGGCCGGGGTTGGCGTCGATCCACGCGCGGAGCTTCGCGAGGGCGGCTGCGAAGTTCTCGTCGGTGTAATTGCCGCGGACGGCAATGGACAGTACCGTCATCGCCGGGACGTCCTCCACCGCGACGCGGGGGTCGCTGCCATCGGGACCAACGGTTCCGACGGTCGGTTCGGCATACAGAAATGCCATCGACCGGGCGCGCGGCTTTTCCGCAGCGGCCTGCTCCGATGCGGGGCTCGCGTCGTCGGGATAGCCGATCTCGACGGGGGCGGTCATCGGGATGTCGTTCCGCTGGATGTGGTTGAACAGCGGGCGGAACATGGAGTTTGCGCCGCCGGTCGGCCCTCCCCGGTCGGTGCCAATTCGCGCGTGGCGATAGGCCGGATACTCCTTGATGACGATCTTGCCGACGGGCCCGGGTCCGGGGAATCCCTTCGGCAGGGATGCCTCGCGAAACATGAATGGCTCGACGCCGTCCGAAGCCTCCGCCGGCCGGGCGGTCGCGGCCGGCGCATCTTCCGCCCGGGGCTCGGGATGGCTCGCGGCGCATCCGACGGCGGCGAGCGTTGTCGCGAGTATCACAATGACCATTGCGATCGCGGCAGTCTCATTCATCATGGCGGATTGTATGCCTCGCCCTCGGCGGCGGCCAATCCGCGAGGGGGCGATTCGACGGCGGGCGCGGTCGTCCTGTTGCCGCCCTATCGGGGTTGCGTGGCGGGCGGGGAACGGTACCCGAGGTGGCTGCCCTCGTGGTCCGCGAGCCGCTCGCGGCCGGCCTCGGCCAGGCGTCGGGCGAAGTGCTCGAGGTAGAAGAGGGTCGGCTCGATGATGTGCTGGTTATTCAGGAAGGGCTGCGTGTAATTGACGGCGCCGTACACGACGCCGTCCACGTGGATGGGTATCTTCTTGCCGTCGACGATCCGCCATTGGGCGTTATGGTTGTTCCAGTCGACGCCCTCGGTCAGAAAGCCGTGGGGTCCGTAGTGGTGCTTCGCGCAGGCGCGGAGTATGGTGGTGCCCTTGGCGAGGTAGTCCTGGCGGCCGGTGTGCCGCGCCGCCTCGAGCCATGCCTGGGCGGCCTCGGCGTTCTCCCACATGTAGGACGTGTCCCAGCTCCTCTCCATGAAGAGGAGCCCGCGGGTCGCACAGCCGTTTCGGTCGTCATGCATTTCGAAGGCCTCCAGTCCGTGAAGGCACTTCTCATAGGCGAACCGGCGCAGCGATTCGGGGTCGTCGCAAAGGTTCCAGTCGGCGATCCGCGTCAGTACGCGAAAGGCCACGGCGTAGCAGACGTTTTCATGGTCGTCATACGTGTCGTGGTTCATGCTGCCGAAGAGTCCACCGGCCTGGACGAAGGCCTTCCGCGGACGGTCGATCAGCGGTCGGTATGCCGCGTGGCCGCGCCGGGCCATGTCGGCGTAGAGCCAGAGCAGGTAGAGCCCGTCGCCGCTGCGGTCGAACTGCGGGTCGGGATCGCGGCCGCCGGGGCGATAGGGGCAAGGTCGTCCGTCCGCGTACGATCGCCGCGGGAACCAGCCGTTGGGCGCAAGCTGGATGTGGCGGCGAAACCACTCGGCCATGCGAAGGCCACAGGCGCGGGCATCGTGGCCGAGGCGCGTTCCCGGGCAGAGGTCGGCAGCCTCGAGGTATTGCAGGGCCACCTTCGCCGCCGAGCCGGCGCAGAACCAGTCGTCGTCCTTGTCGTTGTGGAGGTAATTCAGATAGAGCCGTCCGTCGCGCAGGTCGCGATAGCCGCGGAGGAATCCGTCCTTGTCGACGAAGCCGAAGTAGACCGCGTGGTGGAGGACCTTGAGCGCCTTGGCCTCCACGGCGCGGTCGCCGAAGAATCGGGCGTAGCGGATCAGCTCGTTCGCTCCGCCGACGGCGTTCGCCGCCCAGCCGACGCCCTCGACCGGGCCGAACTCGTGCCATAGCGCGGGTCGGCCCTCGGGGTCCACGAACGTCGAGGTGGCCCGCAGGCCGTCGCCTTCGGGCGTGAGGCATCGCTCGGTGGTGAATCGCACCGACTCCCGGATGCTGTCGACGATGGAGAACTTCGGGTCGGCCGGGAGGTAGAAGGCATCGCGGCCTGCCGGGGACGTATCGGTCACAGCCCCGAGGGCGGCGAGGCAACAGGATGCGATGAGGTTCATTCGTGCGCCTCCGTACGGCCGTTCGCGTCGCGTCCGCGCGTCGCCGCGCGGGTGAAAGCCGATTATACCCCGGCGTTGCCGTATGCAACGGCGGGCTTCACGCGGACGGCGGTCGCCCCGCCCGTCTTGTACGGCGCGTCTCCCGCGTTTTGGACTGCGGCGGCCTTACCGCCGCTTTCCCCAGCGTGCGCAGTGACGCGCCGGCGTGCGGCAGACCGCCCGAGGCAACGCGGCGGCGTTGCCGCCGCAGCCCACAGGCGATGCCGTGCGTTGGATGACGCGAGGCGGATATCCGCAAACGCCCCAACGCCGGATCGTCCTCCGAGAAACCTGCCGGCAAAACCGGAAATCGGGGGCAAGAACAGCGCTTTCGGAGGCGCGTATCCGAATTCCGCCCGTGGTGCGGCGGCGAGTTTACCACGACATCAGGCAGACCTTTCTCGCTTTCTCGTTTTTCCGAATTCCGGCGTTGCCGTATGCCACGGCGGGGTTGACGCGGCCGGCGGTATCCCTATAGTTCGCATTCGAGACGGGCAGTGCGCCGGGGCGGCCGCCTGCCGGGCACGCGGGTCGGTTGCGCTAGGCGGCCACTATGCGGGAGGCGGTGAACTATGACCGTGTCGGCGTTCAGGGTGGCCGACAGGATCATCGGGGAAGGGATCACGTTCGATGACGTGCTGCTGGTCCCCGCACGGTCGAACGTGGTGCCGCGCGCGGCGGACGTCAGCACACGCCTCACCCGCACCATCCGGATCAACATCCCGCTGGTCTCCGCGCCGATGGACACGGTGACGGAGTCGTCGCTGGCGATCGCGCTGGCGCAGGAGGGCGGGATCGGCATCATTCACAAGAACCTCAGCATCGAGGCGCAGAAGCGCGAGGTCTACAAGGTCAAGCGCTCCGAGAGCGGCGTGATCCTCGATCCGATCACGCTCCGCCCGAACGACCCGGTGTCGCGGGCGCGCGAGGTCATGCGGCTGCACAACGTGAGCGGCGTGCCCATCACCGAGGAGAACGGCCGGCTCGTCGGCATCCTCACCCGCCGCGACCTGAAGTTCCTGGAGTCCGTCGATCGCCGGATCGAGGAGGTCATGAGCAAGGACCACCTGGTCACGGCCCCGCCGGACACCACGCTGGCCGACGCGGAGCGGATCCTCAAGCAGGCGCGGGTCGAGAAGCTGCTTCTGGTCACCCGCGAGGGAAAGCTCGCGGGCCTCATCACAATGCGCGACATCGAGCGGAGCCAGCAGTTTCCGCAGAGCTGCAAGGACGACCGCGGGCGGCTTCGCGTGGGCGCGGCGGTGGGCGTGCATGACTACGAGCGGGTGGAGACGCTCATCGCGAACGACGCGGACGTGATCGTCGTCGACACCGCGCACGGGCACAGCGAAAACGTCCTCGAGACGATTCGCGCGATTCGCAAGCGCCACGACATCCCGCTGATCGCCGGCAACGTCGCGACGACGGAGGGGGCCGCCGACCTGATCGAGGCCGGCGTCGACGCCGTCAAGGTGGGCATCGGCCCCGGCGCGATCTGCACGACGCGCGTCGTCTCCGGCGTGGGCGTGCCGCAGATCACCGCGATCATGAACGCCGTCGCGGCGGCGGAGCCGGCGGGCATCCCCGTGATCGCCGACGGCGGGATCCGGTATTCGGGCGACATCACGAAGGCGATCGCCGCGGGCGCCAGCAGCGTGATGATGGGGTCGCTGTTCGCCGGTCTGGAGGAGGCGCCGGGCGAGCTGGTCCTGTGGAAGGGGCGGCGCTTCAAGACGTACCGGGGGATGGGCTCGCTGGGGGCGATGGTGGTGGGCAGTGCCGACCGGTACGGCCAGGCGGGGGAGACGCAGCGCGAGAAACTCGTGCCGGAGGGCGTCGAGGGCCGCGTGCCGTACCGCGGGACGCTGGCGGAATTCGTCTACCAGATCGTCGGCGGGTTGCGTGCCGGCATGGGGTACTGCGGCGCGAGGACCATCGAGGAGCTGCGGTGCCGGGCGCGATTTGTTCGCGTTTCCAGCGCGAGCGTGGTAGAATCCCACCCGCACGATATCGCGATCACGAAGGAGTCGCCGAACTATGCGGTCGACCTCAAGGATGAAATGTGAGGGCGGGATCCTGCGGGGGTTTGCGGGGGTCGCCGTGCTGGTCGCCGGCGCGGCGGCCGGCTGCTCGGAGGCCGGCCCGGGCGTGAACTGCTTCAAGGACGACGGCATCCCCGAGAACCTGTGGACCACGCCGTCGGCGGAGGCGATTGCGGCGGCCAAGCCCGAGCCGCTCGTCCGGCAGCGCGGCTGGGAGCCGTCGCAGGCGCGCCTGGAGCCCGAGGGCTCGCCCCACTTCCCGCTGTGGTGGGAGGACCCGTTCGAGGACAAGGGAAGCCTGGACGGACGGTATGCCTGGACCTACGAAGACTACATCGCGCTGCCGTACTCGAACGCCCGCTGGCTGCTGAACACCATGCTCTGGCCGGCCAGCGCGATCGTCACGCCGCCGGGCACGACGATGATCAGCGACGGCGTCCTGAGCCGGCAGTTGCTCGGCTACGATCATGACGCCGTTCCGGGCAAGTCGTGGGCGGTGAGCGGCGATCCCGCGGGCGTGACCGCGACGACGCAGCCCGCGCCATGACGGCGGATTCACGCATGCCCATCCGCAAGATCGGCATCGTCACGCGCACGTATCGACACATCAATCGCTACCGCCAGATCCTGTTGGTCCTGGCCAAGTACGGGTTCGATGAACTCGTCGACAACCTGAAAATCGCCCAATACGTCGAGGTGGGCCTGCAGTTGATCTCGCGCGGTCGGCGCGAGCAGGTCGAGACGCTCACGCGGGCCCAGCGGCTGCGCATGGTGCTTGAGGAGTTGGGGCCGACGTTCATCAAGCTCGGGCAGGTGCTCTCCACCCGTCCGGACCTGGTGCCCCCCGATCTCGTCCACGAGTTCGAGAAGCTTCAGAAGAGCGTTCCCCCCTTTCAGGCCGAGAAGGCTCGCGAGATCATCCGGACGGAGCTGCACGCCCCCATCGAGGAGGTCTTCGAGCGATTCGACGACCGGCCGCTGGCCGCCGCGTCCATCGGCCAGATCCACCGCGCGACGCTGCGCGACGGCGACGAGGTGGTGGTCAAGGTTCAGCGTCCGGGCATTCGCCGCACCATCGAGGTGGATCTCGAGATCCTGCTGCACCTGGCCACGCTGGCGGAGCGGCACCTCGAGGGCGCCCGGCTCCATCGTCCCACGAAGATCGTGGAGGAGTTCGCCCGCGTGATCGAGCAGGAGCTCGATTTTCACACCGAGGCCGCCCACCTGGAGCGGTTCGCCGGGCAGTTCCTGGACGATCCCACCGTGTACGTGCCGAAGGTCTACCGGGACGCCACCACGGGCCATGTGCTCACCATGGAGTACGTGGAGGGGATCCATCCCGTCTCGTCCGACGCGGTGAAGGACGCCGGACTCGACCCCAAGGTGGTCGTGGCGCGCGGGGCCGATGCGATCCTGCGGCAGGTGTTCGTCCACGGCTTCTTCCATGCCGACCCGCACCCGGGCAACATCTTCGTCCTGCGGGGCAACGTCCTCTGCTATCTCGACTTCGGCATGATGGGGCGGATCGATCGCCGGTCGCGCGAGGACATCGCCGACCTGATCCACGGAGTGGTCGCCCGCGATGCGCCCAAGTGCGCCCAAGCGCTGCTGCGCCTGGCCGAACGCGACGACGACGTTGATGTGGACGTGCGGCGGCTGGAGCGGGATGTCGAGGAGTTCCTCGACCGGCATGTCGTCTCACGGCTTCAGGAGCTGGAACTGGGCAAGCTGCTTCAGCATCTCCTGGACCTGTTGAACCGCCACCGGCTGCGGATCCCGGCCGACCTCGTCATGATGCTCAAGGCGCTGGGAACGGTGGAGGGCCTGGGCGCCGCGCTCGACGCGGACTTCGACATGGTCTAGGCG
>CAZTVU010000222.1:2731-8121 GCA_964617025.1 uncultured Planctomycetales bacterium | reverse complement strand
AAGTCCTTCTTCGCCTCGGCGGCGTCGACGGCCATGCGGCAGTGCCAGTGCGGCGGCGTCGCGATGAGAACGGCGTCCACGTCCTGCCGCGCGAGGACCTCCCGGTAGTCGCCGTACGGCTTGGGATCGTGGCGGCCCCGACCCTCGGGCTTCGTGGTCGCCCTCATGACCTTGTCGATCGTGCGGTCGCGACGGCCCTTGTCCACCTCGCAGATCGCGACGATGGAGGTGTCGGGCTGGTTGAGGAGCTGGTCGAGGTTGTAGTTGCCCTGGCCGTTGGCGCCGATCAGGCCGATGTTGATGCGGTCGTTGGGACCCGGTCGGCCGGGGGCGGCCAGCACGCCGGATGGAATGACGTACGGTGCGGCCAGGCTCGTAGCCGCGGCGGCGGCCGTGCGGCTCAAGAACGTCCTTCGGGATACCTGATCCGACCCGGCGATCTCGGACATCGTGACTGCTCCTGTTTCAGAGGAATGGGGTGTTTTTCCGCGACCCTCGGGGTTGATCGAGTCGTCGCGCATCGACGCATTCTATCGAAGGCCAGGCGGGGTTGCTACCGGGGTAGGGCCGGTCGCCTGCCGGGTTGCGGGATGCCGCATCGAGCGGCACCGTCAGACCGGCCGGGCGGCCGACGATTGACGAACCGATCCCCTGCGGAGTTCTCCGGCGAGACCGGACAGCCGTGCGAGGCCCTTCGACGTCGCCACCTGCGGGGGAGACAGACGACGACGCGGGGACTACAATACGCCGTCGGTTCGGGGGGCGTGTGGCGCGGTCTTCGGTTACGGGTGGGTCCCGATGGGGCGTATGCGCGAATACTTCCGCGACATCTATCTGACCGTCAAGACGGTGCTGATCGGAATGCGCATCACGCTGAGGTACTGCTTTGCCCGGACGGTGACCGTTCAGTACCCCGACATGGCCCCGGTGTTGCAGCCGCGGTTTCGCGGGATCCACTGGTTCGAGATCGAGAAGTGCATCGCCTGCGATCAGTGCGCCCGCGCGTGCCCCGTCGATTGCATCTACATTCAGAAGACCGCTCCGCGCAAGATCGACAAGGCCACCGGCGTGGCCGTCGGCGGGGCGTTGACACGGTTCGCGATCGACTACGCCAAGTGCATGTTCTGCGCCCTGTGTTGCGAGCCGTGCCCCACGGAGTGCATACACATGGGCAACGTGCATGCGATGGCCGGCTACGATCGGGAGAGCATGCTGGTCGAGTTCACGGAGCTGGCGAAGCAAGGTCTCCAGACCCCGCAGCCGCTCTGGGCGCAAAAGGAGCGGCTGCCCGACTGGGCCGCGGCGCAGAAGCAGGAGTGGCTCGACCGGGCGGCGCCGGTTCGCGAACAGATGGCCCTGGCCCTCGTGGAGCAGGCGCCGCCGAAGAAGCCCGAGGCCGCGGGCGCCGCGGAGGCCAAATCCTCCACCCCGGAGGCGAAGGCATGACGGTTCCCGTCCCGGCACAGGCCGGTGTCGACAGCGTTCGGCTCCTGCTCGGCGTACTGCTGTTCGTCCTGGCCGGGTTCGCGATGGTCTTTTGGGCGCTGTTCCTCGGGCGTTTCGTGCGGCCCCGACGGCCCAACCCGGACAAGGCGGCGGCGTACGAGTGCGGCGAGCCGGCGATCGGATCGGGCCGGGTCCAGTTCGACCTCCGGTTCTACGTGGTCGCGCTGCTTTTTATTGTCTTCGACGTGGAGATTGCCCTGTTCTGGCCGTGGGCGGTGGTGTACGGCGGCGGCGGGTTGCCGGCGCAGGCCTCGCCGGCGGCCCTGCAACAGGTGCGGTGGGTGGCGCTGGTGGATATGCTGTTCTTCTTCGGCGTGATCGTGGTCGGATTCCTGTACCTGTGGAAGCAGTGGTACCTGGACTGGGTGCGAGGCGGGAGAGGAAACGAGGGTGTAAGGGTATAGGGTTTCGGGGTCTGGGTTCCGGGGACCGGGTTTCGGAATAACGGAACAGCGGACTAACGGAATAACGGCGTCTTCGAGCTACCGAGTAACCGGATCGATGAGCTGGCTGGAAAACAGACTGGAAGACGGCGTGATCGTCACGTCGCTGGACTGGGCCCTGAACTGGGCGCGGCAGTGGAGCATCTGGCCGGTGACGTTCGGCATCGCCTGCTGCGCGATCGAGATGATGGCCACCGGGGCATCGCGGTTCGACATCGACCGGTTCGGCGCCGGCGCGTTTCGGCCGACGCCGCGTCAGGCGGACCTGATGATCGTGGCGGGCACGGTGACCTACAAGATGGCATCGCGGGTGCGGCGGCTCTACAACCAGATGCCGGACCCGAAGTACGTGATGGCGATGGGCGCGTGCACGGTCGGCGGCGGGCCGTATTTCAAGCACGGCTACCACGTGGTCAAGGGCGTGGACCTGGTCATCCCGGTGGACATCTATGTGCCCGGGTGCCCGCCCCGCCCGGAGGCGCTGCTCGAGGGCCTGATGCGGTTGCAGGACAAGATCCGGCACCAGACGATCGCCCGGCCTCGGGCGGCGTCGCCGGCCTCGTGAGACACGACAGCAATGACCGCTCCCGAAGAAGTCGCGAAGCTGCTGCTGGACGCGTTCGCCGACGCGATCGTCGAGACGAACATGGGCAGCCCGCACCCGCACGTCGTGGTCGCGGCGGCGCGATGGCCGGAGGTGGCGCGGTTTCTGCGGGACGATCCGCGACTCGGATTCAACCTGCTTCGGTGCGTCACCGGCGTGGACCGACCCGCGAAGAACGAGCTGGAGGCGATCTACGACCTCCTGGCGATGCGGCCGGCCGCCGGACGGGAGGGATGCTGGCAGGCGGCGGGCGTCTTCGCGGTCAAGGTTCGCGTGGATCGCGCCAGCCCGCATGTGCCCTCCGTGGCCGAGGTGTGGCCGGCGGCCGACTGGCACGAGCGGGAGACGTACGATCTGCTGGGCATCGTGTTCGACGGGCATCCGGATTCGGTGGACGACGGCGAGGGCGCGCACCCGCGGCGAATCCTCTGCCCGGACGACTGGGCGGGGCATCCGCTGCGGAAGGACTACCTGTTTCCGCTGGAGTATCACGGGATCCCGGGCACGACGGAATACGAGATGCCGAACCCCGTGCACTGAGGGGCGCGCGGTATCGCGCACGGCGAGCTGATGAGCAACGGGACACGCGACATTCTGCTGGAATCGCCGCCGGATGTGCTGGCGGACCTCGACCGCGAGGCGATCGAGTCGTCCGACCTTCGCACGGAGGAGATGCTCATCAACATGGGGCCGCAGCACCCGAGCACGCACGGGGTGCTCCGCCTGGTGCTGCGGACGGACGGCGAGATGGTCCTCGAAGCGGTGCCGCACATCGGCTACCTGCACCGCTGCGCCGAGAAGATCGGCGAGAACCTGGCGCCGTACCAGTTCATTCCGAAGACCGACCGGATGGACTACCTCGCGGCGATGAACAACAACCACGCCTTCAGCCTGGCGGTCGAGCGCCTGGCGGGGGTGCAGGTGCCCGAGCGGGCGAGCTACGCCCGCATCATCATGGCCGAGCTGAACCGCATCGCGTCGCACCTCGTCTCGTTCGGCACGTACGGACTCGACATGGGGGCCTTCACGCCGTTCCTGTATGCCTTCCGCGAGCGGGAGTACATCCTCGACCTCTTCGAAATGGCCTGCGGGGCGCGGCTGACGTACAGCTACATCACGATCGGCGGCCTGATGTACGACCTGCCCGACGGGTGCGTCGACCGCTGCCGCGAGTTCCTCGACTACTTCGAGACGAAGCTGCCGGAGTACAACCAGCTCCTGAGCTACAACCACATCTTCGTGAAGCGGACGGCGGGCGTCGGCGTGATTTCCGCGGAGGACGCGATTCGCTGGGGGCTCACGGGGCCGTGCCTGCGGGGCAGTGGCGTGAAGTGGGACCTGCGCAAGTGCGTGCCGTACGACATCTACGAGCGCTTCGAGTTCGACGTGCCGGTGGGTCTGCCGCCGGGCGGCCGCCCGCCGATGCCGCCGGGCGCCCCGGTCGAGCAGGTGCCGCCGGGCGTCGTCGTGGGCGACTGCTGGAGCCGGTACTTCGTCCGCATGATCGAGATGTACTGGTCCGCGTACATCGTCCGCCAGGCGCTCGACCGGCTGCCGGCGGGCGACTACCGGGGCAAGGTGACCAAGAGTCTCAAGCTCCCCGATGCCGAGGTGTATCTGGAAGCCGAAAACCCGCGCGGGCAGCTCGGCTTCCTGGTGATCGGCGACGGAACGTCGATCCCCAGCCGAGTCCGGGCGCGGGGGCCGAGCTTCTGCAATCTGTCGATCACGCCGCGGGTGTGCACGAACTGCCTGCTGGCGGACGTGCCGGCGATCATCGGGAGCATCGACGTGGTGCTGGGCGAGGTCGATCGATGAGAGGCGACCTCGGCGTTGCTTGGCGCAACGACGAAGGTAAGTTGCGGGCGGCCGGTGGCGTGTAGCGAGTCGGACATGGCGGAGACGCAGCGGCGGACTTGACGACTGACGGGAGCGATCGGCGGGATGGCGGACATTCAGGCGGCGGACATCCTGAGGCCTCGCTGGAACCCGGCCTATCGGGCGCGGGCACAGCGCCTGCTCGTCCTTGCGGGCATGGCCCTGATGGCGACGGGCGTTCTGGGCCGGGTCGTCGCGACGTGGCTGCTGGGCAACCATCCGGCGGCCCTGCTGCTGCTGGGCGCCGGGCCGGTGCTCACGGGGCTGCTGCTGCTCGCGGCCGGCGCCGTGGTCGCGCGGGCGGAGGCCGTAGGTCGGTTCCTGGCGGCCTTCGCGGCCCCGGTGTTCTTCGGCAGTGCCGCCGGCGTGATCGTCGTCGTGTGGGTCTACTCGATGGCGGTGCGGCTGGTGACGGGAATCGCGCCGTCGGGCGAAGACGGAGTGATCACGACGGCGCAGATCCGGCAGGCCCTGCCCGGGCCGCTGTCGCTGCCGGTCGTGAGCTGGCTGCTGTGGCCGCTGCAGTTCGGGATCGTCCGCGACGTGATCATCCTCGCCGGCGTGGTGGGCTTTGTGTCGCTGCTGGCGATGTTCGCCATCTGGTGGGAGCGAAAGGTCTCGGGCCGGATCCAGAGCCGCCTCGGGCCGATGCGCACGGGCCGGTGGCACGGCTGGGCGCAGTCGCTGGCTGACGGCATCAAGCTGATCGGCAAGGAGGACCTCATCCCCGCGGGGGCGGACCGGCTCCTGTTCCGGCTGGCACCGTACCTGGCGTTTGTGCCGGCATTGTGCGCGTTCATCGCGCTGCCGTTTGCGGCGTCGTGGGTCTTCCGCGAGCTGGACGTGGCGCTCGTCTTCGTCCTGGCGATGCTCGGGATCGAGGTGATCGGCGTGATCCTGGGCGGCTGGGCGTCGAACAACAAATGGAGCCTGTACGGTGCGATGCGCGAGGCGTGCCA
>CAZTVU010000222.1:959-2686 GCA_964617025.1 uncultured Planctomycetales bacterium | reverse complement strand
TCGGCACGCTCAGCCTCGTCGCCATCGGCAACCAGCAGGACGGCGGCTGGCACACCTGGCTGGCCTTCCGCAACCCGTTCACGTTCTTCGCCCTCTTCGCGTACTACATCGCCTCGCTGGCGAGCTGCAAGCGGGCGCCGTTCGACCTGCCGGAGGCCGAGAGCGAACTCGTCGCCGGCTTCATGACCGAATATTCGGGCTTTCGCTGGTGCCTGTTCTTCTTCGCGGAGTACGCCGGGATGTTCGTCGTCAGCGCCCTGGCGACGGTGCTGTTCCTGGGCGCGTGGCACTCGCCGCTGCCGGCGTCGTGGGGACGGGGCCTGGCCGAGGGCGGTCCGCTCGCGCAGGCGGTCCACGGGCTGGTCTTCAGCGGGCCGCTGTGGTTCGTGTTCAAGGGGGTCTTCGGCGTCTTCGTGCAGATGTGGATTCGGTGGACGCTGCCGCGAATCCGAATCGACCAGGTGCTGTACCTGTGCGTGCAGGTGCTGCTGCCGCTGGCGATGTTGGCGCTGCTGGGCAACACGCTGTGGGAGCTCCTCGTGCCGGCGGGCGGCGTACTGGCGACGGCGACGAACGGATTGTTGAGCCTCGTCGGCGCGGGGATGGCCGCGACGTTCGTCGTCATCGCGTTGTACGGGCGGCTGAATCGGCGGCGGCTGGTGGGGCGTCTGGCAGTCGATCATCTGCCGGGGGCATGACGGACGGTCGCGGATGGCAAGACGGCTTCTCGTGACGGGGCTTGTGCTGGGGATCGCGGCTGCCGCCGCGCTTGCGGTGCAGCCGGCGCCCGAGCTCTCGCCGGACGATCTGGTCGCGCTGGCGCCGGACGCTCCCGGCGACGCGCCCGCGAACGCGGGCGCTGCGGAGGCGGCGATCTTCTACCTGTTTGCGGCGGTGGCGGTGATCTCCGCCGTCGCGATCGTTCTGACGCGGGACATCGTCCGCGCGGCCGTGTGGCTCCTGGGGACGCTGGGCGGCGTGGCGGGGCTTTACTTCCTGATGGCGGCCAACTTCCTGGGCGCGATCCAGTTGATCGTGTACGCCGGCGGCACACTCGTGCTGATCATCTTCGGCGTGATGCTGACGAGCCGCCTGCCTGCGGGCCGGCAGGCGCCGCGGCCGTGGGAGATCCTCGCCGGCGTGCTCGTGTGCGGGGCGATCTTCCTGGCCTTGTCGCTGGCGCTGGCGGACGCCGCGGGCCTTATGGCGGGCGACGGCGGTCCGGCGAAGGCCCCCCTCACCCTGCCCTCTCCCCTGGAGGGGGAGAGGGGCATCGCGGTCGGCGGCGGTGTGAGTGCGGCGGGGCTCTCGGAGCCGGCGCGGCTGGGCAACGCCCTGTTGACGACGTACTTGATACCGTTTGAGTTCGCCAGCGTCCTGCTGCTGGTCGTCATGATCGGCGCGGCGTATCTGGCGAGACCGGAGAAGCGATGAGGTCAAAACGGAAAAGCGAGAAAGCGAAAAACCGAGAAAGAACTCGGACAAGGATTCAAGCCGTCCCTCTTTCTCGTTTTTTCGCTTTTTCGTTTTCTCGCTTTGGAATCTAGACCATGCTAACCATCGGCCTGCCCCATTACCTGATCCTCGCCGCCCTGCTGTTCTCGCTCGGGCTGCTGGTCATGGTGACCAAGCGGAACGCGATCGGGGTGCTGATCGGTGTTGAGCTGGTGCTCAACGCGGCGAACGTGAACCTGGTCGCGTTCTCGCGATATCAGGGCGACCTGGCC
>CAZTVU010000222.1:0-949 GCA_964617025.1 uncultured Planctomycetales bacterium | reverse complement strand
TGGTGGCGCTGTTCGGGATCGTGCTGGCGGCCGCGGAGGCCGCCGTCGCGATCGCGATCTTCGTGAACTTCTACAACAACGCGGCCACGGTGGACGTGGACCGGGCGGACGGGCTGGGCGGATAAGCATGCTCTCGACGCAGGAAACACTGCTGATCATCGGCACCGCAATCCCGCTCGGCTGCTTCTTCCTGCTTGCGCTGTTCGGCTCGCGGCTGGGCAAGCCGCTGGCGGGCTGGTTCGCGGTCGTCGGCATCGCGGCGACGACCGTCCTGTCCGGCGTCGTGCTGTACCAGTGGCACGTCCTGGGGCGGCACGACGAGGCCCACACGTTCGAGTGGGCGAGGCTGGGGAACATGCTCGTCACCGTCGGCGTCAACCTCGACGCCCTGACGGTGATCATGTTCTTCATGGTCAGCTTCGTCTCGACATGCATCTTCGTCTTCTCCGTCGGTTACATGGCCGGGCACAGCGACGAGATCGACGGACAGTCGAAATACCACCGCTTCTTCACGTACCTGAGCCTCTTCTGCTTCTCGATGCTCGGGCTGGTCCTGAGCAACAGCCTCCTGTTTCTGTTCATCTTCTGGGAGCTGGTGGGCCTCTGCTCGTACCTGCTGATCGGCTTCTACTTCCACAGGAAGAGCGCCAGCAACGCCGCGATCAAGGCCTTCGTCGTCAACCGCGTGGGCGACTTCGGGTTCCTCGCGGGGCTGATGATGGTCTACTTCCACCTCGGCGACCTATCGCTGACCGGCGCGGCCGCCGCCTTCCGCGACGAGCATGCTCGGCACGGGCCGCTCTTCGCGGGCAGCTTCCTCGGCGTCTCGTCGGCGACGTGGATGGGCGTGCTGCTCTTCTGCGGGGCGATCGGCAAGAGCGCCCAGTTCCCGCTGCACGTCTGGCTGCCCGACGCGATGGAGGGCCCGACGCCCGTCAGCGCCCTGATC
>CAZTVU010000221.1:0-8158 GCA_964617025.1 uncultured Planctomycetales bacterium | reverse complement strand
CTCCGCCCCGGGCTTCGTGCGCCTCGGCGACCTGACCCGTCCGCCCACGCTGCTCGCCCTGTTCGGGCTGGGGGTCACGGTGGTGCTGGTCGTCCGCCGCGTGCGCGGCGCGATCCTGTGGGGCATCGTCGCCGCCGCCGTCGCCCAGGCATAGGCCGACAGGTACGAGAGCGACTCGATGCGGATCCCGATGATGTGGGCCGCGTAGGTGTCCGTCTGCAGGTCGCCCGCGGCCAGGCCGGTGATGATCCGAACGAACAGGAGCTGACCCACCCAGATCGTCAGCCCGTCGAGCCCCGCCGGCACGCCGATCCGCAGCAGGCGCACGATCGTAGCCGCTCGCGGCCGCATCTGCCGTCGTTCAAGCCGCAGCGGCGGCGTCGGGGCATCGGCGGCGCGGCCCATCCCGCCTCCCAGGGCCAACAGCACCAGTATGCCGCCGATCGTCCTCGCGCAGGCCGTGCCGGCGGCGATTCCGGTCAGGCCCAGGCCCGGGAGCACGCCGCCCACCCCCAGCGAGAGGGCGGCGGAAAGCGCCATGTTGCACAGATTCACGATGATCATGATGCGCAGCGGCGTCCGCGTGTCGCCGGCCCCGCGCATGCACGCGTTGCCGACGAACATGACGCCCCACAACGCCTGCCCGAGTCCGTCGATGCGGATGAAGTGCGATGCCGCCGGGGCCGCCGCGCTCCGAAGCCCGAACATCGCCGGCACGAGCGGGGCCGCCGAGACGACGGTCGCCGAGGCCAGCAGCCCCAGTCCCAGGCCCAGCTCCACCGCCTGGCCGGCGAAGTGGTTGGCGTCGCCGTATCGCCGCTCGCCGATCGCGCGGGCGACCAGCGCGGTCGCCCCCGTCCCGATCAGGCCGAACAGGATCCCGATCAGCCAGCCGAAGTGGGCGGCCAGGCCGACGGCGACGGTCGCCTCGGCCCCGACGAAGCGGGCGAGGAACATGTCGAAGAGGGCGACGCACATGTTGAGCGCCTGCTCGCCGAGGACCGGAAGGGCCAGCCAAAGCAGGGCCTTGCCCACGTGGCCGGTCAGCAGCGGCGACGGCGCGGGCACGACGGCGGTCGGCGGTGCCTCGTGCAGGTCGCCTTCGACCAGATCCGGCAATGCGACGCCGGCGAGGCTGGAATCGTGGAGTCCCGGGTTCCCCATAGAGCGTTCGCGACGGAGTCTGCGGCCCATCGCGAGACGGCCACGAGGTCCTCGCATGGCCTGCGGTCGCGAGTGTATCGGGAATATGGGGCGATTGCGAGTTGCGCTACGCGATGAATCCGCCGTCCACGAGGAGCGGCGTGCCGGTGACGATCACGACTTGTGCCGGAATCGCGCCATGAGACGCCCGCTGCCGACGTTGCCTGCCTACGTGACCGCCCGCGCCTTCTCCCGCTGGGCTACCCAATAGGTCGCCGTCACGAAGTAGGCCAGCGTCGCCACCAGCAGCCACGTCTTGTAGCCGCTGACCGCAGCCTCGTAGCCCGCCGGATTCGCGAAGAACGCCCTTGCGGGCAGCACGAGGCAGGCCGCCAACGACAGGAACGCGGCGCCCCCGGCCGCCCACGCCAACGGGCCGAGCCTGGGGCCGGTGGTCCGCACCGATGCGGGCGGCGAGCTCGCGGGATGTATCGACGCCGTCGACGAGGGTGCCCGCGCCTCTCCCCGTTCGCGAATCAGCAGATAGCAGAGCGACACGTAAAGCCCCACCGCGATGAACCAGCCCGGCAGCCAGCGGAAGAACATGTGCACGCCAAGCCACTGCATCGGCGACCGGACATGACCGCCCGTAAACTGCTCCAGGGGGAAGCAGATTGCGATGACGGCCAGCCACGTGATCGCGGCCGGCAGGTTGACCATCACGCCGCGCCTCTCGGACCAGTACTGCGGCAGGCCCAGCCGCGGAAAGAGCCAGTGCTCGGCGACGACGATCGCGCCGACCGGCATCAGGAGAAGCCCGTAAATCGCGACATAGTCGAGCAGTCGCACAAAGAACAGCGGGAAGCACGCCATGATCGTGGTGATGAGGCCGGCGACCAGCGTCACCTTCCACCGGGCCCAGTTCGGTGTGGCGATCTGGAGGGCCAGGCCCGCGCGGTACATCGTCGGATTGGCTGTGGTCCACCCGGCGATCACGACGGCCAGCGGCCCGGTGACGCCGGCGGCCATGACGGACATCTGCCCGGGATTGAGGCCCGCCACCAGGGCGCCCATCACGCCCGCACAGATCCACGAGATGTAATGGCCGATGTACATCCCGAATGCCGAGTAGAACCCGTAGCTCCAGTGCTTTGCGTAGCGAAACAGCGCCATGTCCGACAGGCCGATGTGCATGGCAAGGTTGCAGAACCAGGCGAAGAACATAACCTGCCAGAGGCCGAGCTTCTCCTGGCCGGCCTCGGGGACGCCGGTCCAGATCCGTGTTTCGGCGACCCGCCACAGGTCGGCGAGGCTGTGGATCCCGCCCATCCGGGGACTCGCCAGCGTGGCGATCGCCCCCGCGACGAAGATGAGAAACATCCACGGCGCGCAGACGGCCGAGAACTGGCTGAGCCGCTTGAAGCCCATGATCGCCAGCGAGACCACCACCGCGCCGACCACCAGGACGACGACGACCCACCCCACGCTGTTCGGCAGCAGGTCCTGGAGGCTGGGGTGCTTGATGTGGAACCCCGCGCCCAGGGCCCGTGATGCCTCGTTCACGCCGAGCGAGACGGCCGAGGCCGCCACCGCGATCATCGCGCCCGCGAGGATGCAGTAGAGGATGCCATTGAGGATGTTGTAGAAGACCGTCAGTCCCGGGCCCGCGATCCGCCGCAGGTACCAGTAGAGCGTCAGCCGGGTCTGGACGGCGATCGGGGCGCATACCAGCGCCCACGAGAGGACGGCCAGGAAGTTGCCGACCGCCAGGCCGAGGAGCAGATCGCGTGCCGAGACGCCGTGCTTGGCGAACATGGCGCCGATGACGAATTCGGTCGCGGCGATATGCTCGCCGGCGAAGCACGCCGCGAAGTATCGGCCGCTCTGAAGCTTGTCAGGCGTGACGGGGGCCCGCTCGAACTCGTAGAGCCTGTCCAACTGGTCCGAGAGCCGGCTCAAGTGGGTATCTGCGGCCATCAGTCCGTTCCTCGCTCAGAAGGGCCCGAGGGGGCCGTCAGATCATACCCATTCCGGCCGGATCTCCTGTTGCCCAAGCCACGCCTTGAAGTCGCTTGATTCCCGCTCGGATACCGCGTTCTCGTCGTTCTGCTGTGGCCGGACAGCCATCTTCGCCAAGTACTTCAGGGCCTACAGGAACCCGTTCCCCCGCTGTTTCCCGACGTTTCCGGCCGACGGAACCTTTCCGAGGGGTCCTTACAGGCCGATCCGGCATCGCATGGTTTCTCTACGACGCATACTCAGCTTTTCGCCCGAGGATCCGAAGACGAGAAAACTTGAGAACCCCGGCCACCTTCGTAACCGCAGGCAGCTTGTCTCCATAAGCTAAGCCTCTGAGGCTAACGTGGCGGCGGTGATTATCGCCGCCAACCCGCCATCCGGCAACCCGGGGCCGGATTCTCGCGGCCCTCGCCCTCGAGTTTGCCCAGCGTCTCCGGCGCCATGTAGAAGTGCCCATGGATCGCCGGCCGGTAGCACCCCCGCCGCCGACGTCACGCCGCCTTCGCGCGCATGCTCGGTATCGAACTTGGACTATAATCACCGCATGGGGCTTCGATACGGATTTGGTTTTCGCAGCCTTCGCGTCGGGCTTCTCACCGTTGCGTTTCTCCTCGCTGGGGAGGGCGCGGTCCGTCTCCGGGCCTACGTCACGCGCGGCTCCACGTCGCCGGCGGACGACGCCCTCTACACGCCGGATCCAGTCCTCGGCAAGATCCCGCGTGCCGGTGCTCAGCTGGGCGGCACGCGAGGCCGGATCCGTATCAACCATCTTGGGTTTCGCGGCCCCGAGTTCCGGGCGGAGAAGGCGCCCGGCACGGTTCGTGTTGCCTGCCTGGGGGATTCCGTACTGTTTGGTCGCTACGCGGCCGACGACGACCGTCTCGCAACCGTCCGGCTGGAGAAGCTCCTGAGAGAACGGTGGGGCGGTGCGGTGGAGGTCGTCAACGCCAGCGTGCCCGGCTATTCCATCGTGACGACGACGCGGGCCTTCGAACGTCGAGTGTTGCCGCTGAAGCCCGATATCGTCGTCATCGCCCAACTGGTCAACGATCTGACGAATGCCTCGTTCGACCGCTTTGCTCCGCGGACCGCCGCGCCGCCGGGCAAAGGACACCGCCGCCTCTCCGTCGAGCAGCAATTGCAGAGGGTGCGCGACGAATACTGCCTTGGCTACCACTTGATACGCAAGAACCTCGCGCCGCACATTGCGCCTCTCGATCGGGGGACGCAACGGCACTCCGCGCTTCCGCCGGATTTCGCCGCGGACTACGCGCGGCGGCTCGCCGCGCTTGTCGATCTTGCCGCCGCCCACGACGTCCAGGTCGTCCTGTGCACCGCGTGGAAGGCCTTCGACGGCACCCAACCGGAGGCGGAACGGCGGGCAAACGCTTCATCGCTCCTGCTGGTCAACCCTTATCTGTCTCCCAACGGTCTGCTGGCGGCATTTGATGCCTTCAACGACGCCGTCCGCGACGTAGCCCGACAACGGGGGGTGCCGCTGATTGATGTCGCCAAGCTTCTGCCCGCTGATCCGCGACTCTTTCACGATGCCGTGCATTTGAACGACGAGGGCGACGCCCGTCTGGCGGTGATCCTCGCAGACGGAATCGCGCCGCTCCGAAGCGACGGGAGGGCTCGTGCTCTTCAGTAGCTTGCATTTCGTGACGTTCTTCGCCGTCGTCTTCGCCGTGTTCTGGGCGTGCGCCGGTCGCTTTCGCATTCGGACGCTGTTCCTGCTGCTGGCCGGCTACTACTTCTACATGAGTTGGTCGTGGTGGTGGGGCATTCTTCTGGCGGCCCCCACGCTTCTGGACTATGTCCTGGCGCTGAGCGTCTCGCGGGCGGCGGGTCCGAGACGCCGCCTGCTGCTGGCCGTCGGTGTTACGGCGAACCTCGGCATGCTCGCCACCTTCAAATACGCCAACTTCTTCCTGGAGAACGTCGCGGGCTCGCTGCGGATGCTGGGTCTGCCGGTCGCAACGGTGCATCTGGACATCGTGCTGCCCGTCGGGATCAGCTTCTACACCTTCCAGGGAATCAGCTACGTCGTCGATGTCTATCGCGGGCGGTTCCCCGCGGTGGCCGATCTTTCGTCCTTTGCGCTCTTTCGGGCGTTCTTTCCCTTGTTGCTGGCCGGACCGATCACGCGGGCCGGGGTGCTGCTGCCTCAGATTCTGCGTCGGCGCGCGGAGTATGACGATGGCGCCGTGCTCGCAGGCCTGGCGATGGTCTTTCGCGGCCTTGGGAAGAAAATCCTGATCGCGGACGTTCTCACCGTGGCGGCGGTGGATCCGGTGTTCGCGGCCCCCGGCGCTCATGGGGCGGCGATGAACATCTTGGCCGTGTATGCCTATGCAATGCAGATCTACTGCGACTTCAGCGGGTACAGCGATGTCGCGATCGGCGTGGCGAAGATGCTGGGCTTCGACCTGCCCGCGAATTTTGACCGGCCGTACCGGGCATGCGGCGTGCGCGAGTTCTGGGCGCGATGGCACATCAGCTTGAGCACGTGGCTGCGCGACTACCTCTATGTTCCACTCGGCGGAAATCGGCACGGCACCTTCACCACCTGCCGGAATCTGGGCCTCACAATGGTGCTCGGCGGGCTGTGGCACGGGGCCGCGTGGAACTTCGTCTTGTGGGGCGCGTTTCATGGAGCCTGGCTGATTATCGACCGGCTCGTCGGGAACCGCCGCCTGCCCGAGGAGTACAGTCCCGGGGGACGATGGCTTCGCCGCGTCCTCACATTTCACGTGGTTTGCCTCAGTTGGGTCCTGTTTCGCGGGACCGGACCGGGTGCGATCGCTGAGATGCTGGGGCAGATCGTCACGCTCGCGCCGGGCCCCGTAACCATTGGCGGCGTAGAGGCGTTTCTCCTTGGCGCTGCGTACATCGCCCACTTCACGAATCCGGCCCTGCTGCGGGCCGCGGAGGCACGGTTCGTGCGATTGCCGGCCTTCGCGCAGGCCGCGATCTATGCCGGCCTGATCGTCCTCTTCATTGCCGCCGGCGGAGCGCAGGCGCCCTTTATCTACTTCCAGTTTTGAGCCCGAAAGCAGTTGGGCTGCGCGGCGGTGCAGGGGCCGCGAAAACCTCCATGCCGAGGTGCCGTGGACGTAGCCTGCCGTCGCCGATAGCGAATCGCCGGATCAGGAGCCCCGGCCGCACGGGCCTGGGGCACGCGGGCAAGAGGCTATGACCGGCGCCGGACGCGGTCAAGCAAGCGTCTTCCAGACGGCCCGGGACGCCGTCTTCGCGAGGTGAGACTTGCCCCACGACGGCTGCCGGCCTCGCCGAACCCCATGTACGCTCCGCGACGATTCGCCAAGCCCGCCCGTTGACGCCGGGGATGCCCGGCGCTACCATGCCCGATCTGGCGTTGGCTGGACAACGGGCAGGCGACATGCATGAGGGTCAAGATCTGCGGCATAACGACGCCGGACGACGCCAGGATGGTGGCCGAGGCCGGTGCCGATGCGATCGGGCTGAACTTCGTCGGCGGGCCTCGCCGGATTGACTTGACGCAGGCGGAGGCGATCCTCGCGGTTTTGCCGCCGTTTGTCGTGCCGGTGGCCCTGGTGGAAGTCACAGGCCCCGGCGTCGGCGAACTGAACGAGCAAATACTGGAACTGCTCGCCACACGGTGGGTTGCGACGGTCCAGGTCCACGGGCAGGTGTCGGCGGAGGCGATCGGGAAGCTCTCGTGGGAGGGCTTCCGCGTCATCCTGCCCGTTCGGGTCCGCGACGCGGAATTTGCCGCCCGGCCGGTGTTCCTGCCGAGGGACCGTCAGCGAGGGCCCGCCGCCGTGCTGCTTGACACGCACGACCCGGAAAAGGCCGGCGGCACCGGGCGAAGCTTCTGTTGGGATTGGGTCCGTCAGGCCCGCGAGCAGGGCGAACTGGCCGACTGGCCGCCGATCATCGTCGCCGGCGGCCTGACGCCGGAGAACGTCGGTCAGGCGATCGCCGTGACGGGCCCCTATGCGGTCGACGTCTCCAGCGGCGTCGAGTCGGCCCCGGGCCGAAAGGACCCGGCGAAGGTGGCGAGGTTTATCGCGGAGGCGAGGAGAGCGGTGGCGGGATCGTGACCGGGCGAGGGCCAATGTGGGGCGGGGCGCAAGGGTTTAAGGGTTTGGGGGTTCCGGGTATTGGGTTTCGGGGTCCGGAACGGTCGGTTTCCCGCGTAACCGAGCAGAAAAGAACGACGATCGCGGAACGATGAATGATGAACGGACGGACTGCGGACCAACGAGTTCGCGAGTAGCTGACCAATCGAGCAATCACTGCCCGGAATAACGGACTAACGGAAGAACGGAATGACGGAAGGACGCTTTCCCAAATAACCAAGCAACCGGGTAACCTCTACCCGAACTCACGGATCAACGGACGAACGAAAGAACGGATCCCCCGGACAACCGACGAACGGAGCAATGCATGAAGTACGATGTGAGCGACATCAGACTTGCCCCCAAGGGCAAGAAGCGGATCCTGTGGGCGGACGGCGACATGCCGGTCCTGCAACTGGTGCGGGCGCGGTTCGCGAAGGAGAAGCCGCTGCGCGGCGTGCGGATGGCGGCGTGCCTGCACATCACGGCCGAGACGGCGAACCTCGCGAGGACGCTGCAGGCCGGCGGGGCCGACATCGTCCTGTGCGCCTCGAACCCGTTGAGCACGCAGGACGACGTGGCGGCCAGCCTCGTGAAGGACTTCGGCATCCCGGTCTTTGCCCGCCGGGGGGAGAACGTCGCCACGTTCTACAAGCATCTGAACAGTGCCATTGACCACAAGCCGAACATCACGATGGACGACGGGGCGGACCTGGTCAACCAGCTCCACACCAAACGCCGCAAGGAGGCGTCGAGCATCATTGCCTCGATGGAGGAGACGACGACCGGCGTCATCCGGCTGCGGGCCATGGAGGCGCAGGGGTCGCTGATGTTCCCGGTCATCGCCGTCAACGACGCCGACACGAAGCACCTCTTCGACAACCGCTACG
>CAZTVU010000220.1:6717-8163 GCA_964617025.1 uncultured Planctomycetales bacterium | reverse complement strand
TGTCTCGGCCGACGCGCGCGAGCGCTTCGCCGGTCTGCGCCCGGACCGTTCCGAGTTCCGGGGGCGGCGGATTCATGGCGCCCAGCCTCTGCTCGACCGTGCTGATGAGCTGGACGTACCGTCCCCCGGCCGCCGGGTCCCCCTTTCCGTCGAAGTCACGAAGGACGGCGAGCTGGCTTTGCGTGTCCAGCCGGGTGAAGACGGCACGGTAGGCGTCCCAGGCGTAGTCCTGATTGGCCTTGACCGGCTCGACGGCGGGATCAAGCTGCCGACCGAGCCGTGCCAGGTGATCGCGCGTCCGGCCCAGGGCGCCCATCGCTGCGATCGCCGCCTCCCGGACCCCTGCGTCCGCATCGCCCAGACGCTCTTCGACCACGTCGATGTTCCGCACGTCGCCCAGGAGGCCGAGGCCCCGCACGGCCGCCACGCGCACGACGGCGTTGCTCTCGCCGGGGCCCGCGGCGCCTCGAAGCAGCGGCGCAAAGCGGGCGTCCTGCATCTTCGCCATGGCGTCGACGACCCGCTCGCGCAGGTCGGGCGCCGCCGGCAGCGGGTTGAAACGCCGCAGGACCGCCTGGATCGCCTCATCGTTCTCGCGGCCGCCCGCCGCGCGGTGCTGCTGCACGAGCCAGCCGAGTGCCGTGACGGCCTCCGCGACGATCCCTTCGTTCGGGTCCGCCAGGGCGGCGATGCAGGCCGGAAACGCCGCCGGCGAGCCCAAGCGCCCCAACGCCCCGTAAATCGCCGGGCGAACCAGCCGGTCGGTCTCCTCGGAAAGCCGCGCCAACAGGACGGCGGCATCGCGCGGCTCGCGAAGGTCGCGGATCAGGGAAACCACCTCGCGGCGCACGCGCGGGTCGGGGTCGGCGATGGTCTGCCGCACGGCGGCGGCGACCGTGGCGGAGGGCATCTTTGCGTCCCGCAGGCGCGCGTGGATCAGCAGCACCGCCGCGCGCCGTTCGAACGCCAGCGGCGACTGCAGCCACGTCAGGAGCTGCGCGTCGCGGCGATCGTCGGGGGCCTTTTCCACCAGCCCGCGCAGGAGTTCGAGGTACCGCGCCTCGAGGATCTCGTACTGTCGCTCCTGCACGCGAAGCCTGCGACTGAGGCTGTTCAGCAGGTCTTCCCGCCCCGTTTTCCACCACTCTCTCCATGCCGCCGCGTCGGATCCCATATCGACCGGCGCCAGCCGGGGCAAGGCAGCCGTCGCCGCCGCACGAATACGGCCGTCCGGATCGTCCAGCAGGCCGAGCAGCGCCTCGATCGCCCGCACCGCATCCCGTGCCTGCGTCAACGCCAAGATCGCCGCGGTTCGCCGCGAGAGGGGCAGGCTGCGGTCGGAGGCCTCGCGTGCCAGGGCATCCACGATGCCCGCATTCCGATAGGCGCCCAGCGCCGCCGCCGCGCCGGCAGTCACGCGGGCGTCCGGGCTGTCGAGCAACGCTC
>CAZTVU010000220.1:0-6696 GCA_964617025.1 uncultured Planctomycetales bacterium | reverse complement strand
CCGCGAGCGCCGGGGGCGGGTCTTTCTGCGCGGCGATCGCCTCGCAGATGGTCACTTTGGTGGCTGGATCCTGTCCCCGGACGAGGGTCTCCGCAAGGGCTGACACGGCTTCCGGCCACCCGCTGGCGAGCAGGTTCGAGCAGGCCGCCCTCTTTGCAGCAGGCGGGCTTTGTTCCGTCAGCGATTGAATCCAGGCGCGTATCTGTTCGTCGCGAGCGGGGGCCGAGGCGGGCGTGGTGGTCGGCGCGGTCTGCGGGGGGCCGGCTGCAAACCCGCCGTCGCCAGGAGAACGGCGACCGACGAGAGCATCCCTGCCTGTGCAATGCCGATCCGTCGCACCCGGACACACCTCCGGACAGGCGCCTGGCCACATCGCGTGCGGTTTCGACGAACCCGTTCCGCGGGACTACGCAACGCGCCGAAACACCGTGGGGAGCCGGGGTCGTCGCGGCCGGCCATGCGGGGAGCGCCTCGACCCGTTTCCGCCCCGTTTCGACAGTCGGCACGGGAAGGCGAGATTCCTCAAGGGTCTTGGCCGGCCTCGTCGTCCACAAAGGGCGTCTCGGGCGCAACACGTAGCTTACGGCACCGACCCTGCGGAATCAAACGAAGCTCAACGTGCGAATGCTCGCCGTCGCAGGAGGATCCGCACGCCGCCCGAAGCCCGCAACGCGACGAGCCGCCCCAATCGCCCGGTCCTTGAGTCGGATCCGCTCGACCGATCGCGGGCGCGCCGGACGCCAACAGCCCCTATGCGGGTCCGACCCGCCGGCCGGCGATGAAGACGTGCTCGATCTGCTCCGGGCTGATGGTGTAGAGGAGGGCCGACGCCTGCTGCGCCGGGGAAAGGTCGGCGATCCACCTCTCGGGTCGAACCACGAGGCAGTCCGCCTCGTATCCGGGGGCGACCCTGCCGATGCGGTCGCCCATGCTGAGGGCCTCGGCCGCTCCCCGCGTCAGGATCCACCAGGCCTCGGCCGGCGTGGGGGACGCATAGGTCACCCGCGGCATCGCGTGGACCTTGAGGGCCTTGGCGCTCTGCAGGCACTCGACGGCCACGCGCGGCATGAACGGCTCCGGCCCGGCGGCCACGCTGCTGCCCAGGGCCATGCGGATCCCGGCCGCCCGATGGGCCACATAGTCCATGATCCCGCTCTCGAGGAAGAGGTTCGCCGTCGGGCAATGCACGACTCCGGTCTTCGCGGCGGCGACCTGATTTCGTTGCTGCTGATTGAGGAAGACGCCGTGGCCCAGCAGCGTCCGCGGCGTCAGGAGCCCCATCTCCGCGAAGACGTCCACATCGTCCACCTGGTCCGGGAACGTCGCCCGAACGGCCGCCACATCCGCACGCGACTCCGCCACGTGGGTCTGAACATAGCAGTCCAGCATCCGGGCCAGGGCCGCAGCCCCGCGCATCAGTTTCTCGGTGCAGCAGACGGGCGTCCGCGGGCAGAAGGCGAAGCTCAACCGGCCCTTCTCGGCCCCGTGCCATTTTGCGGCGAGGGCGCGGGCCTCGTCGAGGGCCGCGTCGGCCGGCTGACTCAGCTCCCGGGGGCAGTTCGTGTCGCTCAGCGTCTTGCCGAAGACCGCGCGAAACCCGCGCCGGGCAAAGACGCCGAACGCGCGGTCGGTGGCCTCGGCGAAGTGGCTGCCGAACGCCGCCGCCGTCGTCGTGCCCCGAGCGATCAGGCCGCTGACGAACTCCTCCGCGAGCCGTTCGGCGAATGCGGGGTCGGCCATGCGGGTCTCGGCCGGGTAGACCACCTTCTCCTGCCAGTCCTGAAGCGAAAAGCCGTCGATCCCGCGACGGTCCCACTGCGACAGATGCAGGTGGCCGTCGATGAAACCCGGCAGGATCCAGCACCCCTCGTCGCCGACGACGTCCTTGCCCGCCGCTAACGCGGGACCGACCTCGCGGATCCGGCCGTCGCCGCCGATGTTCACGGCGGTCTTCGGCGTGATCCGGCATTCCGTCGGCGACTCCGGCTGCAACAACGTTCCGAACAGGACCGGCATAGACAACTCCTGGAAGCGAACCGCCCGCCACGGGCCGGGACTCCCCCAACCTATCCGTGACGGACCCGCGGATCAAGACGCTTGACGGACCGCGCCCCTGCCGCTAACGTCCTGGGCCCGGTTTAGGCGAGGTTTTCAACCGGCGAGAGACTCTGGAGAAGACGCTTGAGCTACCACTGCGTCGTCTGCGTCAAGCAGGTTCCCGACACGGCCAACATCACCGGCGAGGCGATGAAAGAGGATGGCACGGTCAACCGGGCCGCCCTGCCCGCCATCATGAACCCGGAAGACCTGAATGCCCTGGAAGCGGCGCTCCAGGTACGGGAGCAGTACGGGGGGACCGTGACGGCGATCACCATGGGGCCCCTGGCCGCCTGCGAGGTCCTGCGCGAGTGCCTGTATCGCGGAGCCGATCGCGCCATCCTGCTGACCGACCGCCGGGCGGCCGGAAGCGACACGCTTGCGACAAGCTATATCCTGAGCCGCGCCGTCCGCAGGCTGGGGCAGTATGACCTGGTCTTTTGCGGCCGGCAGGCGATCGATGGCGATACCGCCCAGGTCGGGCCGCAACTGGCCGAGAAACTCGGCATCCCGCAAGTGACCTACTTCGAACGTTTCGCGGAGCTGACCGATCGCCGGGCCCGCGTCCGGCGGAACGTGGGCAACGGGTGGGAGGTGCTCGAAGTCCGGCTGCCGGCGCTGCTGACGGTGCTCGACATCGCCAACGAGCCGCGGCCGCCCGCTGTGCGGCGAGTGATGCGCTACAAGCGGGCCCGCACCCCGGATGAGGTCGCCAGGGAAGTGGCCGCGGCCATGCCGGACGCGAGCGAGGCGGAACGCAGGGCCGAGCAGGCTCGTCGTGTCGAGGCGCTCAGGGCCGGCGGCCTGCTTATGGAGCAGTGGACGCTTGATGACATTGGCGCGGACCTTGCGTGGTGCGGCATCCCGGGTTCCCCGACGAAGGTGCACCGCATCCAGTCGATCGTTCTCACGAAGGAAGGCTACACCGAGATCCCGCCGACGGAGGAGGGCGTCCGTCGCATGATTCACGAACTGGTCAAGGACCATACGCTGGGGTGAGGGGTGTGGGTGAGGGTGTGGGGTCTAGGGTTTGGGGTTTAGGGTTTTGGGGCGCAGCCCGAGCAACCGAGTGAGGCTTGCCCGGGCTAACGGAATAACGAAAGAACGCTTTCCCGAGCAACTGAGTAACCGAGCAACCTCTTGCCGGAATAACGGACGAACGGAATAACGAACCAACGGACTCCCCAAGCAACGGATCACCGGCCGCATGATTGAACCCAATCGAAAAGGCGAGGTCTGGGTCTTCGCGGAACAGGAAGACGAAAGCCTCAACGAGGCGTCGCTGGAGCTGTGCGGAAAGGCGCGGGAATTGGCCGATCGGCTGGGCGTGCCGATGGCGGCCGTGCTGCCGGGTTGGAATGTGCGGGAGCTGTCGTACCGGCTGATCGCCCACGGTGCGGACAAGGTGTATTACGTCCACGACACGCAGCTCGAACACTACCGCACGCTCCCGTACGCCCGCGTGATGTGTCAGCTGATCGGCAAGTACAAGCCGCAGATCGTGATGTACGGCGCCACGGCCCTCGGCCGCGACCTGGCCCCGCGCGTGGCCTCCGAGATGCGGGCCGGCCTGACCGCCGATTGCACCGACCTGGAAATCGGCGACTACACCGATCCGCGGACGAAGCAGACGCACAAGGATCTGCTCCTCCAGATTCGACCGGCCTTCGGCGGGAACATCATCGCCACGATCGTGAACTTCGACCGCTGGCCGCAGATGGCGACGGTCCGCGAGGGCGTCATGCGGATGGCGCCGGGCGACCCGCGCCGCAGCGGTCGGATCATCGACGAAAAGATCGACTTCACCGATTTCGACCTGGCCGTCCGCCTGATCGAGCGGAACCGCCAGCCGCGAAAGGTGAACCTGAAGGCCGCGCGGGTGATCGTCGCCGGCGGCGGCGGCGTCGGCAGCAAGGAGAACTTCAAGCTGATCCACGACCTCGCCGGGGCCATCGGCGGGGTCGTCGGCGCATCGCGTGCGGCGGTGGACGGCGGCTTCATCGGCAAGGAGCACCAGGTCGGCCAGACCGGCACGACGGTCCGCCCGGCCCTGTACATCGCCTGCGGCATCAGCGGGGCCGTGCAGCACCGGGCGGGCATGGAGGAGTCGGCCAAGATCATTGCGATCAACTGGGACAAGGATGCGCCGATCTTCTCCGTTGCCCATTACGGCATCGTGGGCGACCTGACCAAGGTCATCCCGATGATGATCAAAGCGATCAAGGAAAAGTGAAAAACTGGGAAAGTGGAAAAGTGAGAAATGACGGGCGTCAAGGCCCTTTCTTCACTTTCACACTTTCTCACTTTTCCAGTGTGCTTTCGGAAAACGCCTTATGCCCAACTACTTCACCGACAACGACGACATCCAGTTCCTGTTCCGTCACCTCGATCTGGCGACGCTGGCGCGGGTGCAGGAGGACGACTTTGTCCATCGCGACGGGCCGGGGGCCGAGTATGCGCCCCTGGACGCCGACGACGCGATCGACAACTATCGTCGCATCCTGACGATCGTGGGCGACATCGCCGGCAACTCCATCGCCCCGCGAGCCGAACAGGTGGACCTCGAGGGCAACACCCTGAACGAAGACGGCACCGTCACGCTCGGCAAGGGCGTGCGGGAAAACCTCCGGTGCCTGGCCCAGGCCGACCTGATGGGCTTTACGCTGCCGCGGCGGTACGGCGGGCTGAACTGCCCCAACCTGATCTACACCATGGCGATCGAGATCATCAGCCGCGCCGACGCCTCGCTGATGAACCTCTTCGGCCTCCAGGGCATCGCCGAGACGATCAACGCCTACGCCAGCCAGTCGATCAAGGACGAGTACCTCCCGCGGTTCGCCACGGGCGAGCTGACGGGCGCGATGGTGCTCACCGAGCCGGACGCCGGCAGCGACCTGCAGGCCGTCGGCCTTCGCGCTTGGCAGGACACCGACGGCCAGTGGCGGCTCACCGGCGTCAAGCGGTTCATCACCAACGGCTGCGGCGAGATCCTCCTGACGCTCGCCCGGAGCGAGCCCGAGATCCGCGACGGCCGCGGGCTGAGCCTGTTCCTCGCCGAACGGAGCCCGCGAATCCGCGTCCGCCACCTCGAGCACAAGCTCGGCATCCACGGCTCGCCGACGTGCGAGCTGGTCTACGACGACGCCCCGGCCAAGCTCATCGGCGAGCGGCAGCGCGGCCTTGTGACGTACGTGATGAGCCTGATGAACGGCGCCCGCGTCGGGATCGCTGCCCAGTCGCTGGGCATCGCCGAAGCGGCGTTCCGCGTCGCCCGCCGCTACGCCCACACCCGCAAGCAGTTCGGCGTGCCGATCGAGAAGCTGCCGGCCGTCGCCGAGATGGTGACCGACATGAAGATCGCCGTTGAGGCGATCCGCGCGCTGACGTACGAGACCAGCCGCGTGTGCGACCTGGAGAACAACAACCTCCGCATCCTTGAGCTGCAGACGCCGTCCGACCCCGCCGAGCTCAAGCGCCGCAAGGCGGACGCCCGCACCCTCAAGCGGCTCAACGGCATGCTGACGCCGATGAGCAAGTATTACGCCTCCGAGACGTGCATCCGAGTCGCGAACGACGCCATTCAGGTCCTCGGCGGCTCGGGCTACATGACGGACTATCCGTCCGAGCGGTATCTGCGCGACGCCCGCATCACGACGATCTACGAGGGCACGAGCCAGCTCCAGATCGTCGCGGCCGTCCGCGGGGTCTGCTCGGGCGCGTTCGAGAAGCACATCGAGGAGTTTGAGCGGCACGAATACGCCGATGCGCTGCTGGCCGGCCTGAAGGCGAAGCTCGTCGAGGCCAGGGCCGAGGTGCTGCGGGGCATCGCGTATGTCAAGGAGCGGGGCGGCGAGTACATGGACCTCAGCGGCCGCCGCCTCGTCGACGCCGCCATCGTCGTCCTCGTCGGCCACCTGTTCCTGCGTCAGGCCGAGGCGAGCGACCGCAAGCGGGCCGTCGCGCGCCGCTACATCGAGTCGAGCCTGCCCACGCTCCGCCGCGACATCGAGCTGGTCTGCAGCGGCGACGAATCGCCCCTCAAGGAGTACGACCTCCTCGCCGGCCCCCCGCCCCCGATCGGCTGAGAAGACCGCACCGGAGGCCGCGGGAGAGGGGCTCCGCATACGGCCGACCCTTCCAAAGGAGCACGTCATCCCGGCGCAGCCTCCGGCCGCATTCAAGAATGCACACCGTGCTCGCCGATTGCGATGGGAGACTCTGCCCCGACCTCGACACGGACGGCAGTCGCCCCGCCCGTCGTGCATGGTGCGGTCTGCGCGTTTTGGAGTGCGGCGGCCATGACGCCGCTATTCCTGGGGCGTGCCGGGACGCGCCGGTGCGGGGCAGACCTTCCGAGCCAAAGCGGTGGCGTTGCCACCGCAGTCCACAAGCGCCGACGGACGGCGGACGGCGCGAAGCGAATCGCCGGGGGCGCTCGAACGCGGCCGGATCGTCTTCGGAGAGGCTTGTCGGGTGAATAGATTCTTCCGTCGCAACTTCTGCGCAGCGTGCGCAGAAGTTTTGGTTGCGGCCGAAGGCCGCGTTAGGAAATCGGGGGACGTCATCGAAGACCGGCGGGCGCTTTACCGCCTTTGCCGA
>CAZTVU010000219.1:0-8286 GCA_964617025.1 uncultured Planctomycetales bacterium | reverse complement strand
GTGCCCCTGATGCTTTTGGCTTCCATTCGTCGGTTCTTCGCCGCCGCGCCGCACATCAAGCGACTCCCCGAAGAAGAGGTCCGCCGCCGGTATCCCCGGTTCCGCCGGCAGATCATGGAGGCCACGTTCCTCGGCTATGCCATGTTCTATCTTGTGCGGAACAATCTCTCCGTGGTTGCGAAGGACATGAAGGAGGCTCTGAGCTACGACAACTCGGCGATCGGCAGCATCGTCGCCGTCACGGCGATCACGTACGGGTTGGGCAAGTTCCTTATGGGGGCCGTCTCCGATCGGAGCAACCCGCGGGTGTTCATGGCCTGCGGTCTGCTGATCACGGCGATCTGCAACTTCGCCTTCGGCGCGGCCGAGAGCTTCCGCATCCACCTGATCCTCTGGGCGCTCAACGGGTTTTTCCAGGGGATGGGCTGGCCGCCGTGCGGGCGGCTCATGGGACACTGGTTCGCCGAGAAGGAGCGGGGGCTGACGTTCAGCATCTGGAACACGTCGCACAATTTCGGCGGGGCCGTCGCCGGCTATGTGGCCGGCTGGGCCGCCGCGGAGTTCGGCGGGTGGTCGTACGCCTTCTACTTTCCCGGCGTCCTCGCGGCGACCGGCAGTCTCTACCTGTTCTGGCGGCTCCGCGACACGCCGCAGTCCGTCGGCCTGCCGCCGATCGAGGAATACCAGGCCGACCTCACGCCCCATCCGCCCCCGCCGGGGCACATCGAGCGCGAGCTGACCTGGAAGGAGCTGCTGATCGACCACACGCTGGCCAACCCGTACGTCTGGCTGCTGGCCGTCGCCAACTTCTTCGCGTACGTCACGCGGTACAGCATGCTCGACTGGGGTCCGATGTACCTCCGCGAGGTCAAGCACGCGACGATCATCGGCGGCGGGCTCTCCGTCACGGTCCTGGAGCTCAGCGGCGTGCCGTCGACGGTCCTGCTCGGGCTGGCGTCGGACCGGCTCGGCGGCCGGCGCGGCGTGGTCGCCACGCTGTCGATGGCGCCGATCCTCGCGGCGTTCGCCGCGCTGCCCTTCATCCCGCCGGGCTACCTGACGCTGGACCTCGTGATGCTCGGGGTCGTGGGCCTGTTCATCTACCCGGTGATCAACCTGATCGTCATCCAGGCGCTCGACCTGACGAGCAAGAAGGCGGTCGGCACGGCGGCGGGCTTCATCGGCCTGTTCGGCTACATCGGGCGGACGGCCCAGGCGAAGGGCTTCGGCTGGATGCTCGACCACTTCAAGCGGCTTTACGACCTCGAGACGGCGTGGAGCATCGTCATCGCCACCATCCTCGGCTGCACGTTTCTGGGCGTGCTGCTGCTGGCGTTCACGTGGCGTCTGCGCCCGCGGGCGTAGCGACCGTCAAACCGCGCGTGACGCCGAGATCGTTGCCCGTCACCGCCTCGCCACGAACCGCCCCTGCACGACCTTGCCGGCGCGGGCCAGGCCGCGCACGAACTCCATCTCCGCCGCCATCGCCTGCATCCGTGCGGTATCGAAACCGATGATCTTCAGGGCGTCGTACGTCAACTGCATGTGCAGCATGTTGACGTACAGATCAACGTGCGCGGCGAAGCGCCCCGTATCGTCCGCCAGAGTCACCGTGCAGCCGTTCTTCTCCAGAAGGCCCCGATAACCGGCAATGCTCTCGATGTTCGGGAACTTCATGAACCGCAGAAAGCGCTCCGCCTCGGCGTCCGTCATGGCGGCCGGGCCCTCGACCCAGTCGGTGAAGGCAATCACGCCGCCGGGCCGGACCAGGCGCACGGCCTCGGCGATCAGTCTTGGCTTGTCAACGACGTAGCACCACGCGTCCTCACCCCAGACGAACTCCGCCGCATCCGCCAGCGTGAAGTCGATGCGATCGGCAAGCCCCTCGTCCGCGCATCGTCGGCGACCGAGGTCCACCATGGCCTGCGTCGCGTCCACGCCGCGCATCCGGGCCACGCCGCGGAACCGCACGAGGAACCGCATGCCCGCCCCGCTACAGCAGCAGAGGTCGATGCCGGTCATGCCCGCGCCGATCCCGGCGCGCTCCGCCAGGTCCGTCGAAGACTGGAACCCGCCGATGTGGACCTGCTCGCCCATGACGAGCTCCCAGAGACGACCTTCCGGTCCGCTGTAGACCGCCCGCACCTCACCCAGACCGATCCCGTGAATCTGCCTCATCGCGAAATCCCTGCGCGCAGCCGAAGGGGTCGCCGTTCCGACGATCGCTTATACCCAGACCGTGCCGTTGCGAAAAGCGAACGACGAAGAGCACCGGGGCCGTCGCCCGTGCGGCGGTCTCCGCGGGCCGCACGACCCCACGCGCTGATTGACAAGCCGCAGGGGCGGCGATACGGTGTCAAGCCGCTGGAAAGTGCGTCGACATGGCAGCCCAAGTGTGACGACCCTGTGCCAATTTCGAGGAACGGAGTCATGAACGTTCGAAATGGATGGATCTTGAGGACCACCGCGGCCCTCGCGGCGACAGCGGGCCTGGTCGCGGTGAGCGCGGTACAAGCCGCCGAGCCGACCACCCAGCCGGCCGGAGTCGGGCCGGCGGCTACCGGAGGCTTCCCGTTCGTCGGGTCGGTCAAGGGCACCAACGTGCGGATCCGCAGCGGACCCGACGCCAACTACTACCCCGTCAGGAAGGCCGAGCCCGGCGAAGAGGTCACCGTCTACGAGCAGCAGTATGACTGGCTGGCGATCGCCCCGCCGAAGGGCTGCTACAGCCTGATCGACCGCGAATACGTCGACAAGACGGCCGAGGGCGTCGGCGTGGTCAACGGCGACGATGTATGGGTCCGCGCCGGCAGCGACATGGACCCGCAGCACCGATACGCCAAGCAGGTCAAGCTCCGCAAGGGGACCGAGGTGCAGATCCTCGGCGAGACGCCGGACGGCGCCTTCTACAAGATCACCCCGCCCGAAGGGGCCCGGCTGTGGATCAGCGCCCAGTTCGTGACGCGGGGGTCGGGGGCCGCGGCCCGGCCGGTCGCAGCGCCGGCCGAACGGACTAAACCGACGTCGGGGGCGCCGGCCGGCCGTACCGAACGCCCGCGAGTGACCGTCAGCAAGACCACCACCACGCAGCCGGGCGGCACCAGTCCGTTCGGCAAGTATGCGGACGAGATTCAGGCGATCGACAACGCGATTGCGGCGGAAACGAAGAAGCCCGCCGGCCGCCAGGACTACAAGCCGATCCTGGAGAAGCTCCGCCCGATCGCCGACCAGGACGAGGAGCCGGTGGCCCAGGTCTACGCCCAGCGGCGCATCGACCAGATCCTGACGAAGAGCGAGCTGACCAGCCTGGTGCAGACCATCGCAACGATGAAGGAGACCGTGGACAAGGAGCACGAGGCCGCCCGACTGGCGCGCGAGGCGATCAGGCGGCCGCCGGAGAAACTGCTTGACGGCCGTGTCTCGGCAACGGGCGAGTTCCGCCCGAGCGCGATCTTCGACAGCCACTCGAGCGCCTTCCCGAAGCGGTACCGGCTGGTCGACCCGTCGAACGACAAGACCGTCGCCTACGTCGAGCTGCCGGCGGGGTCGCAGATCGACGTGGACCAGCACCTCGGCAAGTACGTCACGGTGCTGGCCCGGGAGCGAAAGCTGACGGCCGGCACGGTCCAGCCGCTCTCGGTTCTCCTCGCGGACGAGATCAGGCCGGCCGAGCCCAAGGGCTTCTCGCCCGGGCTGGTGGAGCTGCCCGGCGGCGCGCCGGCCGGAGGCCCGACCACGCGACCGGTACCGGAAAACGTGCCGCCGGCGACGCGTCCGTCGGGGGAATAAGCGACGGAGGCCGCCGTTGAGCGCCCGCAACGGCACAATGCCCGGTCGGGCGGGGGTGCGAGACTCATGCGAAACGCGGAACCAGTGCGGCGCTGGATGTGGGCGGCCGTGATCGGATGCGCGGGGATAGTTTTTCAGGCCTCCGTCTGCTCGACGGTGGTCGACTCGTACGATCCGAATGCGCCGCCCGGCTGCAATACCGGCTATGTCCAGGACGCGGACGGGCAATGCGTGCTCACGGTGGGCGGCCTTGCCGCACAGGCGACGGCGGGGCTGGCCACCAGCGTCGCGAACAACTTCATTTCGACCTGGATCAACCAGTGGCTCGGCGTGACCTCGTTCGCCATCTAGCCCGATCGGCCGCGCACCTCATCCCCCCTGGAGGCCCCGCAGACCTGCGCCGATCTCGTGCCCCCAGAGGGCGATGACGCCCGCCGCCGCGCACCACAGCAGCACCGTCGCCAAAAACGGCCGGTCGTTGATGATCACATCGGTCGGGCCGGTCAACTTGCCGGTCTCGATCAGCATCGCATAGCGCCAGATGCCGTACACCACGAGCGGGATCGTGTAGATGAGATACTGCTTCGGAAAGGCGGATGGCGTCGACCGGTCCATCGTGTAGAGCAGGAAGGTGATGATCGCCATCCCGCCCGACGTGGTGAGCAGATGGTTGAGCAGGTCGGGCGTGTAGTCCTGCAGCGTCCGCCGGTGGCTGCCGGCGCCCTCGGCGCTGCCGATGACCGCCAGCTCGCAGCGCCGCTTGCCGAAGCCCAGGAACAGGCACAGCATGAACGTGCAGACGCCCAGCCACGGCGAGATGCTGATCTGCACGGCCAGCGCCCCGGCCAGCGCCCGGATGACGAACAGGACGCTGATCACGATCACGTCGAGGATGAGGACCTGCTTGAGGACCGCCGAATAGAAGAACGTCAGCACCCAGTATCCCACCAGCGTCAGGCAGAATGCACGCGGCAGCAGGGCCAGGCTGATCGCCAGCGCAGCCGCGGCAACCAGGGCGGCCGCCGCAAGAGCCCCCGCCGGGCTCACCGCGCCGCCGGCCACGGGCCGGTTGCGCTTGGCGGGGTGGTGACGGTCCCGCTCGCGGTCGAGCACGTCGTTGAACGCATACCCCGCCGACGAGGCCAGGCAGAACGCCGCGAACGCCAGCAGGGCAGCCACGACCGCCTGCGGGTCGCCGCGCTTCACGCCGTACCCGAACACCAAGGGGGCGAACACGAAAACATTCTTGATCCACTGCGGCGGACGCAGCAACCGGACGTAATCGCGAAATGCACCCAACGAGCATCCTCACGCGCCGACGGCTTCCGCCGGGACCCAGGCAGTGTAGGCGGAGGCCCGTCCCTTGGGAAGTGCTTCACCCGCCCGTCGGCGCCGGATACAATGCCGGGGGCGATCCGCGAGGCCGCCGGCGACGGAACCCGACGCGCGCACCGCCCAGGAGGCCTGCCCTTGGGGACCGTGCGAAACGCCACGATGGCGGACGTGCCCGCGATACACGGGCTGATCACCTACCACGCCGAGCTGGGCCGCATGCTGTTCCGGTCGCACGCCGACCTGTACGAGCACCTGCGCGATTTCTTCGTGTGCGATGGGGACGACGGGGCCGTCGTCGGCTGCTGCGCGGTCGAGATCGTCTGGCGCGACCTGGCCGAGCTGAAGAGCCTCGCCGTCGCCGAGGAATCCCGCGGCCGGGGCGTGGGCACCGCGCTGGTCCGCGCGGCGGAGGCGGAGGGCCGGCGCCTCGGCCTGGCCCGCCTGTTCGCGCTGACCCGCGAACGGGCCTTTTTCGAGCGGCTCGGCTACCGCACCGTTCCGAAGGAGACGCTGCCCCACAAGGTCTGGACGGACTGCGTCCGGTGTCCGGTGCAGGTCGCCTGTGATGAGATCGCGATGGTCCTTGACCTGGCCGCCGCCGCGACGCGCTAGACCACCTCAAACACCGAATTCAGCTCGCCGTACGGGTTGCTCTCGACGTACGAGTTGTACGGATCCTGCGTCCACGCCCCGTCGATCACCAGCCGGTACCGATAACGGCCGGGCGCCAGCGGCAGCAGCGCCCGAAACTCGTGCGCGTTGTTCGTCGCCACCATGGGATTGGCCTCCGGCGACCAGTTGTTGAAGTCGCCGGCGAGCTTCACCTCCCGCGCACCCGGAGCATGCGCGACGAACAGCACGCCCTGGTCGGTCTGCCGCACGCCGTAGATCTGGTCGATCTTTTGCTGGATCTCCGCATGCGTGGCCGGTCCGGACCCGGCGGCGTCGACCTTTCCGCCCAACAGCGGCTTGGTGGTGGCCAGCAATTGCTCCGCCCGGGCGGCCAGTTCGTCGGCCTGCCGCAGGATCGACGCCGGCACCGACTCCGACCCGTTCGCCGAGATCAGCTCGCGGGCCAGCCGCACGAAATCGCGGAAGCCCATGCTGCCCGGATCGTACTCCGTGATCGGCTGCCCGAAGCTCGCCCCTTCCTTGAGCTTCGTGTTGAAGTTGATGAACGACTGGCACATCAGCGAATCGAACTTCCGCTTGAGCTCGCTGAGGATCTCGCGGCCGAGCTTGGTGCGGACGTCATACTGGTTCGCCAGGACGCGGACGCGAATGTCGTGCCCCGTCTGCTCGCGGATCCGGTTGACGGCGTCGATCTGCTTGGTCAGGCCCTGGAGCGAGAAGTACCCCGTGTCCACCGGGATGATGATCTCGCCGGCCGCCTGAAACGCGTTGAGCGTCAGCAGTCCGATGTGCGGCGGGCAGTCGATGATCGCGAAGTCGTACCGGTCGGCGACGGTCTCCAGCACGCGCGCCAGGCGCGCCTGCCGGTCCGCGGCCGACACCGTGTTGAGCTCAAACTCTGACAGGTCCGTTTTGGACGGCGCGAGATCGAAGTTCGCCGTGATCTGCCAGATGATGCGGGACAGATCGACCGCCTCGCCGTTGCCGATCTGCATGAGCGCATCATAGATGCTGGTCTCGATCTGCTCCTCCGGCACGGCCAGTCCGAGCGCGCAGTGGCCCTGCGGATCCATGTCGACGAGCAGCGTTCGCCGGCCTTCGCGGGCCAGGCACGCGCTGAGATTGATCGCGACCGTAGTTTTCCCACAGCCGCCCTTCTGATTGGCGATTGCAATCGTTCGCATGAAATGGGGTCCTCCGATGACCCGTCTCGCGGGGACGGTGTCTCCAACGTCCGTAGACGCGCCATCGGTTCGATGGCGCCCGCAGACCGATAACCTCAAGTCGTTCTATCGGCTTATCAGTACTGAGAACTTTACCCCTGTTTTCGGCGACCTGCCCAAAGGCCGGTCGCCAACGATGTCACGGGGAGACAGAACCATCTATAACGTCATTATTAACAAATAGTTGTATCTTGTTCAGTCGCCGGGCCATGCCGTGATCTTTTTCTGCTCGTTCCCGCGCGGCCCGACAGATTTCTTCGCGCATCCGGTTGTCAGCCAAGAGCTTCTTGCAGCCGGCAACCAGGTCGGCCGACCGCCGAAAGCCGACGTACTCGCGGCCCTCCGCGAGGAGACGCTCCATCCCCCCCTCCTGCCCATCGGACGGCCGGCGCCGCCAGAGGACGACAGCACCACACAGGATCGCCAGCCAAACGTCCCGGCCGACGTCGCCCCACGTCCCCAGCGACACATAGAGCTTCGTCCCCTCGAGCACTCGACGTACATCATCCAGCCCCTCCAGCGGGCCTCGGCAAAACGCCCGCGTCTCGGCGTGCGTATCCCAGCCCCGCCCCCACAGGCACGGCTCCACGCCCGCCGAGGCAAGCCGACGGACAAACTCCACGGCTACGGCCGTCGGCCCGAGCGATTGGGCGATCAGCTCGCGGAACGCCCCGCGGACCTCCTTCTCCCGAATCGCCATCCCGGTTCGCCTCTCGGCGAGGGCGAGCACGGGCTCCGCCCGGTCACAGGTGAACACCTCGGCCTCCTGCCGGAGGATGCCCATGCACTCGCGCCACAGAACCTGCTGCGTGTGAAGGGCCAACCCGACGGCCGCCGGGTCCGCCGGCGCGATGTCCGCGAGGACGGTCACGCCGTGCGGCCGATCCGCCGACGACGCAGGGCCGATCCCCGCCACCGAAGGAGCGGCCCGCGGAACGACCCGCAGTCGCGATGCGGGCACGCCGGCGGACGCCAGCACATCCCGCACGGCCGACGAGGTCGCACACACGCGGTCGTTCGGCCCCAGCTCGGTGGCGATGAGATTCGCGGGGGTGCTCGAAAGGTCGACCCAACTGACGATCGGCGTGGCCGCCGCTACGGCGGGGCCAAGCGCCTGGCGCCCGGCCCGAATTGCCAGGATCCAGTCGGGGCCGAAGGCGTGCAGCTCCCGCGCGAGGCGAAGGACGTGGCAATCCTCAGGCCCCTGCACGGTCAGCGCCCGCGTGGCCCAGCCGAGCGAGCGTCCCGCGTCGGCGGCATCCCGGACCCATTCCCACGCCGTCGGCGCCGCCATCACCGCCACGAC
>CAZTVU010000218.1:3119-8312 GCA_964617025.1 uncultured Planctomycetales bacterium | reverse complement strand
AGGCCCGCCGGCGGCGAAGGCGCCGCCGACCGCGTCGACTGGATCGCCGCCCAGTGCCTCTGGGTCGAGAACGCCGATGCCGGCGCGTGGTGGCTCGAGTCGATCTTCCACTACCTGCTGCCGACGGTCGGCGGCCGGACCGACGGCGACGAACCGCTGAACCTCGACGCCGTCCCGCAGTACCACCGTCGCGGCGCCGCGTGGATCGACCACGCGGCGAGCCTTGGCGTGGCCTGCTGGTTCCCGGCGGACCCGGACTTCTGGGTACGTTACTGGAAGGACCCGGACGGCAACAGCCACCCCGACCTCTTCCGCACGGTCAAACAGGAACTGCGCCCGGGTCAGCGCATCGACGTGAACGGCCCGCCGGCCTTCTTCTTCGCGCTTCGCGATCTCACCCGCGAAGGCTTCGTCGCGCAAAGCTGGACGCTTGAACGGGAGGTCATGCTGCCCCCGTGACGGGGCCCTTCGCTCACGCAGAGGCGTGCGGGCTCCGAATCCGTGGCGACGTCACCCTCTCCGAACCCTCTCCTCACCATGCGCGGATCCAGAGGGCCTTCAGGTATCCGCTCTCCGGGCAGTTCGCCATGGCCGGATGGTCCGCGCCGGCGCCGGTCTGATCGAGGATCTGGAGCGTGCGGCGGGCGCGGGCGGCGGCGGCCTTGACCATGCCGAGGAAGTCGTCGCGCGAAACGAGGCCGGAGCAGGAACAGGTCAGCAGCAGGCCGCCGGGCCTCAGCACGGACAGGCCCAGCGCGTTGAGGTCCACATACTTGCGCGATCCCTCGTGAAACTCCTCGCGGGTGGCGACGAACTTCGACGGGTCGAGCACGACGACGTCGTAGGTGCGGGCGTTCGTCTGCATCTGGCGGAGGTAGCTGAACGCGTCGGCATGGACGTGATCGATGCGGACGTTGTTGAGATGGGCGTTGCGCCTGGCCAATGCGATGGCCTTCTCGTCAAGATCGACGCCGGTCACGGAGGCGGCCCGGCCGAGCGTGCGGGCGTAGACGCCGAAGCCTCCGGTGTAGCAGCAGACATCGAGGACGTGCCGCCCCGGGCACCAGCGGGCGAGGCGCAGCCGGTTGTCGCGCTGGTCGCAGAAGAAGCCCGTCTTGTGGCCGGCGCGGAGGTCCACGTGGAACCGGATGCCGTTCTCGCGAACGATGACGGCGTCGGGCGCCACCTCCGACGCCTCGGGCGGGACGCGAAAACCCTCGAGCCGGCAGATCCGCTCGTCGGCCCGGACGACGAACCGCGACAGCCCCGTCCGCTCGTGCAGGAGGCGCTTGAACAGGTCCAGGCGGCGGGCCACGCCCAGCGAGAAGACCTCGACGGCGATGACATCGTCGTATCGCTCGGCGATCAGGCCGCTGAGCCCGTCGCCCTCGGCGTGAATGAGGCGCCACGCGTTGGTCGCCTCGTCGCCGGCGAAGAGGCACTCGCGGAGCGAGACCGCGCGGTCGATCCGCTCGCGAAGGAAGGCGTCGTCCACCGGGGCGGCGTCCCACGAGAGCATCCGCAGGGCGATCTGCGAGCGGTCGTGGTAGAAGGCATGGCCGAAGTGCCGCCCCGTCTTGTCGTACACGGCGACGATATCGCCGGCCGCCGCCGCCGGGTCCACGTCGGCGACCATCCGCTGATAGATCAGCGGGTGCGATGTGCCCGACCGCAGCCGAACCCACGGATACGGATAGCGATGCTCCGGCGGCGCCGCCGGCGGGCGTTTGGGCGGGGTTTTCGGCCGACGAGGCATCGGGGCATGATCCGTCCGGACCCGGGCCGGTGCAAGCCGACGGCCGGGCCGCCAGGCCGAATCGCGCGGCGCGCGACGCGCTCGAACCCGCGGCTGTGCGGTCGTCTTGCGAGTCGTTGGGGGTCCGTCCCCTAGGCGGCACGTGCTTTTCGAATCAGGCTTCGCGGCACGGCACCCGGCGATTGACAGGCGGCGCGCGGGGGCGCAAGATGCCCGCCCTGTCCCCTGTTCAGGAGCACGGCCGTGAAAGCACCCTGGGTCACGTATCGTCCGGAACTGAAGGTCCTCGACTGCACGATCCGCGACGGCGGCCTGATCAACGAACACATGTTCGAAGACGGGCTGGTGAAGGCCGTCTACGACACGTGCGTGGCCGCCGGCATCGACTACATGGAGATCGGCTACAAGGCCTCGAAGCGGCTGTTCTCCCGGTCGAAGTGCGGCCCCTGGCGGTTCTGCGACGAGGATGACATCCGCCGGATCGTCGGCGACAACAAGACGTCGCTGAAGCTCGCCGCCATGACCGACGCGGAGAAGACGGACTACCATGAGGACGTCCTGCCGAAGGACCAGAGCGTGCTGGATGTGATCCGGGTGGCCACGTACGTGCACCAGATCCCGACGGCCGTCGACATGATCAAGGATGCCTACGACAAAGGATACGAGGTCACGTGCAACCTCATGGCCGTATCCACCGTGCAGGAGCCGGAGCTCGACCAGGCGCTGGAGGTCCTGCGCGAGACGCCCGCCAGCACGATCGTCGTCGTGGACAGCTTCGGCTCGCTGTACGCCGAGCAGATCGAGATCCTCATCCGGAAATACCTCAAGGCCGTGGAGGGCACGGGCAAGGAGGTGGGCATCCACGCGCACAACAACCAGCAGCTCGCCTTCGCGAACACGATCGAGGCGATCATCCACGGCGCGAACCGCGTGGACGCCACGATGGCCGGGCTCGGCCGCGGGGCCGGCAACTGCCCGATGGAGCTTCTGTTCGGCTTCCTGCGAAACCCGAAGTTCGACCTGCGACCGATCCTCAAGCTGCTCCAGGACCACTTCGTCGCCCTGCGCGAGAAGGTCGAGTGGGGCCCGCTCGTGCCGTACAACATCACCGGTCAGCTCAACCAGCACCCCCGCGCGGCGATCCAGCTCCGTGCGGGCCCGAACAAGGACAACTATGTGGAGTTCTACGACCGCTGTGTCGAGGATGAGTAGGGGCCTGGGGGAGAGGGTTTGGGGTTCAGGGTTTGGGGGGAGATCCCTTCCTCGTGGCGTTCTGCGCAGCCCACTCGGATTCAGGGCGGCGATCAACTGCGCCAGAGCTTCTTGAGCCAGGCCTGGACGTCCTGTGCGGACCCGGCGCGGACGGGGAAGTCGGCGTCTCGGCCGGTGCGGGCGGGCTGCTCGTCGAAGAGGTGGCGGGCGGTGTCGGCGATGAACCGCGTCAACTGGGCGTAGCTGTGCCGATCGCCCGTCGACCAGCGAGAGTGGTAATACCGCAACGGGAAGTAAACGTAGAGCATGTCCTTCGCCCGCGTCATCGCCACGTACAGCAGCCGCCGCTCCTCCTCGAGCCCCTCGTCGTCGCCCAGGGCCATGTCGGACGGGATCATGCCGTCGGCGGCGTGAAGGATGTGGACGACGTCCCATTCGCAGCCCTTGGCCGAGTGGATCGTGCTGAGGATGAGGTAGTCCTCCTCGAGGAAGGGCGCACCGGCAAGGTCGGACGTGGACCGCGGCGGGTCGAGCGTCATGTCGGTGATGAACGCCCCCCGCGAGCGGAATCCCGCGGCGATCTGCTCGAGCATCTCGATGTCCCGCAAGCGGACGCTCGCGTTGTCGTAAACCCGCTCGAAGACGGGCTCGTAGAACATCCGCAGTCGCTCGATCTGCGCGGCCAGCGGCATCTCGTCCTCGGCGGTGTTGGTGCGGGCGCCGGCCGAGTCACCCTCACCCCGGCCCTCTCCCTGGAAGGGAGAGGGGGGGGCCGGCGGCCTCGTCGATGGGCCGCGCCGGACCTTTGCACGACGCCCGGTGCCGGACCCCAGGCAGTCGGCCAGCGCGGACCGCAACTCGTTGAACATATCCCGCGCCGCCGCCGGCACCGGCGGCGGGGCCTCCAGCAGCCGCTGCAGCGGCGACGACGTCGCGGCCCCCTCGCCGCCCGGCGCGGCCCGAGGGCCGACGCCGAGGGCGTCCATGATCCGCCGAGCCGACTTCGGGCCGATGCCCTCGATCAGCTGCAGGACGCGGAACCAGCTCACCTCGTCGGCGGGGTTCTCCAGGATTCGCAGGAAGGCCAGCATGTCCTTGACGTGCGCGGCCTCGATGAACTTCAGCCCGCCGTACTTGTGAAAGGGGATCTTGCGGCGGGCCCGCCCGCCCCCGCGCCCGGCGCTGGGTTGTTCGGCGCGCGAAAGAACGCCCTGGCGGCAGAGCGGCGTGCCCTGCTCAAGGTGCTTCAGGATGTTCTCGCAGACGACCGTGCACTGCTCGGGCTCGTCCATGCAGGTGATCAGGACGGGCCGCCGGCCGGACGGGCGGTCGGACCACAGCTCCTTGGTATAGCGCTCGCGGGCGGCGGCCATCACGGCGTTGGAGGCGGCCAGGATCGGCGGCGTGGAGCGGTAGTTCTGCTCGAGCGTGACGGTGCGGGTGCCGGGGAACTGCTTTGGGAAGTCGAGGATGTTGCGAACCGTCGCCGCCCGAAACGAGTAGATCGACTGGGCGTCGTCGCCGACGACCATGATGTGCGGGATGTGCCTCCGCATGCCCCGGAGGATCTCCGCCTGGACGGCGTTGGTGTCCTGGTACTCGTCGACAAGGATGTGGTCGAACCGGTTGGCCACGAGGTCGCCGACCCGCGGCGCCTGGCACAGGGCATCCCAGAGCAGCAGCAGGTCGTCGTAGTCGACGACGTTGCGCTCCCGCTTTCGCTGCGTATAGAGGTCGAAGACGGCCTGGATGTCCTCCAGATCGGACTCGCACCAGGGGAAGTGCCGCTCGATGACGTCGGCGAGCCGGTCGCGGGCGTTCACCACGCGCGAGTAGATCGCCGCCAGCGTGTCCTTGCGCGGGAAACGCTTGTCCTTTTTCGAGAAGCCCAGCTCGGTGCGGATCAGGTTCATCAGATCGGCCGCGTCGCCCTGATCCATCACCGTGAAGTTCGGGTGCAGGCCGATGGTCGGCCCGTAGATCCGCAGGAGGCGGTTGGCCGTCGCGTGGAACGTCCCGCCCCAGATCCGGCCGAGGCCGCCGCCCTGCGACCGGCCGACGAGGTGCTCCGCGCGGCTGATCATCTCCGCGGCGGCCCGCCGCGTGAACGTCAGTAGGAGCACGCGATCCGGCGCGACCCCGTTGGCAACCAGCCAGGCCACGCGGCAGGCGAGCGTCTTGGTCTTGCCCGTGCCGGCGCCGGCGATGACGAGCAACGGGCCGTC
>CAZTVU010000218.1:0-3109 GCA_964617025.1 uncultured Planctomycetales bacterium | reverse complement strand
GTGCGTGACGGCCTCGCGCTGCGCGGGGTTCAACTCATCGAGCCACTTGGCGGTCATCGCCGACCAGCGTAGCGGGCGGAGACGGGGAATGCCACTGCCCGCAAGGCGATGCGGGGCGGGAGGCCCGGGCCGGGTCCGGGCGATCACTTGCCGGAGTTGACTTCGCTCTTCTCGGGTTCGCTGCTGGTGACTTCGGCCGTCTCGTGCGGGGCCGTGCGGGGCAGAACGCGATCGGTGGAGCTGCGGTTCACGGAGTCGTCGATCTCGTCCTCGATCCCGCGAAGCCCCTTCTTGAACTCGACGATCCCCTTGCCGAGCGACTTGCCCACCTCAGGCAAACGCTTGCCGAAGAGCAGCAGGCCGATGAAGGCGATGATGAGGACCTCCGGCCAGCCGGGCATACTGATGAAGGCCAGCGTGGAAACGTTTTGCGTCATGCGTCAGACTCCTCGGTGCGGCGAGTCCGGGGACCACCACCGCGACCCGTTATTATACCCCGGCGGCGAAGAAGGGGTCAAACCCGCATGCGGCCCGCGGCGAACCGCGAACAAACACCGGTGCGCTGCCGACCGACCCGCCACAAGGTTCGCGCCTCGGCGAGTCTCAGAAGGGCGGATAGGCCCACCGGTGAGGCGATCCGAAGTAGAAGTGGTAGTCCGCTGAATCCAACGACTTATGAAACTCGAAGCGAATCCGGCGCACCCCGTCGCGGTCGGCGTCGAGGATCACGGCATCGAACAGCGAGCCGACGATGCGGTCGCCGGTCTTGAACGGACCCGGAAAGCCCATCACCGTCAGCAGCGTCCGGCCGGCGGCGCCGGCAAAGTACGCCGAGCCGGGCGGTGCCGTCACGACGAGCGTGAGGTCGTCGAGCCGTTCAAGCGTTCCCGGCTGCTCCATCCGGAGCATCCAGGGCGAGAAGGTCAGCACGTGGCCGCGCAGACCGTGAAGGCCGGTCTCGTTCTCGATCGCCGGCACGGCGTAGTAGGCCAGCATCGGGACGTTAATGAAGAAGAGGTGATCTCCGTCGCGAAGCGGTCGCCCGGTGGTCCGGACGTCCTGCACGACGAGATCCTCCACTTTCGCCCCGCCGCGGCAGAACCACCCGAAGGTCAGCGTCATGAAACTCATATGGACAATGTGGATGGCGACCAGAACGGCCGCCACCGCCCGTCTCGGCCCCGGCCCGTCGCCGGCAAGCGTATACAGCCCGGCGGCCAGCAGCCACGCCATGGCCGCGCCCGGAAGGTACAGGTGGTGCATCGAGGCGAAGACCGGCAGGAGGGGAATCTGGAAGACCGCCGTCCACGCTAGGGCGAAGACCAGTCGCCGCCGCAACGGCGATGTCCCGAAGATCAGCGCTAGACCGATGACGACCGCGGCGAACGTCCCGTAGAAGCTCAGCGGATGGGCGGCGTAATACTCGGTTCCGCCGACCGGCACGACGGGACAGTAGGCGAACAGCCCGATCATGTAATAGACGAACTTGTCGATGATATAGCGGGCGAAGCCCGGATCGGACGGCGGGAACAGGTACGGCCGGCCCGGCACCGGGAAGCCGCCGAGCGCCTCGTGTCGGGCCGCCAGATACGCTGCGGCGACGGCCGCCATCGCCCCGTAGGCGACGCCAACGCGAGCGAAACGCCCAGTCGCCGGCCACCAGCGCCGCGGGCCACATGATCGCGTGCTCACGGCACCCCAGGGCGAGGGCGAACGCCGCGAGGGCCGGCGCCAACCACGCGTAGCGGCGCTGCCACGAGGGCTGCGGCGTCCCTGACTCGCCCGGCCCGCCGGCGACGAATCCGCCGCTCCACCACCCGGCGTACCGAGCGTAGCAGAGTGTGCCGACCAACAGGAACGCCGTCAGGCAGGCGATCCAATGCACGGTCGCGACATGGCCGGGGTGAATGGCCATCTCGCCCGCCGCGACGGTCGCCCAGACCCACCGTCCCAGGACGCGATAGGCCAGCCAGCCGACGAGCATCGCGCAAATCCAATGCCACACCAGACAGAAGACGTGCATGCCCGCCGGCCGCCAGCCGACGAGCGTGTACTCGGCCCGCATGATCCAGAAGGCGATCGGCCGATAGAACCGCAGGCCCGTTTCCTGCCGCGCCCAGACATCCATGACCTGCCCGACGATGCCGAGCCGGGCCGCGTTCACCGCGGAGGCATACGACCAGTCCCCCTCGCGAAGCTGTTGGTAGTGGGCGTGGTCGTCCAGGAACAGCCCGATGCGGACGGACCACCCGTAGTGGACCGCCACAATGGCGGCGACGACCAGGCCCATCACCAACACGGGACGCTTGCCCATAGGCGGCGACACGATACGGCGCGGCCCCCGGGTTCACAAGCCGCCGTGGCGCAAACGTGCCGCGGGAGCGGCGCAGCGATAAGATAGACCCCGTCCGGCAGGCGCGCAGGGACGAAGGCTTGACGTTCTCGCAGATACAGTGCGTACGGCTCTATCCGCTGTCGATTCCGCTGCGGCGACCCTTCGCTCACGCCACGGCGGCGCGTTCGGTCGCCGACCCGGTCGTTGTGTCGGTCGAGCTTCGCAACGGCATCATCGGCTACGGCGAGACGCTCCCGCGGCCCTATGTCACGGGCGAGACGGTGGCGTCGGTCATCGATGACATTCCCCGGCACCTGATGCGGGGCCTGGAGACGTGGCGGCCGACGGGCTTTGCCACCGCGCTCGAAATGATCGACGCCCTGCCCCAGAGGGCCCCCGACGGCCGGCTCATCCTGGCCGCGCGGGCGGCGCTCGAGCTGGCACTGATCGATGCGTACAGCCGGCACTTCCGCCGCAGCGTGGTCGAGGCCGCGGGTTGGCTCGGCCTGCCCGGGTTCGGGACGCCGGGCAGCCTCGGCCGCGTGCGCTACTCCGGCGTGCTGTCGGGCGACGACCCGCGGCGGCTCCGGCGGTCGCTGCGAAGGATGCGATGGTTCGGCCTGCGGGACTTCAAACTCAAGGTCGGCTTTCCCAACGACGACGAGCGGGTCCGGGCCGCCGTCGACGCCCTCGGGGCGTCGCTCGGCCGCAAGACGACGCTCCGGCTCGACGCCAACGGTGCCTGGAGCGCGGACGACGCGGTCCGGCGGCTGA
>CAZTVU010000217.1:0-8318 GCA_964617025.1 uncultured Planctomycetales bacterium | reverse complement strand
TGACGTACTGCGGCGACACGACCGCCGGGGCCTACCTCCACCGCGATGACGTGAAGAACGCGGAGGTGCTTTTGTTGGAGTGCACGTTCTTTGATGACGAGCACATCGAACGGGCGAGGGCGGGGCGGCACTTTCACGTCCGCGAGCTTGTCGAGGTGCTGCCGTCGCTGAACTGCCCGCACATCGTCATCACCCACGTGACGCGTCGGACGAACCTGGTTGAGGCCAAGGCGATCCTCGCCCGACACCTTCGCCGGGACATCCTGGAGCGGATCACGTTTCTGATGGACCGACCGCCGCGCCGGTCGGGCGGCCGCCCGGACCGGGGCGGACGACACGGGTCCGAGGGCGGCCCGCCCGGACCCGCCTGAGCGAAGGAGCATGCGCATGGTCGGCAAGAGCATCGTGGATCTCTCTCGCCCGATCCTTCCGGGCCGGGCCGGACGAAAGCTCAAGATCCGCCGTGTCGGAGCCGGGAGCACGCGTGGTGCCCGACTTCAGAAGGAACACGCCGCCGGACGGTTCGGCCCGTTGAAACATGCCTGGAAGATGCCGAAGTCGTCGAGGTCGCAGTCGCCGTCGGCATCGAGGTCCGTGTCGCTGCATCCGATCGGAAGGGGCGGGCGGTTGGGGCCGTTGAAGCACACCCGCAGATGCGTGAAATCGCCGAGATCGACGTCGCCGTCGGCATCGAAATCGGCGCGGGCCATCAGGTAGAAGACCGCCGCGAAGTCGGCCGGGACGCCGTCGGCTCCGGACGGAAAGCTCCCGCCGAAGTGTCCCGCCAGCGGGCGGCCGCAGAAGTCGGTGATCGGGGCCTCCCCGGCCCCCGTCAGGGCGACCCGATACGTCTGCGGCGGCAGCGCAACGCCCGTCAGGTCGAAGACGGCGCGGTCGTCATCAACAATGATCGCGGCCGCGGAGATTGCGACGTCGTCTTCCGTGCCGAACCGGCCGTCGTCGCCGCACCGCCACAGCCGGAACGTCTCCCCGTTCACGGAACCCGGCAGCACCGGCGCGCTGAACGCAACCGTGATCGCGGCCGGGCGTGCCCTCACCTTGACCCGCGGCAACGGCGACATCGCGATGATCTGGAGCGGCCTGCCCCTCGCGCGGAAGGCATCGGCGTGCTGCCGGGTCAGGTCCATGTACTGCCGGCCGTACTCGACACTTTCGCAGACGTCCGTGCCCTCGTGCATCTCGTTCCACGTCTCGACGTGTGCGATCGCCACGTTCGACGCCCGCACGGCCAGCCATCCGGACGCGTAAAACGCACCGCCCTCGCGTTCTCGTTTCGGCGTGGTGCGGCCGGGCACGGCGGAGTCGTCATAGCCGGGGCCGACGGCGGCGATGCCGTCGATACGCGGTCCGCTGAGGGCCGCGCCCCAGCGATAGTCGGACTCGGTCTGCAACGACCAGGAGCGCTCGCGGATGATATAAGGCCGGATCCCGCCAAAGTCCGCGGCAAATCGCGCATACACGTGGTCGATCGACGACTGGTCATACCGGGCCGCAAAGGCCGACGCGTACAGGACGACGACGGGCCGGCCGTCAATGCAGGCCCAGTGCCGCGGGCGCACGGTGCTGAAGAAGCTTCGGATCGTGCCGTAGAAGATATCCTTGCCCTCAGGGGTGATCAGGTCGGCCTTCCCGTCATACGGTTGGGCGCCGCGGACGGAGTTGAGCAGCGACGAGGTGTCGTAGAACATGCCGATGCGCGGCGGGGACCGCCCTTCCGCAAGGAGTTCGTCGCGTGCCTCCTGCATCGGCAGCAGGCCGAGCACGTACAGGCTGTAGTGCGGGCTGTCGAAGTTCCCGGGCGCGGCCCAGTAGACCGGCCAGGCCATGTCGATCCCCGCGTCGATCATGTCGGCCAGTTCCTTCTTGTGCCACGCCTTGCTCAGCATGCTCACCGACGTAGGCGAGGGAAAGTGATCGGTCAGGGCATCATCGGTATGCCGGGCGTCATCGAAGAAGTGCATGTCCGGCCAGCGGTACCAGTAGAAATAGGTCGTCGCGACGAGCCGGTCGCACGCGTGCCACGAAGGCCGCTCGGCCAGTTCGGCGGCGGCGGGCGGCGGAAAACGATCGGGCGGATCGCCCACCATGGGCAGGGCGATGAGGACGGCATTCTCGCCGCCGTCGTTCGCCAGACGAAACGATATGTGCGCCGCCGTCGCCTCCGCATCGGTGAACGTCGGGCCGACGATCCGCGTCCAGGTTCCCGCGGCCGTCAGACCGCTCCGGCCACCGGGTTCGCGGCGAAGATAGACGCCTCCGGCGAACAGCGGGAAGCCGACGTTGAAGCGCTGGGTCGAGCCGTCGGCGTTCCCCGTCTTGACGAAAAACTCGACGTGATACGACTCGCCCGGCGTCACGGGAAAGCGAAACGCGTCGTGGTCGTATCCCTGGTCCTGGCCGAATGCGGTGACCTTCAGGCGGACCGCCCGCACCGCCGGGCTGCCGGGATACAGGGCGTGTGCCGCGAGGGGCACGATCGACGTCTCGGCCGCGCCGCCGCCGACGGCGAACGCCCGCCACCGGTCGGGCACAACGCCGAGCGTTCCCTGGCGAAGGCCGCCGGTGCCCTCGAAGAACGGATTGGGCACGCGGTTGGGGTCGGCGGCGAGCAGGGTGCCGGCGCACCAGAGCACCGCAGCGCCGGTCATAGGCCGCGCGCCGCGATGCGTCTGGCGTCGGCCGCGATGTTCGCAGTCCCTTTCCATGAAGCTCGCGGCTCCCGACAGGCCGTAGTCGCCACACCGGTACTATTCTACGGCACGGCCGAGGCGGTTTCACGCAGATTCCGGCACGGCCGAAATCCCGTTGCCGTCATGCGGTTGACACGCCTCCCCGGCCGCCCATAATGACCCCTTCCGGACGCGGGCGTGCCGCATGCCCCACGCGCGAGGGCTTCCCGACGGGTCGGGATCGCTGCGGGGCACGCTGGACCCGCCGTGCATCCGGACAGCACAATCAGAGGAGGACACTCATGCGGCGCGACAGGACAGGCGGGATTTCGCGACGGGATTTCGTCCGAACGACGACGGCGGCCATGGCGGCGACGGCGGTGATTCCCCGGGCGGCCCGGGCCGCCGCGGAGGGCAGGCCGCTGACGGTCGGCGTCATCGGATGCGGCGGCCGGGGCACCGGCGCGGCGATGGACGCCATGAAGGCCGACCCGAATGTCAAGGTCGTCGCCTTGGCGGACGTGTTCCAGGACAGAGTCGACGGCTGCCGCAAGACACTCAAGGAGAAGAACGGGTGCGAGATCGACGAGAAGATGTGCTTCGTCGGCTTCGACGCGTACAAGAAGGTGCTCGAGACGAAGGCGGACTATGTGATCCTTGCCGCGCCGCCCTATTACCGGCCGCTGCACTTTCCGGCCTGCATTGACGCGGGCAAGCACGTGTTCATGGAAAAACCCGTGTGCGTCGACCCGGTCGGCGCTCGAAAGATGCTGGCGGCGGGCCGGAAGGCGACCGAGAAGGGCCTCTCCGTGGTGGCCGGCACCCAACGACGGCACCAGAAGAGCTATATCGAGACGATCAAGCGGATCCACGACGGGGCGATCGGCAAGATCCTGTCGGCGCAGGCCTACTGGAACTCCGGCCAACTCTGGTATCGCAAGCGGGAGCCGGGCTGGTCCGACATGGACTGGATGATCCGCGACTGGGTGAACTGGGCCTGGCTCTCGGGCGATCACATCGTCGAACAGCATGTGCACAATCTCGATGTCATCAACTGGGTGCTGGGGCGAACCCCCCGAAAGGTTGTGGCGATGGGCGGCCGGGCCCGGCGCGTCACGGGCGACCAGTTCGACTTCTTCTGCGCCGATTTCTTCTATCCACACCCGGACAAACCCGACAAGCCGGACCAGGACATCCACGTCCTCAGCCAGTGCCGCCAGGTGAACGGCTGCGCGAACGATGTCTCCGAGCGGGTCATCGGCGAGAAGGGCGTCTCCAACTGCAACGGATGGATCAGCAACAGCTCCGAGAAGATCGAGGGCGGCGAGAGCCCGTACGTCCAGGAGCACAAGGACCTGATCGCCGCCATCCGCAGCGAGAAACCCATCAACGAGACGCAGCAGGTGACCGATTCCACATTGTGCGCCATCATGGCCCGCACGTCGGCGTATACCGGCAAGGCGGTGACGTGGGATGAGATGATGGCGTCGGACATGGTGCTTTGCCCGCCGACCTATGAGCTGACGGAGGAGAACATCAAGGCCGGCGTCATCCGGGCGCATGTCCGCGTGCCGGGCACGCCGTGAAGGAATCGCGACCCGCGCGGGTCTGGAAAGCGTCGGTGACGATTCGCGGGGCTTCCGCCGAACGAAGGCGGAAGCCCTCTTCTTGCGCCGACGATCACGAAGGGGTCGGGAGGATCACGTCCGGGCGGGCCTTCAGCGGAACGCCGGCCCGCAGTCGCCCGGCGATGGCGCTGAGGGGCTCGCCGGTGACCGGGTGCAGGAAGTCCGGGGCCAGCTCCGCGAGGGTGACGGCGAGATAGGCCCGCTCCAGGATCTCCGGCGAAGGGATCGCCCATCCCGGACCGTCCAGCACGACGGCTCCGTAGAGGCACAGGTCGAGGTCGACGGTGCGCGGGGCATACTTGTCGGGCGTGCGCAGACGGCCCAGGGCCGACTCGAGCTCCCGCAGGCGGGCACGCAGATCGACGGGGTCTATGGAGGTCCGCACCAGGACCGCGGCATTGAGGTAATCGGGCTGGGGGCCGGGGCCCACCGCGGGGCTCTGGTAGACCGTCGAGACGGCGCAGACGGCGCCGACGCCGGCGAGCTGCCGCACGGACATCGGGACATACCGCTCCGGCTCGATATTCGAGCCGATCGAGATGAACGCCTGCTCACTCACGAGAGGCCGCCTGCCGCTCGATCTCCACGCCCACGGATTCCGCGAACCGCACGGCCCCCGGCTTTTCCACCCGCACGCGGACGCGGGCCACGCGCGGCATGGCCAGGCAGATGCCCGCGATGTCCGTCGCCAGCGCCTCCACGGTGAATCGCCCCGCCGTCTCCACGTGCGCGATGACCTGCTTGGCCACGGACCGGTAGTTGACCGACAGCGAGAGATCGTCGCGGACGCCGGCCTCCCGGATGTCCGTGAACATCGTGATGTTGACGAGGATATCCTGCTTGTTCTCCCGCTCCCAGTCGTTGACACCGATAATGCCGCGGAGGAGCAGGTTCCGGATGATGATGCGATCCTCTGCCATCGTGCGCCTCCCTCGTGCGTCCGCGCCGCCGGATTGACACTCGCCGGATTCCCGGACACAATCCGGTTCTTCGCCGCCTGAATTCGCGAGCCGACGACTCTGCGCCGCGCTGCCGTCGGGCGGCGAGGGGATAGTATACCCCGGCGTTGCGTACGGCAACGCCGGAAGGCGAAAAACCGAGAAAGCCCAAGAAAGCTCCGATGACGCGGTGAACTCGTCACCGCCCAGGGGGGTATGCGCGATCCGGCCCTCCGCAAGCGTTTTTTCGCTTTTCCGGTTTTTCGCTTTCCCGCTTTTTCGACGTTGCCTGATGCGGCGACGACGTATATCCCGCCGCAGGCGGGAGATGAACGGGTTTCATGCCGCGACGGAATCTGGTCTGGCTTCTGGTGGTGGTCGTCCTCGGGGTCGGGCTGTGGGTCTACCCGCACACGATTCTCCGACGGGACATGCTGTACCAGGAGTTCGGCGTGCTTCTGGACGTCCGGGCGCAGATCCGGAAGAACTACGTCGAGGAAATCGAGGACAGGACGCTGCTTCGCGGCGCCATTCGGGGCATGCTTCAGGAGCTGGATCCCTTCAGCGACTACTTCGACGGCGAGGAGTATGCCCAGTTCAACAAGCGCTCCGCCGGTCAGTTCTCGGGCATCGGCGCGGAGGTCAGCATCAAGGACGGCTACCTCACGGTGATCAGCCCCATCGAGGACACTCCCGCGTTCGCCGCGGGCCTGCGGGCGGGCGACCGCATCCTGGAGATCGACGGCGTCAGCGCATCAAGCCTCTCGCTGGCGCAGGCGGTGGCGCGGATCAGCGGGGAGGCCGGCACCAAGGTTCGCCTGAAGATCCGCCCCGCCGGCTCCGAGGAGACCAGGGAGGTCTGCATCACCCGGGGCGTGGTGACGTTCGTCTCCGTGAAGGGATACCGCCGGCGCGAAGACAACACGTGGGACTACTTCGTCGATCGCCAGGCGGGCATCGGCTATGTGCGGCTGGCGAGCTTCGACAAGAACACGCCGGAACAGCTCGACCGAGCCGTTCAGACGATGTACGCCGAGGGGCTGCAGGGCCTGATCCTCGACCTGCGCGATAACCCGGGCGGCCTGCTGGAAACCGCCGTCGCCATCGCCGACCGCTTCCTGAGCGGCGGCAAGATCGTCTCCACGAAGGGGCGCGCGTCCCCGGAGGAAATCTGGTGGGCAACCCCCGACGGCGACTACCGGAACCAGCCCCCACTCGTGTTGCTCGTGAACGACGGCTCGGCGAGCGCGTCCGAGATCCTCGCCGGGGCGCTGCGCGACCACAATCGCGCGGTACTCGTCGGCGAGAAGACCTACGGCAAGGGCAGCGTCCAGAAGCTCATCGAACTGAACAAGGGCGAAAGTGCGCTGAAGCTGACGATGGCGTACTACTACCTGCCGAAGGACGAGCGAATTCATCAGAAGGGCGTCAAGCCGGATTACGAGGTCCGGCTTACGCCGGAAGAGAAGCGGGTGCTGCTGCCGGAACGTCGAGCGTTGACCACGACGCGAACGGCGACGGCTTCGGCGACCCGGCCCGTGCTGGCGGATCGGCAGCTCGAGCGGGCGATCGAGGTGCTTCGAGCGAGGATGGGGCTTCCGCCCGCTACCCGGCCGGCCACGCAGCCCGCCACCGCAACGACGACCACGCGCGCGGCCGGGGTGCCCTGACGGGAGGATCGCCCGGCCATGGCCGTAATCCTGGGCATCGAGACCTCCTGCGATGAGACCTCCGCCGGCATCGTCGCCGACGGCTATGATGTCCGCAGTAACGTCGTCGCGACACAGTTCGACCTCCACGCCAAGTTCGGCGGCATCGTGCCGGAGATCGCCTCCCGTGCCCACATCGAGAACCTCGACGGCGTCATTCGCGAGGCGATGGAGCGCGCCGGCGCCACGCGCGAGTCGATCGATGCCATTGCCGTTACGCACACGCCGGGGCTGGTCGGCTCGCTGCTGATCGGGGTGACGGCGGCCAAGACGCTCGCCTGGGCCTGGTCAAAGCCGCTGGTCGGCATCAACCACGTCGAGGCCCACGCGTGCAGCGCGGCCATCGCCCTGGGGCGGCCGCCGTGGCCGGCCGTGGCCCTCGTCGTCAGCGGCGGGCATACGTCGCTTTACCACGTCCGCGACTTCACCCGGATCGAAATGCTCGGCGGCACCACCGACGACGCCGCCGGCGAGGCGTTCGACAAGGTCGCGAGCATCCTGGCGCTGGGCTATCCCGGCGGGCCGATCATCGACCGCGTGGCGGCCGACGGTGACCCGCGGGCGGTGGACTTCCCGCGGACGATGCTCGCGCCGGACTCGCTCGACTTCAGCTTCAGCGGCCTGAAGACCGCCGTCCTCTACCACGTCCACGGGCCCGGCCGGACGACCGGCGGCCTGGATCGGCTGACGCCCCGCGACGTGGCCGACATCAGCGCGAGCTTCCAGGCGGCCGCGGTGGATGTGCTCGTGGCCAAGACGATGCTGGCCGTGAGGCAGACGGGCACACGAACGGTCGTCGTCGGAGGCGGCGTCGCTGCGAACCGCCGGCTGCGCGCGGAGCTGGCGGCGGCCTGCGAGCGGGCGGGCGTTGCGCTGCACCTCACGCCGATGGCGTACTGCACCGACAACGGGGCGATGATCGCCGCCCTGGCGCACCACCGGCTTCAGGCCGGCGAGGGCGCGACGGGTGATTTCGAGGCGACGGCGTGATGCACGTCACACCCCGGCGGCGCAAACCACAACGCCGAAAAGCGAAATGACGAGAAAGCGAGAAAACGGGAAATGTCTTGTGATGTGGTGAACTGACCACCGCACCACGGGCTTACTCCCGATACGGTCCTCCGACAGCGATTTTTCGCTTTTCCGGTTTTCCGCTTTCTTGCTTTCCCGTCGTTGCGTTATGCAACGACGGCATACGCTCTCCTTTTCGATGATATCCCCCGGGTTCCTGTTCTCTCGGCGAGTCTTTCCGGTGGTGATCCGGCCGCGTTCGGGCGCTTCCGGACGTTCGCATCGCGCCATCCGTCGTCCGTCGGCGCCTGTGGACTGCGGTGGCAACGCCACCGCTTTGGA
>CAZTVU010000216.1:0-8324 GCA_964617025.1 uncultured Planctomycetales bacterium | reverse complement strand
ACGATCGTCACGAAGATCGCCGAGTGCATCAAGGCGGGCCAGATTCCCGAGGCCGCCGGCGTGAACGACGAATCCGACCGCAAGCACCCCGTGCGGATCGTGATCGACCTGAAGAAGGACGGCAATGTCGACCTCGTGATCAACCAGCTCTACGAGTTCACGCCGCTCCAGAGCAATTTCTCGGTGATGAACATCGCCCTGGTCGACCGCCAGCCCCGTACGCTCAACCTCAAGCAGATGATCGAGCTGTTCATCGAGCACCGCCGCGACGTGATCCGGCGCCGGACGGGCTTCCTCCTCCGAAAGGCCCGCCAGCGCGCTCACATCGTCGAGGGGCTCATCCTCGCCGTCGGCGACATCGACGCCGTCATCCGCGTCATCAAGGAGTCGCCCGACCCGCCGACGGCCCGCGACCGCCTGATGGCGCGCCCGCTGCGACTCGGCGAGATCGCCGCGCTGTCCGTGGCCCTGCCCGAGGCGTTCGTCCGCCGCACCCGCGACACCGATCAGCATCTCACCGCCGTCCAGGCGCAGGCGATCCTGGCGATGCAGCTCCAGCGGCTGACCGGCCTGGAGATCGAGAAGCTGGCGAAGGAGTACGTCGCCCTCATCGAGGAGATCGAGGGCTACGAGGCGATTCTCCGCGACCCCGCCCTCGTGGACGACATCGTTCGCGAGGACGCCTACGAGATCAAGGAGAAGCACGGCGACGCCCGCAGGACCGACATCGGCCCCGCCGTCGGCGAGTTTCGCATGGAGGAGCTCATCGCCGACGAGCAGGTCATCGTCACCATCAGCCACGAGGGGTACATCAAGCGCGTCCCCGTCGACGCCTACCGCAAACAGGGCCGCGGCGGCAAGGGCCTCAAGGGCAGCGACACGCGCGAGGGCGACTTCATCGAGGAGATCTTCACCGCCAGCACCCACGACTACCTCCTGATCTTCACCAACCGCGGCCGCGTCTACTGGCTCAAGGTCTACGACATCCCCTCCATGCAGCGGACCAGCCGCGGACGCTCCATCGCCAACCTCGTCCGCATGCAGGAGAACGAGTCCTACAAGGCCACCGTCCGCGTCAAGGAGTTTGAGGAGAAGTTCGTCATGTTCGCCACCGCCAAGGGCACGGTGAAGAAGACCGCCCTCGCGGCCTTCGCCCACCCCCGCCCCAGCGGCATCATCGCCATCGGCCTCGATCCCGACGACTCCCTCATCAACGCCGAGCTCACCTCCGGCCGGGATCAGATCGTCCTCGGCACGCGCGACGGCTGGGCCGTCCGGTTCAAGGAGGAGGACGTTCGCGCGATGGGCCGCGGCGCCCACGGCGTCAAGGGCGCCGAGCTGCGCGGCGAGGACTGCGTCGTTGACATGATCGTCGTCCGCCCGGGCGTCTCGATCCTCACCGTCTGCGAGAACGGCTACGGCAAGCGAACCGACGTCGACGAATACCGGCTCACCCGACGGGGCGGCAAGGGCGTCATCAACATCAAGGTCACCGAGCGCAACGGCAAGGTCGTCGCCCTCAAGGCCGTCACCGACGAGGACGAACTGATGCTCATCACCGCCCGGGGCATCATGCTCCGCACCGACCTCTCCCAGGTCCGCGAGATCGGCCGCGCCACTCAGGGCGTCCGCCTGATCCGGCCGGAGGAGGGCGACAAGGTCGTCGCCGTCGCCCGAATCGCCCGCGAAGACGACGACGGCGGGCCCGAGGCGACCGATCAGCCGCCCGGTGACGCTCCGTCGTCAGAGACTTCGCAGCAGTCCCCGGAAGCCGCGGCCGATATAACGGAGGAGCCCCAGACGCCCGACGCGGAAGACGGCGGCGAGCCTGCGGAGTGACGGACGCCGCCTGCGTCGGTACGGCCCGTCACGGGTACACCCCAGCGTTGCATATGGCAACGCTGGAAAGCGGACAAACGAGAAAGCGAGAAAACGAAAAACGTCTGTTGATGGAGTGCACTCACGACCGCACCGCAGGTGTATTCCCGATACGGCCCTCCGAACGTGTTTTTCGCTTTTCCGCTTTTTCGCTTTCTCGCTTTTCCGTCGTTGCGTTATGCAACGACGGAGTACAATAGGGCAGTGTGCTTGCCACGGAGATGTGAACCGATGCAGCAAAGCCATCGAGCACTGACGATCGCCGTAGGTTGCGGACTCGTTTTGTCGTGGTATTCGGCCTGTCGGGCGCAGTCCGCGACGACGCAGCAGAGCCTTGACGTTCGCCTGAACGCGAAGTCCTCGGCCGTCAGGGCTCGCGCCCCGGGTACTTGGGTGAAAAAGGGCCTCTCCAACGCTGCCGCCGTCAACAAGAAGTGGCTCAGTCCCCTGCCCTACCCGATCGTGGACGAAGCGCAGCCGGCCGACGACTTCGCCCATCTCATCCTGAACGAGGCGCTCAAGGCGATCTTCGACTTCGTGGACCAGTTCATCGCCACGCTCCAGTTGGCGCTCGATTTGCAAGCCACCACCACCCCACCCGCACCGTAGCGGCCCACGAGCACAAGACGATTTGGACAACATAAATGCCGGCCGTACCGACGGCCGCTACGGCGGGATCTCGATCGGTCATCTCAGCAGGGCAATGAAGAGCGGATCACGGCCGACCGGGGCGGACCGGCGGCTTCGGACAGGCAGCTCTTGCGGACGGCCGTGCCGGTGAGCTTTCAGGCCGAACGCGGGGGCGCCTGGCGGGTCGCCGGGTTTCGGGCGCGAGGGGCGTATCGAACGCGGCACCAACGAGATAGCCGCGGATGCCCACGGTGCAGTGGATGACCGTGGCGGTCAGCCAGGGCTCCGTCTTCGTGGCGGACCACGGACGAACCAGGATGGCTGTGCCGGGTGCAAGCCGCCCCCGGGACCAGAACGCCACGCCGCCCCCCGAGACGTTCTGGGCTACCACGGACCAGGGAGCGGAGCTCCCCGACGCCTGCGCCGCCTCCAGCCGCATCATCACTTCGTACCGAACCCACCGGCGCTTGCCCAAAAAAACATCCGGCTCGCCGGTGTCGGCCGCAAGCTCCATCATCTTCCGCAGAACGTTCCGTTCGACATCAGGAGAGGCATTTGGGCATTTCGCCATCGTGCGATACCCCGTCGGACCCTGCGGCATCGGCCGCGCGGCGTTGCCGGCGCCGTCCGCCCCGGAAAGCTATGCTTTTATCTCGGCTAACGACTGTTCGTGGTTTTGCTATGACCGCGGGCGGATATGCCCCGCATCCCTCCGACGGCCGGCTGGTGAACTCCGGAATCGCGGCGCGAGCGCGAAAGTGATACCGGCAGGGACCGATACTACCGCACCGCAACGGCCTCTGAAGCCTTGTCCGGCCCGCACGCGGGCGGACGGCCGGGGCCGTTGAAACACGCCTGGAACTCCAGCACGTCGGCCGTGTCCACGTCGCCGTCCGCATCAAGGTCCGCCCACACGCAGTTGGCGACGGCGGCCGGCAGCGGATTGTTCGGACCGTTCATGCAGGCGCTCAGGAGCCGAAAGTCGTCGCGGTCCACGTCGCCGTCGGCGTCGAAGTCCGCGAACGGCTCCACCTCAAAGCCCCCGGGCAGCGACGCCGCCGGACAATCGGCGGTCGAGACGACCACATCCCACGCCCCGGCGACGGCCGTGCCGAGGTCGAAGTCGCACGTCAGGCTCGCGCCATCCGTGGCCACATAGACCTGTCGCCCGAGGATCGTGGGCTGGCCGGCCCGGGCCAGGCGGACTTCGATACCGAGTGCGAAGTTCGCGCCGTTCACCGTCACGCGGGCCACGGTGCCGAGCCGACCGGACGTCGGGTGGACGGCAAAGGCCGCGGGTCGGTCGGGGCAGGGATCCTGCTCGATCGCCGGCGTGACGACGACCGTGCCCGGCGCCCGAGCCGAGGCACTGGCCGAGCCGTTGTCGATGATGGCGTGGAGTTCATACGATCCGACCGCTACGTCTCGGACCGGCAGATCCGCCTGGTCGCCCGGCCCGTCGGGGTCCTCGGGCAGCGCCTCGCCCAGCGGCGTCGCGCCGGCGCCCGGGAACAGGCCCCCGGGGGATACCAGAAAGAACCGTATCATCGCGCTGTCTGCATCGTCTTCGTCGCTCCACCGGACGTGCACAAGGCCGCCCAGTGGAACCCTCACCTCCGCGGCCGGTTCGAGGATCGTGATCGCCGGCGGCGGGGGGCCGGGCGTGCTCGGGTTCGGCAGGTAGTAGACCGCCGCCATCCCGGTCGTGAAGTCGGTCCCGAACTCGAACGCGGCCGTGGGAACCGGCGCTCCGCCCTCGTAGGTGCCGGTAATCACGATCGTCGTCGCCGCATCCGGGCCGATGATCTCGCCCTGGCCGCGGGCGGGCACGCCGATCCGCCCGGAATCCAGTTGAACGCCCCCCGCGAGGAACCGGGCCACGACGTCCGCCGGTACGTCCGAGCTGCTGATGATCTTCACCGCGACCGCGCCGGTACGAATCGGCGAACCGATGCCGTCCGGCGGGTTCTCCTCTTCGCCCTCCCGGACGATGCACCAGCAACACACCGGGCAACAGCCCGCAATGAATAGCGTGGCGAGATACAGGAACCAGACGGATCTCATGTGAACCTCCCTCTCGTCGCCGCACGATCCTGCGCGGCCATGCCCCGGCGTCGCCCATCGGACCACATGGAAGCGAGACGCTCAGACGGCCGCGGCGGCGCTGATGGGACCGATTCGTCCGCGGCCCACCGCCGCCGGCGCCCGCGCGCAGGAATCCGGAGCCGTCCTTCTCGCCCTTGCGGTTTTCCGCTTTCTACCTCGCCGGTTGTTGCACCACGCAACGATGAGCCACACGACGCCTGTCGGCCACCCAGGGCCGATATTATACCATCCCATGCCCGGGCAATGACGAATAAGCACCCACGGCATTCCGGCTCGCGATTGGGCGTGTCGCGTTTGGTCCGGACGCTCGGGACTGGCTCGTTCCGGCGATCGACCCGACGAATCGGTCCCCAAAACCGCGCAGGGCTCGCTCCGGCGAAACAATGCCGGCCGAGCGTGTCCCGTCCCCTCCCCGCCGGCACGCCGACAGGCCGCGAGGATTCGCAAGCCCGCTCGACGGGGCGGTGTACCGGGTACGGCGGATGTTCCGGTTCGAACGGCCGGCGTTATCCTGACGCGGACGCCCCCGCGCGCCGGGCGGCCGCCCGTTTGACTCGCCGGGAGAATCTGCTAGACTAAGAGCACCAGCCTGGCACGCACGAGGTCAGGTACGAGCGTTTCGGTGTTCCCCGATAGCTCAATTGGTAGAGCGAGCGGCTGTTAACCGCTAGGTTTCTGGTTCGAGTCCAGATCGGGGAGATTTCCGGACCCAGGCGCAACGCGCCGGGTCCGACCCTTCTCGTAATCGCCCTTGGCCGAAGGCCCGCGTCTCGCATAGCTTCCGGCCTGTGTGGCACTAACGTCGCTCCGTCCCGTCGCCCGGCCTTCGCTGCTTCGCGGTCGGCCCAGCAAGCCATGCCCGAAACTCGGATGCTCGCAGCCCCGTATCGAACGCAGCGCCCCAAACTCTCCGATGGCTCAGTCATCCGCGCCCGGCGCCGGTTGCGGGCGGATCGGACCCGGCTCGCCGAGCGCCCGCAAGTCCTCCGGCCGCAGCGACCGTGCGCCGGCCTCGAGCAGTCGGCGGTTCGCGTTGTCGTCCGGCGTCCACAGCGGCCGCTTCCCGGCCGGCATGTCCCGGCAGAGGCGTTCGAGGCGGCCGCCGGGGGCGGCGTGGGGGATGAATACCGCGTCGGCCAGCGCGACCACGAACCGGTTACGCTCCTCGGCGGTGTCGGCGGTAGGTCGGCGGACGCCCTTCCCGAACGGCGACGAGATCAGCATCCAGCCGGCGGCGATGGCGGCCTGACATGCCGCCGGGATCCGCATCCCCTCGACGCTGCGGGCCGGGCAGACGATGACCGGACGCTCCGCGCGGAGCAGGATTTCGAGGCACTCCCGCTCGGTCGGCGACTGGAATCCGCCGGCCACCGTCCACGGCGTGTCGCGCAACGCCCGCACCGCGTCGAGCGTCCGCACGATCAGCCCCCCTGGGCACGCCCGCGAGCACAGCAGCGCAAGCTTGGCGGTCTGCAAGAGCGCTGCGTTGCCCAGTGCGGCCATCGGCTTCCCCGGCTCAGGGGCCCGTCTCGGCGGCCGCCAGCGCCCGCCGGCCGGCGTCGGTGATCTCCCAGACGCCCCGGGGCGAGTCAGCCTTCAGCAGGCCTTCCTTGATCATCGAGTTCCGCGCCCACTGGGCCGCGTTCCGCCAGCGCGGGTTGTCCGGGCTGCTGGCCAGGGGCTCCAGATCCACGGGCTTGAGAATCGGGCGCATCCTTGTGAAAACGCGGTCGAGCACGTCGGCCACCTTGCCCGCCCCGCCCATCTCGGCCAGCGCCTGGAGGATCGGCCGGTAGTACGCCGACTCCGGCGTGCGCACGCCCTTGCGGAGCTTGCCGAGGTTGCGGCGGGCGGCGCGGGTTTCCTCGTCCTCGTCGCGTTCGGCGGCCGCGGCCAACTGGTCCCATTCCCTGCGGAGCGCGGCCACGCGGTCGCGGAAGGCGGTCAGGACGGCGGCGCGCTCGAGGGCCTCGCGGGCCTTGTCGTAGTCGCGGGCCTCGAACGCCCGGCTGCCGACGCCGTTGACGAAGTCGATCTCCGCTCGACCTCTTCGAGCAGGATCTCGAACGCCGAGGACACGTTGGAAGGGTTGTTCTCGATCATGGTCCGGTCTCCAAGCGCGCGGCGGCGAAGTCGTTATCCTCTCAATTACCCGGGGGGGTATTACCCTTTTTGATCCCTTGGGCTGCCGGGCGGCGCGCCGCGCCAGCCGGCGCCCGCCCGGAGCACTGCGCCGTTCATGTTACCCGGCCCCGTTCCACGTCGCGGTACGCCTGCAACGCGGCGTCCTTCACGTCCGGTTGCACGAGCGGGAAGGTGGTGAGGATGTAGGCGAACTCTTCTTCGGTCAGGCCGTAGAGGTGGGCGATCAGGCCGTCGAGCTCGGCCCGCAGCCGGGCCCGCTCGGCCGGGTCGGTCGCGCCCTGCTTGTGGCCCCTCAGCCCGACCTCGCGGGCCAGGTCGTCGAACTCCGGCGTGGTGCAGATCAGCCGCGCCGCACGCTCCACGATCGGGCCGAACGCCGCGTCCCGGGCCGTCAGCCGCGGTACGGGCAGTTGGTACACGTAGAAGAAATTGAGGGTAGTTGTGACCTTCATTCGCACAAAGTAGTCGAGAACAAAGCTGTTCCAAGCGGCACATAAAAACAGCTGATGGTCATCCGCGATAAAGCGCGCCCCGTCATCGCTGAAGATGCACACGGTCGGGATCTTGTTGCCATGAAACGTTGGCGGGATCATCGAGGATATGAGGGTGCGCTCATTGGTATTTGAGGCGATATCCCGGAACCCCAGCCGGTACGCCTGATAGTCGAGCTTCTGCCCGCGGTCGGGCGTGCGGCCGAGGAGCGCGGCGCGGCCTTCCTTTTCGTCCACCCAGTAGCGCGGCGCCGCGAAGCGGTGGTCGAACTGCCAGATCATCTTCCCCTCGTACAGCGGCAGGCGGCCCTTGCCTGGTGCCGTGTAAAACAAGTCACTATCACCTGTCATGTGAAATTCGTTTCCAAGGACGAGTTTCCACTTCTCGGGTACATCGTCCCCCAGCAGCGGGAAGCGGAGCATCTTTTCGGCGATCCGCACGTCCAGGTCGTTCTTGAACTCCATGACCGAGAGCGAATCGGGCGACAGACGCCGGACCAGATCGACGGAGACGTCGATCGCCCCGTGGGCCGGGAAGCGCTCGAGTTCCGCCACGTCGTGGCGCATGAACGCGGCCGGGAAGCGCTCCGTCCGGCCGCCCTTGCCGAACGTCAGGACGACGAACTTGAAGCGGCAGTCCACGTTCTCGAAGACCATGCGCCGGTTCTCGATGCCGAACAGCCCCGTCACCCGGGTCTGCTCGAAGAGCATCGTGCGGAGCTGCTTGGCGCCCAGGTCGGTGTAGATGCCCGAGGGGATGACGATGCCGCACTGGCCGCCGTCGCGCAGCAGGTTGAAACACTGCTCGAGGAAGAGCTTGTAGGTGTTGATATCGCTGCCGGCCTTCTTGCCGCCGATCGTGCTGATCTGGTTGCGGTACTGCGGCGTCGAGCGGAAGTAGGCGCTGACGTGAGGATAGCTGCTCAGGTACGCCAGCCAGGCCGCGCGGATGTCGGCGTCCTTCAGCAGCCGGGCCTGCTCCCGCTCGAAATCGTGAATGGTCATCTTCTTCTTGGTGACGTAACCGTTCACGGTCCGGAGGGCAGCAGAGGCGGAACGGGGTGATTGTGGAGG
>CAZTVU010000215.1:0-8324 GCA_964617025.1 uncultured Planctomycetales bacterium | reverse complement strand
CTTCAGCGCGAGGCCGCATATGTCTGGCAGCATCGGGAGACGGCGCCCGGCACCGCCATGTTCGGCTACCTGCCGGCGGCGTCGTTCGCACTCTGGCCTTCCATGGTCTGGCTTCCGAAGCCGCTGGGCGTCGCCGCTCACGTCGCCATAAACGTCGCCGTGACGGCCGCTTCGCTTTGGGTCCTGTTTCGGTGGTGGGGGCCGACCTCAACCGGCATATCCATCGTTTGGCCCACGCTCCTCGCAACGGCCAACATCATCGACGTCCTCGGGGGCAATCAACTGACGCTCTGGGCGTTGTTCGGCAGCGTCGCGGGGCTGACGCTGGCGGCGCGCGGAAGACCCTGGGTCGGCGGCATGGCCCTCGGGCTGGCGGGGCTCATCAAGACGCTCCCGTTCCTGTTGGTGGGGTATCTCCTGCTGCGGCGACAGTGGAGGGCAACCGGCGGCGCGGTGGCGGCCGTCTTACTGTTCGACCTCATACCGAGCATCGCGTTCTTCGGCTGGCGTGGGGCGATCGATGAGCATCGGAAGTGGCTGATGCGGGCCGAATGGCATTCCAGCCCCCGCCAGATCGCGTCCCCGCTCCCCTTCGACGTCCGCCACCGAAGCAACTCCTCGTACGCCATGGTCCTGACGCGGTGGCTCCGGGCCGTCCCGGATGCCGAGGAACTGGTTTTGATCGCCGGGCCGGCACCCGCAAAGGCCGTCGAGACGACGCGGGCCCGCCTGCGGCCCAACCAGGTCCTCGCGTTCTCGCCAATGCCGCCGCGCGATATGCCGTGGTGCCATCGGCCGTTCCCGCTCGCCTCGATTCCGCGGCTGCACCTGGCCAACCTCTCGCCCCGCACGGTCCTGTGGATCTGGGCTTCCTCCGTTGCGGCGGCGGCCGCCGCCCTGACGGCCGCCACGTGGCGAGCCGGACCGCCGCGCAGCCGCGACGACTGGACGGCCGGCGCCGCCCTCTGGCTGCTGGCCATGTTCTGGTTCACGCCCATGATGCGGCCGTATTACCTGCCCCTCGCGCTGCCCGCGCTGGTGGTCGTCTGGCGGACGCTGGCGGCCGAACTGCACCGCAACCACGACCGCTGGACGCCTGGCGCGCATCTTGCCGCCTGGGCGATGATCACCTGGCTCATCGGCGTGATCTGCCTCGGCTGGGACACCGGCTGCTGGTACGGCATTCACCTGGGCGTCGTCGTGGTGCTGACGGCCGCGACCGTCTGGTCATGGCGATGTGCCCGCAATCGAGGCCACTCGCAGCCGCCCGGCTGAATCGACGCCGTTGTCGGTGCGATCGGGGCGGCCCGCGCCGGATGCGCCTCGCGCAACGGCCTCCGCAACTTGCCGCGCCGTACGCACGAGAGTAACGTGTCCCGTCGGCCGTTTGGCATCTGCGCAACCTCCGATTCTGACGGGAGAAGATCGATGCGGCTCACACAACGCTGTTTTCAGATGGCGGTGATGATCGCCTTCGCGGGCGCCCTCGCGCAGGCCCAGTCGCTGGGCGAGCCCGACCGCGACCGGCCCGGCGACGACATGATCCAGCGGTATCTGCGGGCGGAGGCCGAGCGCCTCGACGCCCGCTTCCTCGAGGGCGTCGCGACCGCCGACGACTGGAACAAGCGGCGGCCCCGGCTGCGCGAGGAATACTTCTACATGCTCGGCCTGGCACCCCTGCCCGAGAAGACGCCGCTGGGGCCCGTGATCACCCGCTCCCTGGAGCGCGACGGATACGTCGTGGACATGATCCACTATCAGAGCCGCCCGCGCCTCTACGTCACCGGCAACCTCTATCGGCCCGCAACGGCGAAGCCGGGCGAGCGCCTGCCGGCCGTCCTCTATGTCTGCGGCCACTCCAACAGGGGCCGCAACGGAAACAAGACGGCCTACCAGTCGCACGGCATCTGGTTCGCCCGCCACGGCTACGTGTGCCTCATCGTCGACTCGCTCCAACTCGGCGAGATCGGGGCGATTCACCACGGCACGTACCGCGAGAAGCGATGGTGGTGGCACTCCCGCGGCTACACGCCCGCCGGCGTCGAGTGCTGGAACGGGGTCCGCGGCATCGACTACCTCGTCAGCCGCCCGGACGTCGACCCGGACCGCATCGCCGTCACCGGGATCAGCGGCGGCGGCGCGGCCACGTTCTGGATCGCCGCCGCGGACGAGCGGGTCAAGGTGGCCGTCCCCGTCAGCGGCATGGCCGATCTGGAGTCCTACGTGCCCAATCGCACCGTCAACGGCCACTGCGACTGCATGTTCCTGTACAACACGTTCGCCTGGCCGTGGACGAACATCGCGGCTCTCATCGCCCCCCGGCCGTTACTCTTTGCCAACAGCGACGCGGACCGGATCTTTCCGATGGACGCCAACGAGCGCATCATCAACCGGCTCGAGCGGCTTTACAGCCTCTTCGGCGCGGGCGATCGGGTCGATGCGGTCGTCAGTATCGGCGGCCACGCCTACCGTCAGGACCTGCGGCAGGCCGCCTTCCGCTTCATCAACACGTATCTCAAGAACGACCCCCGCCCCGTGGAGGACGGCGAGGTCGATCTCGTGATCGAGGAGGAGAAGACGGTCACCCACCCCATCGAGCCGGAATTGCTTCGGGTGTTCCCCACGGATCCCGACATCCCGAAAGATGAGCTCAACACGAAGATCGACGAATCGTTCGTGCCGATGGCGAACGTCGCCGCCCCGTCCCCCGGCGAGTTCGAGACGTGGCGAAAGGGGCTTTGCGCTGAACTGCGGCGGGTCTCATTTCGGCCCTTTCCCAAACGCATCCCCGCCGCCAGGGTCGCGGCCGCCGGCGACGCCGGCGACGTCCGGCTCACCTCCGAGCCGGGCATCGAGTTCTTCGTCCGCACGGCGTCGAAATCGCCGCCCGCCTCGCCGACGCGCATCGTCCTCGCCGTCATGAATCCCGACGACCCGCCGGGCGCCCCGGAATGGCTCGCCTCGGTAACACGGCCCGAGGATGCCGTCCTCATCTGCGAGCCGCGGGGCGTCGGCCAGGCAGCGTGGACCCGAAATAACCCGCCGAACTACGTCGAGCGGGCGCTACCGCTCCTCGGACGGACGGCCGACCTCGGGCGCGTGTGGGACGTCGCCGCCGCGGCCCGATGGCTCCGCGGACGCTTCCCGGATGCCGAGGTGCACGTCGCCGGCCGCGCAGGCGCCGGCGTGATCGGTGCGTACGCCGCCCTGTGGGAGCCGGACATCGCGGGCGTCGTTCTCGTGGCTCCGCCGCCGAGCCACATGGACCCCGCCGCCCCGCAGTTCCTCAACGTGCTCCGCGTGTGCGACATCGCCGACGCCCTGGGCATGCTGGCCCCCCGCCCGCTCCGGCTGATCGAATCCAAGGCCCCCGACGCATGGTCCAAGACCGCGGCGGCATACGCGGCCTCGGGCGCACCCGACCGCCTCGCGCGAGAGTAGACCTCACCGCCTCCGGCGCCTGCTACGGCGTCTTGATGCGGATGTTCCGATATTCGATGTAGCTGCCCTTCGGCGCGTGCGAATCCTGTAGGCCGATGTATCCGGACAGCGGCCGGGCCTTGAGCGCCTCCACCTTGTCGCCGTCCGCGTCGACCACCTTCACCCCGTCGCTCAGGACCGTGATCTGCCTGCCCCGGCAACGGATTTCGAACGTGTGCCACTTGTCCGCCGACTCGTCCGGCCGCGGGTTCACCGCCACCGACCCGTACAGCGACCCCGTGCAGTGCGCATCGTCGCGCGGCTCGTTCGAGATCTGGATCTCGCTGCCCGTCACCCACGGATAGCCGTCCTCCGTGCACCGGATGAACACGCCGCTGTTGCCGCCCCGGCTGACCCGCCAGTCGACCTTGAGCACGAAATCCGAGTATTGCCGAACCGAACGAAGCCACAGGCCCCCCGATGCCCCGTCGCTGCGGATCACCCCGTCCTTCACGACAAAGCCCGCCGGATCGCCCATCACCACCCAGCCGTCCAGATCCTTCCCGTTGAACAGCGACACGAACCCGTCGCCGTCGGGCCTGCCGGCCGGGATCCACCCCGCCGCCCACCGGATCGCCTGCCCCACGATCCGCCGGAACGCCTCGTTCGTATATGCCGTTGAGTCGTGTCCAAGCTGCACCGTGCACACCCGTGCGTTGCCGTACCGACCCGTCCAGGCAATCACCTTCCCGCTCTCGGGGTGCTCGGTCGTCAGCAGCGGCCGCGCCTCCGACGACACGCGGAACTTCCCGTACGCCTCGTCGTGGATCTGAAACGGCTTCAGGCCCGCGACAATCGGGTGATCCGGATCGGCGATCCGGACCGGCAGGTCCACATCGTGCTTGAACGTCGACTGTGGTTGCCCGCCGGCCGGGCGGATGAGAAACTTCCCGCCGGCGATCCTTTCGTACTCCGGCCAATCCTGGTAGTTCGCCATCGCGTGATGCATCACTACCAGCCCCTTGCCGCGTTTCAGCAGCGTGACGAAGTGCTTCTTCGTCTCGTCGGAGATCTTCTGCCACATGTCGTACAGCACGATGACGTCGTATTTGAACCCTTCGACGTACTCGTCCGACTTCTTCGGCGGGTCCAGCGCGTTGCCGTTCTCCGGGTGTTTCACGTGCGTGAATATCACGTCCGGGTACGACTTGAACACCGCCATGAACGGCTCGTGCTCATAATCATGTCCGCCGGTCACCAGGAGCACGCGGATCTTCTCCGCCCCGACCGCCGTGCCGACGGCAAGCCCCATCGCGGTCGCCGAAAAGAACAACGCAAACCCGCCGCATCGACGCATGACTGATCACTCCTTTGCGAAACAAGAGGGCCCTGCCGCAGCCGCTCGACCCGCCTCGCGTATGAAAAGGCTGACGCAGCCTTGGCCGCAACCCAACCGTGTGCCACGGCAGTGGTCCGCGCCGCAACTCCCGCGCACGCCGCGCGGAAGCCACGAGGGAAGAATCTATCCCCCGTCGCGACGTGTCGCAACGACGAAGGCCGAGCGAACACGACCGCGGGGCCGTGGCCCGTAAGAACACCGCCCTTTCGTTTCCCTCGATGTCGAAAGGCGGCGTGCCCCCGCCTCCGGCCGACGGGTGCCGAACGGACCAAATTCATCGCGTCGTGGCATTCCAAATGAGCCAATTGTGCGTAACTCATTTGGTGGCAGTATGTTATATAATGACCAAACGGCAGCATGCTGACAGAAGGTCATGGCTTTTTTGCATTACGCTGCCAAATGGTTACGACGTCTGCGGACGAATACCGGACGCGGAGGGCGAAAGGACGAGAGATGATTCAAAGATGTGGACGCGTGAGAGCGATTTGGGGACTCAGTCTCGTCATCGCCTCCCTTCCTGGTGAACGATGCGCACACACGGCCGTGTGTTGCGAGGGCTGGGATGATGCGGGGTTGAAGCTAGGGTACTGGGGCGCCGTTCGCGCGCCACATCGATGTCCGTTCAATCGCGCGTTCCGATGGCTCAGCCTCGACGCGCGGCACGAGCAGCAGTTCGGCGCGGTCGGCGTGCGGCCGGTTGCCGAGTTCCTCGCGTCGCTGGCGTGCTGAGTGCGACACGAGCCATGACGCAGCTCACGGCGTCGGTCCGCGCCCGCCGCTTGACGCGCCTCCTGCGTTCGCTATCGTGGCGGCCGTGAGAACCGACATCCGACAGGAGTAGCCGCATGTCCGTGCAGAAGTATCGTTGTGCGTGGATCGGGCTGGGCGAGGAGTCGAAGGCCGCCGCCGTCGCGCCGCCGGCCCGTCCGGTGCGGATGATCCTGCTGGGCGCCCCCGGCATCGGCAAGGGCACGCAGGCCGAGCGGCTCGGTGCGGCGCTGGGCGCCTGCCAGCTCTCCACCGGCGACATCTTCCGCGCCGCCAAGGCCTTCCAGGGCACGCTCACCCCGGCCCTCCAGGCGGCGACCGGCTACATGGTCCGCGGTGAACTCGTCCCCGACGAGACCGTCGTCGATCTCGTTCGCGAACGAAAGGCCAGTCTTTCGTGCCCCTATGGTTTTCTGCTCGACGGCTTCCCGCGGACCGTCCCGCAGGCCGAGGCCCTCGACGGGATGCTCAAGGACGCCCACGTCAAGCTCGATCTGGTCCTCTCCTATGTGCTCCCGATCGACCAGGTGGTCGCGCGGATCTCCGGCCGCCGGACGTGCCGCTCGTGCAAGGCCGTCTACCACATGGTCGCCATGCCTCCAAAGCGTGAGGGCGTCTGCGACAAGTGCGGCGGCGAGCTCTTCCTCCGCGACGACGACAAGCCCGAGACCGTCCGCGTCCGCATGGCCGCCTACGAGGCGGCCACCCGGCCCCTGACCGACTTCTACAGCGCCCGCGGGTCGCTGCTGGAGGTCTCCGCCGACGGCGACGCCGACGCCGTCTTCGCGCGCACCATGAAGGCCCTCAAGGAGCGTTGCGGCCTGTGACCGCCGGAGGTCCGCCGTGATCGATCGCGTTGAGCGACTGCCGAAGCCGGCTCCGGACGTCGGCAACCTTTTGGCGGTCCTCCGCCGACAGCGGCCGCGGCGCGTGCCGCTCATCGAGCTGAAACTCGACGACGAGGTCGCCTCCGCGCTCCTGGGCGAACCGCTCATCCCCTGGCGGCGGTCCGACCCGCCCGCCGATCGTCGACGGGCCGTTCGTCAGCAGGTGGAGCTGATGTACCGCCTGGGTTATGACGCGTTTCGCCTGCGGGCCGGCCTGCCGTTCGAGCGGATGCGAGTCGAGGCCGACGACACGGCCGAACTCAGCCGCGGACAGCGCGAGTGGCAGGATGAGCACGTCGGTCCCATTCAAGGCCTCGACGACGTCGACCGCTACCCGTGGCCCCGCCTGGCCGACGTTGACTTCGGCCCCGTGGAGGAAATCGCCCGCGAACTCCCGGACGGCATGGGCTGCATCGGGTTCGCCAGCGGCGTCTTTGAGTGGAGCAGTTGGCTGATGGGCCTCGAGACGTTCGCCCTGGCCCTCTACGACGAGCCCGCGTTGATTCGCGAGGTGACGGACCGGGTCGGACGCCTCCTCTACGAAGTCTTCCACGCGTGGTGCGACCACGAGCACGTGGTCGCCCTCTGGGTCGCCGACGACCTGGGCTTCAAGACCGCCCCGCTGGTCGGCCCCGACCACCTTCGCGAATACGTCCTCCCCTGGCATCAGCGCTTCGGCGAACTCGCCCATGCCCACGGTCGGCCGTACCTCCTCCACGCCTGCGGCGACATCCGCATGCTCATGCCGGACCTCGTCGAGACCGTCCGGATCGACGCCCGGCACAGCTTCGAGGACGTCATCGAGCCCGTCGAGCAGTTCTTCGATCGCTGGGGCGACCGCGTCGCCGCGCTGGGCGGCGTCGACATGGACACTCTGGCCCGCGGCCGCGAGGCGGATGTGGTGACCCGAACCACACGGATCCTCGAGCACTGTGCCCCGCGCGGCGGCTATGCGTGCGGTTCCGGCAACTCCATCGCGAACTACGTCCCCGTGGGCAACTACCTGGCCATGGTCGAGACCGTTCACCGCTTCAACGGACGACTCTGACCAATGAAAACGCCGTCGTTGCATAACGCAACGACGCAAAAGCGAGAAAGCGAAAAACCGAAAAAGCGAAAAAAACGCTCCGAGGGCCGTGTCGAGAATACGTCTGTGGTGCGGTAGTGGGTGCACTACATCGGCAGACGTTTTCGTTTTCTCGCCTTCTCGGGTTTCCGTTTTGCAACGATGGCGTATGCAACGCCGGGGAAAACACTCCGATCGCCCGGCCCCCCGAATTCATCCGCGCCCCGCGGCAGGCCCGCATTCGGCATGATGGCGTCGATTTCCGACGTACTGAACGGCGGGGCCGACGGCGACATGGGCGCCGTGTTTGCTGCTGTTGTGGCGGCTACGGCGTCCCGCCGGCGCCTTGCAGCGCCTTGAGCTTGACCTCGGTCTTGGCGTCGGGGCTGTAGCCGGGCCAGTCCGGGGCGACCTGCTTGAGGAGGTCCACGAGTGTCGTCTCCAGAGTGCGGTCGCCGGCTCCCCCGCCGACGAGCTTGCGGATTTCGTCGCGAAGCGGGCCGATCGCGCGCGGACCGAGCTGGCGGATCATCACGGAGGCGTTCGTCGCCGCCTCGCCGCCCTGCTTGAGGTCGGCCACCCATTTCTGCACGTTCTCGCGATCCTTCACCTGCTGCGCCTGGACGGCCTGCCGTCGCAGTTCGACCAGCTTCGCCGCCGCCTCCGCACCGAGCGACGCTTCGGCCGTCGGGGCCAGGCGATCGATCAGATCGATCGCCGCGTCGGGCTTGTTGGCCGCCAGCAGGTCCGCCAGGTGCGTTGTGAACACGTTTCCCAGAACGCC
>CAZTVU010000214.1:5152-8413 GCA_964617025.1 uncultured Planctomycetales bacterium | reverse complement strand
AAGGCCGCCGCAGTCCAAAATGCGCGGGCCCCGCCGTGCAAGACGGGCGGGGCGACCTCGGCCCGCGTCGAGGTCGGGGCAGAGTCTCCCGGCGCAACCGGCGAGCAAGAAGCGCATCTTTGGGTTGCGGCCCTGGGCTGCCCTGGGTGGAGTCGAGCCTTTTCGCAGGGGTACCGGGCCGACACGGCCCGGCTCTGTTTCGAAGTGCAGCCTGTCGATGTGGCAGACGCTGCGCCGCATGCGCGCAAGAGAAGTGGCGCGGGGAAAACCACGCGCCACTTCGTGGGGTTTCACTTCGATGAACGGTGGTGCACCGCACCCGCGGGCACCGGCCGTGCGGCTCAGGCGGCGTTTCGCACGCGCCGCGACAGGGCCGCGATCGCCACGCTGCTGAGGATCACCGTCATCGGCTCGGGGATCGGCGGGTTCGGCGGCGGCGGCATCTGGCCGCTTAACTGGATCAGGTCGTTGCCGCACTCGATCGTCAGGTGCAGCGAATAGGCGGCGCCGGGGCCGAGGCCCAGGGCCGAGGCCGGCACGCTCCACTCATACAGCCAGGCCGGTTCGGGGCCGTTGGAGTCGCTGTAGCCGGCGTAGTACGCGCTCGCGAGCGTGCCCGTGGCCAGCAAGGCGCCCGATTTCAGCGCCCACGGGTTCACGATCGACGCGACGGCCGGCGTGCCGCCATAGCCGCCGCTGCCGGTGAGAATCCCGTGCGTCTCGCTGACGGAACGCAGCTCGCCGCCGACAAACCCGTGGGCGTTCGAATCCTGCGAGACCAGCGCCAGCTCATACGCCGCGTCGGCGTCCGTGTTGATGAACAGGTCGCCGAGGCGGTAGGTGTACTTCCAGCCGCTCTCATAGAGGGCCAGCGGCATGGACGTCACCAGCAGAACCTGGAAGTTGCCCCCGCTGACGCGGGAATAAAGGGCCTCCAGATCGAAGCGTTCGCCGGACGTACCGCCGGGGCTGGGCACGTGACCGATGCCCGGATAATTCACCGGGCTGTAGTCGTTCTGCGTACCGCCCGTGCCGAACGTGCCGCCCGGGGCCGTCCAGCTCGAAAACGGCGTCACACCCCAGTCGGTGACCGCACCGCTGCCCGAAACCACCAACGCTTGGGCCGTCGAGAGACAGCCGAACAATACCAGACCTGTGGCGATGAACTTCATCGTCAGCTCCTTACCCTTCTACCGTGCGATAATTTCGGTTCTTCTGAGCCCCTCAGGTAGGACGGTGACTGCTTCGTTCCACTCCCGACCAAGGTCGCTCCACGCACAGGGTCTCGCACCATACCCCGTGCCACCTCTACCTCGCCCGGATTCTAGGAGACGCGCTCGATCGAGTCCAGCCGGGGGCGGGGTTTTTCTCAACAACCGCCGCGAATCGCATTATCCGGACGTGTCCGCGAACCTTCGCCGCGGACCCTCGCTCCGGCGCGGCGCCGATCACACGGGTTACCGAGCCGCCTGTTCACCCCGGCGTTGCATCCGTCAACGCCGAAAGACAAGAAAGCGAAAAACGTCTGATGATCCAGGGCACTCACCACCGCACCGCAGGTGTATTGCCGATACGGCCCTCGGAGCGTTTTTTTCGCGTTTCCGGTTTCTCGCTTTTTCGCTTGTCCGTCGTTGCGTCATGCAACGACGGCGTTCACTCTTCTCGTAGCGCAGACAACGGAAAACCTCGTGCGGCAATCCGGGCGGCGACGCCGGTCGTCGCCACCCCGGTGACGACCACGCCTGCCAGGATCGAAAGCGGCGAACACAGGGCCGGCAGCGCCGCGGTCTCCATCAGGTGCGGCGCGATGGCAATCGCCGCCGACAGCGCGCCGGCGACGAGACCCGCCAACAGGATCGCCAGGCTCTCGGCCATCAGCATCCCGCGCAGGACCGCTCGTCGATAGCCGAGCGCCTGCAGGATCGCCATCTCGCGCCGCCGCTCCAGCGCACTGCGGAGCAGGACGGCCGCAAGCCCGAGCGTGCCGAGCACGACGCCCAACCCGCCCAGGGTCTCGAACGCCGTCACATACGCGTTCTCCACGCGCACGTACCGTCGCAGCCGCTCGCGAACGGGCGTCATCTCGAAGCCGTAGGCGCGGAGGTCGTGCTCCAGCGCCGTCCGCAGCCGGGGCGCCGTGGACGCCGGCGCGTCGACGAGGAAGAAGCCATAACCGCTGATGCCGGGAAACATCTCCAGAAGCCGCGACTCGGCCACCACAACCTCGCCCTGCAGGATGCTCTCGGACAATAGCGCAACGAAGCGCAGGCGCACCTCTCGGCCGGTCTCATCGGCAATCATGATGTCCTTTCCCAGCCCCGCGCGGAGCAGCCAGAGCACGGTGTTGTAGTCGCCGATGGCCGGCACCGCCCCGTCCGGCAGCGGGCGCTCGAGAAGCCGCCAGGGATTGGCCCGTTCCTCGTCCGTACGTGCGAGGCTCGACCGGAACGCAAAGCCGCCCCGATCGATCAACGCGCGCGTCGCGCCAAGGATGCGGGGGCGACCGGGCTGATACAGGTTCGCGCAGCTCGACTCATCGCCGTCCCGCAGCCGCAGCGCCAGCACCTCCGCGCCGACCAGCGCCTCGCGCGCAGCGTCGGAGAGCCCCAGCGCCTGTCGGCCCTCGGGCGTTCGGAGGTCATGCCGGATCGGCGTCGCCGCCTCGGCAACCCACGCGAACCCGCCCGTGCCCGACTGCCGCTCATGTTCATTGGCGGCGGCGTCTCGGCGGCCGGCCCCGGCGGCCACGATGATGAACGTGGCCGACGCCGTCAGGCCCGCGGTCAGGAGCGTGCGGAGCGGATTGCGGACGGCGTTGCGAACCGCGACGCGCGCGATCGCCCGCGGGCCGCCGCCTGTGATCGGCCGAGACGGCGGACGGCGGGTCCACGCCGCGAGGACCGCCAGGAAGGCGACCAGCAGTCCGCCCCCGCTTGCAAAGAACGCGGCGACCTGCGGCAGTCCGCGGCCGGTCATCGCCCCGAGGAGAAGGGCGAGGGCGAGGGCGGCCGACGTCAGCGCGACGGCCGTGGGTCGGACCGCGCCCGGCCGGCGAGCGGCGTGCGCGGAAGCCTGGACCTGCCCTGCCAGCAGCGCTCGCGGCGGGAGGCGCCCAACGCCGCGGATCGCCCACGCCATCGCAAGCATGGCCACGCCGAAGCCGGCCCCCGCGCCCGTGGCGAGAGTGGCGCCGCCGGCGTGCAACCGGAGGAACGACGCGTCCACCTCGCCGGACCACCACATTCGCAGGCACGCCAGCAT
>CAZTVU010000214.1:0-5130 GCA_964617025.1 uncultured Planctomycetales bacterium | reverse complement strand
ACTGCAACGCCGCCGACGGCGATCACCGCGCCTTCGGTCAGCAGCAGGCGAGCCACGGCCCGCGGCGAAAACCCCGTCGCCAGCAGCAGGCCGATCTCGGATGCGCGTCGCTCGACCCCGAGCCGAAACGTCAACGCGATCAACAGCGCGGCGGCGACGATCAGAAAGCTGCTGAAAGCAACGAACAGCGCGGCGAAGTCGGTGCTGCCGGCGCTGGCGACCGCCCGCGCCTTCACGGGCTCGAACCGCAGCCCCACGGACTCCGGCGGCAGGCGATGGAGGAGTTCGCGCTCCAGGCCGGCCGCGAGGCGCGTCAGGGCCGCGCCGTCCGGCGCCGTGAGCCGCACCGACGTAAGGCGACCGAAGCGCGTCGGCGTCGAGGCCCACAATCGCCGGCCGGCGGCCAGCGCGACGAACGCCTTCGGGGCGGCCCCGTACCGATCCCAGTAAGCCTCATCCTGTTCGCGGATTCGCGAGAGGTCGATCGGAAACGGCGGATCCCAGTCGCTCAGGCGCCGGGCATCGGTGACGCCTTCGAAGGCCGGCGTCAGCCCGCGGTCGGCCGCCGTGCCCTCCAGACGAACGACGCCCCGCAACGCGAACGCGGCCTCCCGCGTGTCGAGCCGCCCGAACGCCCCGGGGACGAAGAAGCTCAGCCGGATGCGATCCCCTTCGCGGGCGCCGAGCTCGCGGGCGGCCCACTCGTTCAGGAGGATCGCGTCCTCGCCGAGGACGGGCGCGGGCCGACCGTCGGTCAGCGTCATCGGCAACGCCTCGGCCGGCCCGAGCGGTGCGACGGCCGACACGGTGGAATAGGGCACCGCCCCGCCGCCGGGCACGGGGGTCGGCGCCGCGGACGATTCGACCGCGATCGTATTAGCCAGGTGCGTCAGAACGAGCATGCCTCCGGCCCCGGACGCTCGCGCCGCGGCCAGGACGGCCGCTTCGGCCGCCGGCTCGATCAGCAGGGATTCGCTCTCCACGACGACGCAGCCGTGCGCATCATCGCGACGCAGCCTGAGGCCCACATCGTGCAGCGTGGTGTGCCGCGCGAGCGCCTCCTGCAATCGCCGGGCATCGTCCGACGACGGACAGCCCGCCGCCAGCAGGACATTGACGGCACCCGCCCGCTTGAGCGTCCGCTGCAACGTCGCCAGCGGGACGTACGCGTTGAGCGGCTCGGCGTGCGTCGGATCCAGCCCGAATCGCCCCAGCCCCCCGGCGGACAGGATCCGCGTCACCGTCAGGCGAAGCGAAACGGTCGTGTCGTCGCGCCGCCCCAACAGCGTTTCGGCAGGCACGCGGTCGGGGCGACCGATCCGCAGGAGGACATCATCGCCCGGCCGGGCCCCGAGGCGTCGGGCGAGGGGTTCGCTGAGCGCGACCGTGCGGCCATCGGCCACGGCGGTCGCGGACGCCGGGTCCGCGGGATCGAGTCGCCGAAATCGCTCATCCACGCCCAGCAGAGTCGCTCGCCCGGCCCGCGCGGCAGTCTCGGCGTTTTCAGCGGCCGCGGGCAGGAGGATGATCGGGCAGATGCGGATCGCGTCATCGCCGGCGCCCACATCGCGGACCAACTCGTCCGCCAGCGCCTCGCGGAAGAACCGACGCCCCGCCAGCGCATGGTCCACCGGCCCGAGCCGCTCGAAGGCCAGCTCGCGGAGGCTTCCGCGCATCGAGTCGCCGACCAGCAGCGCCCCCGTCAGCACCGTGACCCCGATGCCGACGCAAAGCAGCGTGGCGAGGTTCGTTCGCCGGTAATGAACGAGGCTGCGGCCGCAAAGTGTCAGTCGGCGCACGATACGTCCCGTCCGCTCCTCGTGAGCGCCCCGTCCGCCAGCTCGTAACGGACGGCGAAGCGATCGGCCAGGGCCCGGCTGTGCGTCACCGCGATCAGGACGGCGCCCTCCTCCCGATGGATCTCCAGCAGCAGATCGGCCACCGCCGCCGCCGTTCGGGGATCGAGGCTGCCCGTCGGTTCGTCGGCCAGGAGCAGCGCGGGGCGGTTGATGAGGGCCCGCGCGACGGCGACGCGCTGCCGCTCGCCGCCCGACAGCTCGGACGGCCGATGATCCATCCGGTCCGCCAGGCCCACCCGCGCAAGCAATGCCTTCGCCCGCGCGAGGACGTCGCCGGCCCCCCGCTCGACCAGCGTCGGCACCAGCACGTTCTCCAGCGCCGAGCACTGCGGCAGCAGGTGGTGGTCCTGAAAGATGAAGCCCACATAGCGGTTGCGGAATCGCGCCAGCTCCGCCTCGTTCAGGGCGAACGGGTCGCGCCCGCCGATCCTCACGCGCCCGCGCGTGGGCGGCTCAAGCGCGCCGAGGATGTGCAGCAGCGTGCTCTTGCCCGAACCGGACGGGCCCGTGATCGCGATGGACTCGCCGGCCGCGGCCGTCAGCGTCACGTCGCGCAGCACGGTCAGCGCGCCGTTGCGCGTCGGGTACTCCTTGGCAACCGCCTCGGCCTCAACGGCGCGAGCGGCGGACGGCTCCTCACGCGACGGATGATCGCTCTGCGGCATCTCGTGGTTCGACCCGGCAACGCAACGGCCTCGCCTAAGCCCGGGCAGGCGAAGCCGTCCGCATCGTAGATGGGGCGAGGACGCCGATCAATGTCTCGCCGCCTCGGCGATGCGGCCCCAGGCGGACCATGCGCGCTCAGCCATCGTCTCGGCCGTGAACGACCGCCGGACGGCGATACGCCCCTCGCGGCCGAGGCGCTCGCGGGTCGCGCGGTCATCCATCATCGCCGCGAGCGCCTCGGCCAGCGCAGCGGGACTGCCGGGCTCGACGAGCACGCCCCCGCCCGTCGCCTCGATCACCTCGGGAAACGCCCCGTGCGCCGGCTGTACGACCGGCACGCCCCGGGCCATCGCCTCCAGGACGTAGAGACCCTTCGACTCGCGGTACACCGTCGGCACCGACAGCACATGAAGCGATCGCAGGAACGCCGCCTTGCCCGGACGATCGACCTCGCCGACGTGGTCGAGCGCGTCGATCCAGCCCCGGTCGCGGGCGCGCCGCAGCAGCGATTGCCAGTACGCACGGTCCGCCTCGCCGACGTATCCCGCCACGCGGAGCCGGCACGCCCGCCCCGCCCGGTGCAGAATCTCGAACGCCTCGCACAGCACGTGCAGGCCCTTCTCCGGGCAGATGCGGGCCAGGTAGCCGATCGTGAACGGCGTCTCCGGCGGCGCCGAGGGCTCGTCGTCATCGAGCCGCACGCCAAGCGGGACCACGTGGAGGCGCTCGCGCGGGATGGCGAACCGCTCCCGGCAATAGTCGCCGTAGTAGCGGCTGACCGCGATGAAGCCGTCGACGTCGCGGACCTTCTCGCGAATGAGCGACAGCGCCTCGCCGCGCCAGGGTTCGGGCAGTCTGTCGAGGAAGACGTCCTCGCCGGTCAGCGTACAGACGACCGGCACGCCGATCGCGTCCCGAATCGCCCGCGCGACGCCGACAAAAAGGGCGTTCGGCAGGTTCACCAGATCGGCCTGCGTCTCCCGCAGGTGCCGCACCAGGCGGCGCAGCTCCTTGCGCTGGCGGCCCCGCTCGCCCAGGAGCATCGAGACCGTCATCGCCCCGAGGACCTCCGGTGACGCGCGCCCGGCGCGCCGCGCGGCCGCGCGGAGCAGCGAGGGGGCATCCAGCAGCCGGTCGATCAACCCGGGCGTGTGCCGAAACAGGGCGGACTTCTGCTGCAGGTACACGTTGAGCCCGCCGTACAGCACGGTCGGCTCGCTGACGTCGGGCTCGTCCGTGCGGATCGGCGTGTAGAGCGGCACGAGCAGCACGTCGCGGCCGCGGGCCCGCAGCGCCGCGACGAGGGTGTTGTCGCGCATGCAACTGCCGCAGTACATCCCCGCAGCGCCGGCGGTGAGGTAGACCACGCGCATCAGGCTTCACGGCACCCGCGTTGCCCGCCGTTCAATCCGCCCCCTGCGGACCGAAGCAGTACACGGTGCCGTCCTCCGAGCCGATCACCAGGCGGCCCTGTCCCGCGGCCGGCGACGCCGTGATGGCCGATCCGGCCTCGAAGCGCCACACCGGCTTGCCCGTGGAGAGCTCAATGCCGTAGAGCACGCCGTCCTCCGAGCCGACGTACGCGGTTCGACCGGCGATGACGGCCGAGCCGTCGACCCGGCCCTGCGTGTCGAGGGTCCACCGCCGACGGCCGGTGCGGGTATCGAGGGCGTGGACCCGCTTGTCGCGGCCGCCGATGACCACCACGTCCTCCGTGACGGCCGCGGAGGCATAGAACGGCGACGGCCGGTCCGGCGGCTCGTACGTCCAGGCGACCCGCCCGCCTTGCCAGTCGACGGCCAGTGCCTGGTTCGCGAACGTGCCCACGAAGACGCGCGGGCCGAGCACCGCCGCCGATGCCCCGGAGTAGCCCCCCATGCCGACGGCGCCCGCCTCGGTGCCGTCGCGCAGGCGGACGATCCGCAGCTTCTCGTCGCATCCGGCGACGAGGGCGAACTCGCCCGCGATGCCCGGCGTGCCGTGCACGCGGCCCTCCGTCTCGAACTTCCAGAGCAGCGCGCCGTCGTCGCGGCGGAGGCAGTAAAGGTGGCTGTCGTAGGAGCCGAAGAGCACGCGATCGCCCGCGCAGTTCGCCGAGGAGATGATCTCGTCGCCCGTCCGATACGACCATCGCTCCCGGCCGTCTTCCGTGCCGACGGCATGGAACACCCCGTCGCCGTCGCCGAACAGGACCATCCCCCCCGCGACGCAGGGCGACGACTTGATCGCGGCGCCCGCCTTGAATGCCCACCGGACCGCGCCGTTCTTCAGACTCAACGCGTAGAGCTGGCCGCCGTTGCAGCCGACGTAGACCGCGTCGCCGACGATCGCGGCCGATGACTCCACCGCGTCGGCCGCGGTGAACTTCCACCGCACCGACAACGGCGGCGGCAATTCCGTCCCCGCAACGCCGGTCAGCGAAGGATTCCCGCGGAACTGGGGCCAGTCGCGGCCGGCCGGCGCGGTGGCGACCGCCGCCTGGGTCGCCGGCGCCGAGGCGATGGCGTACAGGTGCGACCGATCCGCGACGTACAGCGTGCCGTCGGGGGCCACGGCGACCCCTAAAGGGTTGTTGAACTGACCCACCGACGCCTGTGCGCCGATG
>CAZTVU010000213.1:0-8471 GCA_964617025.1 uncultured Planctomycetales bacterium | reverse complement strand
TTCGCCTGGCTGCTGCTCAATGAGTTCCTGTTCTCGGCGACCCAGGAGGTCTTCGGACTGGATGCCTTTCTGCTCGTCTGGCACAACACGACCGCTGTGTTCGAGAACGCGTGGCGGATGGCGGCCGGCTCCCTCGTCCTGGTCGCGGTCCTGATTCTGGCGGCGCTGGTCCTGGTCTACTGGCCGTCCTGGCGGTCGTTTCGGCGCGTCTTTGCCCCCGTGGGGGAGCAGGGCAAAACGGCGAACCGCCCCGCCTCTTCGCGTCGCCGGACGCTCGGAGTGGCGGGCTCGCTTACGGCGACAATGGCGGCTGTCGCGGCGTTCCTGGCCGCGCAGCTTGCCGGTCGGCCGAGCGAGGCCCTGACGGTCCTCTTCCGCTCGGCGCCGCCGCTGCGGGCGATGGAGCTGACGCGGCTGCTGGCGGATGCGAACCTCATGGGGCCGCCGCCCGCCCGGTTCGGCCCGCCGATCATCACGGAGGCCGAGTATGCGGCGCAGATGGGCTCGCCGCGCACGCCCCCGCCGAACGTCGTGTTCATCCTGCTGGAGTCCGTCTCGGCCCGGTCGCTGCATTGCTACGGCTATCCCCGCAATGACATCACGCCGAACATCGACGCCCTCGCCGCCGGCGGAACGCTCTTCGAGATGTGCCTCGGGACGGCGTCCTTCTCCGTGTACGGCCTGACGTCCGCGATGACCTCGCTGTACATGCTGCGCGGCGAGCGGTTCGACCACTTTGTCGATACGTCGTTCCCGTTCATGGGGTTTCCGCGGGCGCTGAAGCTGGCCGGCTACGAGCTCGCCCTCTTCAGCAGCGGCAATGAGAGCTTCGACAACATCCGCCGCTTCTATCCGAAAGAGGACTTTGACACGTACTTCTCACACGACACGTGCGACATCCCCAAGGCCGACTCCATGCGGATGGACGACAAGTACGCCGTCGGAGAGTTCGAGAAGTGGCTGGCCCGCCGGACCGACCCGCGTCCCTTCTACTGCGGGTTCTACCTGCAGTCGACGCATTTCAACTACGAAGTCCCCGAGCCCTGGGCGAGCCACTACCTGCCTGTCCCGCCGCTCTTCTCCAACGGCGACGGGATCCTGCAGATCCCCGCGGACGTGCTTCCGAAGCTCCGCAACCAGTACGACAACGCGATGCGCTATCTGGACCACTGGGTCGGGCGGATCCGCGCGGCCCTCGAAAAGGCCGGCGTGTTCGACAATACGCTCGTCGTGATCCTGGCCGACCACGGCGAGGCGTTCATGGAACACGGGCTGGCGCGGCACGGCGTGCACGTGTGGAACGAGATGATCCACGTGCCGCTCATCTTCCACGCCGGCCGGCAGCTCCGGTCGTCGCTGGGCTACGCCTTGCCCTCGCGCGTGCCGGACATGGTCTCCGGGCTGGATGTCGCACCGACGATCGCCGCCGTCGTCGGGATCCGGCCGCATCCGAGCTGGCAGGGCGTGAACGTCCTCGCCGAGGGCTACACCAGCCGCGACCGCCCCATCTTTTCCATGACGCAGTACACGCGCTGGCAGGAGGTCGCCTGCCTGAACGGCATCAAGTACGTCTACGACCTGACGGATGACCGGGAGCACCTCTTCGACCTGTGGGCGGATCCGGACGAGCGAACCGACCTGGCGGCGGTGCAGCCGGAGCTGACGGCGACGATGCGGCATCTTCTGAGCGGCTGGCACACGCACCAGCTCACCTACTACAAACGCTCCCGCCGCCCGTTCACGCACTACATCGGCCGCTACGAGCCGGATCCGCCGACGCTCGACCGCATTCGCGCGGCCACGGAGCGACTCCGCAACGGCGTCGCCGGCGAACCGCTTGCGGGCCGATGAGCGGTGCCGCCCCGCAGCTTCGCGGTCGCGGAAAAGCGAGAGATCGGCAGAGTCAACCCCAGCGTTGCATACGCCAACGCTGGAAAACGAAAAACGCCTGATGGATGTAATGCACTCGCTACCGCACCACAGGTGTATTCCCGATACGGCCCTCGGAGCGTGTTTTTTCGCTATTCCGGTTTTTCGCTTTGTCGCCTTTCCGCCGTTGCGTCATGCAACGACGGCGAGGTCGTTCCTCCCGCATCCCGTCGTGGATCTTGTCCGACGCCATGCCGCAAGCCGTCCTCGCCGCCGTTCGAGGGAACGGCATTGTGTCAGGACGGCGGGCGCGGCTCCGGATGGATGGTAACGTCGGCGCCCGGGGCCAGACCGTCGATCACCTCCTCGATCCGGTCGGTGAGGATGTGAACGTTGGCGAGCGTTTCGCTGCCGTCAACGAGGACGTGCACGTCCACGAAGAGCCGCGGCCCCGACATGCGAAGGCGGATGTTGTGGCAATCGACCACGCCGGGCATGGCCTCGACGGCGGTCTTGATGCGGTCCCCGAGGCCGGCGGGCGCCGTGTCGAGCAGACCCTGGATGGTCCGCCTTCCGAGCCGCAGGCTGACGACAACGACGATGACGGCGACGCCGATCGCGGCGACCGCGTCGGCCTTCGCAAGCCAGGAGGCGTGCGCCGGGAAGACGCTGGACAACCGCACCCCGACAAGGCCGAGGATGACCACGGCCGAGCTCCAGATGTCCGTGCTGAAATGGAGGGCGTCGGCCTCGAGGGCCTGGCTGTTGTGTTTCTTCGCCGCGCGGTACAGCACGCGCGACCGTGAATAATCGATCACGATCGACACCAGCATCACGCCGAAGGCCCAGACGGAGGCATCGACCGCGGCGTGCTTGCGGACCAGCCGCTCGAACCCCTCGTAGATGATCCAGGCGCACGTGGCCAGCAGCAGGAGAGTCTCGAACAGGGCCGAGAGGTTTTCGACCTTTCCGTGGCCGTAGAGGTGCTCCTTGTCGGCCGGGCGGTCGGAGACCCGCACGGCCAGGAGCGTGACAAACGCCGCGACGAGGTCCAGGCCCGAATGGGCCGCCTCGGACAGGATGCCGAGGCTGTTGGTCATCCAGCCGACGACGATCTTGAGGGCCGTCAGGGCGACGGCGGCAATGACCGAACCGAGCGCGGCGCGGCGCTTCTCGCGTTCGGCAGGACTCCGACCCGGCACGGGGGTTTCGCGGGTCACGTCGGGTTTCCCGGGGGTGCGGTTGACGCGGATTCGGGCTTCGCCTCCGCGGCAAGGTCGGCGGCGAGCTTCAGGGCGCCGGCCCGCTCGCGAACGTCGCCGTTGAGCTGAGCATAATACACCCGATCCAGGATCCTCCGGAAGGCCGGTCCCTCGGTCAGGTGCATCGCCAGGAGATCGTTTCCGTCGACGAACGGCGGCGGCCGCACCTCGTCCGCCGGAATCGCGGCGGCGCGGGCCGCGATCTCGTCGTACGCCGTCATCGGCCGGCCGGTCGCCCGGCAGACGGCGGCGAACTGCGCGAGCAGGTCGCCGAAGTGCGGCGACTGCATGAGGAGCTTGAGATCGGCCGGCGTAAGCCGCGACGGGACCGCGCAGACGTCCTTGTTCCGGACGAGCCAGGTGATGTGCTCGCGCGTGCGGTTGCTGCAGGTCAGCGCGCGGCAGATGCGGTCGACCTCGGCGGCGGGCCGATCGAGCATCAGGATGGCAAACGTCTGCTCGAAGCCGGCCTCGGCCGGCAGATGCTCGACGACCCGGGCCGCCCACTGCACGTGCTCGTCCGACCAGACGGCCCCCTCCCACAAATGCGGCAGCAGGCCCGCGTCGGCCATGAGGCGGATGGCCTGCGGGCGCTGCGGACAGCGGAAGCTCTTTTCAAGCTCGTCGCGGATTCGCTCGGCGCTGATGCGCCGAATGGTGTGGGCCATTTCGCGGATCGCCGTCCAGGTCGCCGGCTCGATCCGGCATTCGTACCGGGCGGCGAACCGGACGGCGCGCAGCACGCGGAGGTGATCCTCCGAAAAGCGGTGACGCGGTTCCCCGATCGCGCGAAGACGCCGCGCCGCCAGTATCCGCTCGCGCCGGGATGTCGCGTTCGTCGATCGGATCGAGAAACATGCCGTTGATCGTGAAGTCGCGGCGCCGGGCGTCCTCCTCCGGCGTGCCGAAGCGAACGGCGTCGGGGTGCCGGCCGTCCGAGTAGCGCAAATCCGTGCGGAACGTGGCCACCTCGATCCAGTGCAGACCCTGCTTGACCAGAACAACGCCGAACGCCGCGCCCACCCGACGCGTCCGGCGGAAGAGGCCGACCACGCGGTCCGGCACGGCGTCGGTGGCGACGTCGTAATCCATCGGCTCCAGGCCCAGGAGCATGTCCCGGACGCAACCGCCGGCGAAGTAGGCCGTGTGGCCGCACTCGTGGAGACGGCGAACGACGGCAACGGCGGCTTCCTTCAGGGTCAGACGGCTCATCGCGCCCAGAGGGTAAGGACTCGCCGCGAGCCCGTCCAGCGGAGAGGCGAACCGGGGCGCCGCAGCCGGTGGACGACATGGAAACGCCGGGCGACGGCGAGGGCCGCCGCCCGGCGCTGATCCGTTCCGGCCGTTCGCGGCCGCCGACTACTCGTCCTTGGATTTCGACTCGCTCTTCGTGCCGCTGTCGGTCATCTTGATGAAGACGGTGCGGCTGCCCTGCCGGTCCTTGATGCGGATCCGCACGCCTTCCTTGAGGGCGTCGGCACTGACGGCCTCCTCGAACTCGCGGGGCGTCTGGACGGCCTCACCCTGCACCGCCACGATCAGGTCGCCCACGCGGATCGAGGCGGAGTAGGCCTCGCCGTACGGGTCCACCTCGGTCACCACGACGCCCTTGGCGTCCTCATCCAGCCCGTACTTCTTGGCCAGCTCGGGCGACAGCTCCGACACCGTCATTCCGAGCGACTCGATCTCGACCGATTCGGCGCCGCCCTCCGTCGGGGCGTCCTGGCCGCGCATCCAGGCTCGCGGCGAGAAGCCCTTGGGCTGCGCGCCGATCTCGACCTCGATCTCCTTCTTCGCCTTCTCGCGCCAGATCACCAGCTTGACCTTGGTGCCGGGCTTGGTGCCGGCGACCATGTTGGTGAGGTCGGTGTTGTCCTTCACCGTCTTGCCGTCGTACTCGAGGATGACGTCGTCGGCCTTCAGGCCCGCCCGGGCCGCCGGGCTCTTCGGCAGGACGTCGCCGACGAACGCGCCGGTCGGCTCGCTGAGCCCGAGGTTCGTCGCCAGTCCGGGGTCATTCCGCAGGCTCTGGATCGACACGCCCAGATAGCCCCGGACCACCTTCTTGCCCTCGATCAGGCTGGGCAGGATCTGGTTGACCATCTTCGTCGGGATGGCAAACCCGACGCCCATGTATCCGCCGAAGATCGGATTCGTCGCGATCGCCGTGTTGACGCCGATCACCTCCCCCCGCATGTTGACGAGCGGCCCGCCGCTGTTGCCGGGGTTGATCGCCGCGTCCGTCTGGATGAAGTCCTCGTACGCCACGATGCCCACGTTGCTGCGGCCCTTGGCGGAGATGATGCCCTGGCTGACCGTCTGGTCCAGGCCGAACGGGGCGCCGATCGCCAGGACCCAGTCGCCGACCTCCATCTCGTCGCTGTCGCCCAGCTTGACGGCGTGCAGGCGATCCGCCTTGATCTGCACCAGGGCGAGGTCGGTCTTGTCATCCGACCCCAACAGCTTCGCCTCTACCTTGCGGCCGTCGGCGAGATGCACGTCGATTCGTTTGGCATTCGCCACGACGTGGTTGTTGGTGAGGATATATCCCTTCTCGGCGTCAATGATGAAACCGCTGCCGGTGCCGGCCTCCGGCAACGGGGCCTCGTTCCGCCGCTGGCGCTCAAAGAACCGTCGGAGCGGCTCCGGGATCTCGTCCAGCATGTCGGGAATCTGGCGCCTCGACTCCTTCGTCGACACCAGGCGGACGACGCTTGGGCGCACCGTCTTGGCCACGGTGCGGAATGCATTGGAAAGGGCCTCGATCTTCGCCAGCTCCTCGCTGCCGGCCTGAATCTTCCCCTTCTCCACCGCATACGCGATGCGGCCCACGATGTCCTGATGGAACAGCACAGCAACGCTTACCACCGCCAATCCCACGACCCACACGGGCCAGCGTCTTCGAGTTTCTGCGTTCACGTGATGACTCCTTTTCGAATGCCGTTGATTTCGCTTCGCCCCAAGGCCGTACCCCAGGCCTTGTACCCATTACAGACGGCCCCGGCGTCGTGATCCTGTCATGCCAGACCCAAGTTCACGTAACTCATTTTTATACAGGATGTTACAGACGATAACATCGTCGGACCACCCCCGGTTTCTCCGCGATGCCGACCGAAGGCCGTCACGCATTTACCTACGCATCCGGCGAACGGGGGTTCTGACGGACCACGGCGGCGAGCGACAGGGCGGCCACCACGCCAAGCCCGGAGGCCATTATTCCCGTAGTCAGCCCCTTTGGCCAGTATCGAAACTCCACCCGATGGGCACCGGCGGCGACCCGCACGGACTGGACGACGGCGTTTGTGCGGATGATCGGCGCAGGGCGGCCGTCGATCGAAGCGGTCCAACCCGCATCGAACGTATCGTTGAACACCAGCAGGCCGGCTGCGGCGCTGTCCACGTCGAGGATGACGTGATTCAACCCCTCGCGGGCGACTCGAACGGTGCCCGTCGGATCGGGCGGGGCGATATCGGCGTCCTCCACGACGACACCGCCGGGCAGGCCGACTCGCTCCGGCTCAAACAGCAGCTTCTCGACGGCATCGGTCAACCCCGATGCGGGCGTGACGCGGTCGGCCCAAGCGAACCGCGGGCGGACCCCGACCGCCTCGTACAGCCGCACACCGTCCGGCAGTTCGGCCGCCGGCCGATACGCCGGCGCCGATTCGCGGGCGGTGCCGCCCTCGGCCAACCGTCCGAATCGCATGTTCGAGATGACCACGTGGCTGCGCGGCTCCGCCCAGGCATGCAGAACGGCCTTCGTCGCCGGCCGACGGCAGGTCAGATACCTTCGGATTCGGCGCGGGCCGGCCGCGTGGTCGATGGGATCGAACCAGAGGACATCGCTGATGAACGCCTCCGTCTCGTCCTCGATCCAGATCGACCAGCGGTCGCGGTTGACGTTCGCCTCGCTCGACGCGCGGAAGTCGATGGCGTAGACGCCCGGCGCGGGCACCGAGACCGGCAGCCGGAGGTGCTGATCGCGCGGAAGCACGACGGACACGCCGTCCTCCATCAGCGGCAGGAAATCCGCCGGTGGAAGCGCCCCCGCGAGGGCCGCGAGTTCGGCTTCCTGTTCCGATCGCGCCGCAAGCCGGCGAACGCCCAGCGCCTGCAACAACCGGGGATTGGTGAGCAGCCCGATCGCGTCCTGGCTCGCCCCCCACGGCATAAAATGCAGGAGGAGGCGCTTCTCCAGCGGCCAGAGGGGCCCGTAGCCGTGCAACGTGCCCACGCGATGCAGGACGTTGGTCTGCGGCCAGAGCACCTCGACGGGGCGGTGGTAGTCCGCCTGCGATCGAGGCACCCACAAGCGGTCGCCCGGGCCCGACCGGCGCGCGGCCGGCTCGCGGGCGAGCGGCGGGTCCAGGACCGAGCGGATCGAGGCGTACTCGCGCACATCCACGTCGACGAAGGCCGCGAAGGCGGCGAGGTCGATCCCCACGAGACAAGAGAACCGCATGAGCGAGGCCGCGGAGGGCCGGCGGCACAGCGTGCTCAGCGTCCACATCGTGAGGACGACGAGGACCAGCGGGATCCACACCGCCGGGTTGCCGGGACGCACGGCCGACCGCACGGCCGCGGCGATCTTCGGGTCGAAGTCAAAGATCTCGGCCGACCACACCCTCGCAATCGCCATGCACGCAAGGCAGGCGAGCACCGTCGCCGGCAGCACCCGGGTGACGACTCGCCGCAGCCACCGGACGGCGGCATCGGCGTGCTCTCCCCGGCGCAGCAGCGCATCCAGCAATGTCGATGCGAGCACAACGAGGGCCATGTCCACGCCGACCACCCAGCGGGCCGGCACGCGCAGCGAGTTCAAGATCGGCACCGTGAACAGCACGCCCGCCAGCGGCGTAAACCGCCCGAGGGCGACGATCAGGCAGACCGCCGCGAGCGCCCACCAGAACCGCACCTGCCGATCGACGCGCCAGAGGCCGATCGATGCGATCGCGCAGGCGAGTATGGCGACGGGGAGGTACGTCGCCTGCTCGCAGAAATGCGACCAGCCCCACCACGGCTGGCTGTAGAGGTTGGGCGTCCGCGCCCCGAAGAAAAAGGGAAACAGCCACAGGAAGAACGAGGTCGGCGCGTAGGAGTTTTCCACGAAGAGGTAGTATGCCGGGGCGCTCCGCGTGCCGCCGGCAAACGCCGCCAGGGTCGGCAGGAGCTGCACGCCGCCGATCAGCGCCCCCGCGGCCATGCCCGCCGGGAACTCCCACCAGAGCGATCGACGCGTCGAACGCAACACGCCGACCGCATAGGCCCCTAGGACGAGATGCGGGGTCAGGCGTTCGATGGCACCCGTGCTCATCTGTCGGCCAGCCGCCGTTCGACGGT
>CAZTVU010000212.1:0-8477 GCA_964617025.1 uncultured Planctomycetales bacterium | reverse complement strand
ACCTTGAGGAAATCGCCAAGCGTGATCTTGTGCGGCAGGCATTCCTCGCCGCTGCTGTGCAGCCCGCCGAGCTCGAGCGTCCGGGCGTCGGAGTCGGGCGCCACGGTGGCGTCGATGCCGACCGCCCGGAAGGACGCCGCCATCAGCCGGGCGCCGGCGTACGCCATCTGGGGGATGTAGACAGTTCGGCCTCTAACGCTTCGGCCGTTGGCAGGCTCTTTGACTTTCGCCACCATCGAAGGATTCCCTTGCTGTCCAGATACGCCTCGCAACGGGTCATCATGCCGGCGTCGTTCGAGTGGCCGTCAAACTGCAGCACGAGGAACGGCTTGCCCGAGGCCGCGCGGATGAACCCCTTGATGAACGAATCCGGACCGCACTTGAAATTCGTCAGGTAGATAATGTGGAGATTCGGGTGCCGGCCGACGATCTTGGCCGCCGCCAGGATCTTCCGCCCGTACTCCCAGTACATGTTGTCGTTGACGTCGCGGACGTCGATGTCCGCGGTCGGCAGCGCGTCCATGGGCAGCACGTTGACGCCGTAGTTGTCCCGCAGTTTTCGCGCCGTCGCCAGGGTCACGCCCGGGTCGTGCACGTTGTACGGCCGGCCGACGATGACCATGCCCGCCTCGCCGGTGCGTTCCAGAATGGCCAGGGCGTCGCGCCCCGCCTGCTGATAGGCTGAGCGGAACTCGTTCAGCGCCCGCAGCCCCGCCTCGAACGCGCGCTCGGCCACGTCGCGCCGGACGCCGAGGTCCGCGACGGTCTGCACGAGAGCCTCGCGGAGCGGCTGCGGGCCCTCGCGGAGCCGGAGGGTCGGGCAGAGGATGCGACCCTGCCAGGCGCGGAACATCGGCGCCTGGCGGATGACGAAGGGCAGCGTCTGTCCCCACGGGCAGACGTGGCTCTCGTTGTCCATGAACTTCGTCTCGGCCGAGAGGATGTTGGGCAGCCAGATGTAGTCCACCCGCTTGTCCACGAGGTCGGCGACGTGCCCGTGCGCGACGATGACGGGGAAGCACGGCTCGGCCACGATGCTGTCGAGCCCCTGACGCACGATCTGTCGGTTGGTCTCCTGCGACGTGACGACGGCAAATCCGCAGTCGCGGAAGAATCGCCGCCACAAGGGCAGCAGGTCGTGCGTGTACATGGCCAGGGGGATGCCGATCCGCACCGTCGCGCCGGGGGGGTCGCCGGTGTCGTCGGCGTTCAGGAGCTGCTTGCGCAAGGCGACAAGATCCGGCACGACGGGCTTGCGGTCGGTCTTCGCCCGCTTGCGGTAGCGGTCGGAGCATTTGTCGCCCCAGTAGGTCTTCTCGCCCTCGACGTTGAACTCCTGCACGGCGCAGTGGTTGCCGCAGGCCTTGCACTGGAACTCGCGGATGGTGTAGTCGATCCGGGCGATGTCGAAGCCCCGAAAGCGCGTCATCGCACCGGTGGCGGTGATCTTCTCGCGGGCCATGAGGGCCGCGCCGATCGCGCCGAGGACGGCGTTATGCGGCGGCACGATGATCTCCTTGCCGCAGACCGCGCTGAACGCGGCGGCCACCGCGTCGTTGTAGGCCGTGCCGCCCTGGAAGAAGATCGTGTCGCCGATCGGCCGCCCCCGAACCACGCGGTTGATGTAGTTGTAGACGACCGAGTACGCCAGGCCCGCGATGACGTCCTCGCGCCGCGCCCCGCGCTGCATGTATGTGTTGACGTCGCGCTCCATAAAGACCGTGCAGCGCTCGCCGAGCTTGATCGGGGCCTTGCTGGACAGGGCCAGCCGCGAGAATTCGCCCTTGATCGACACGCCCAGCTCCTCGGCCCGCTCCTCCAGGAAGCTGCCCGTGCCCGCCGCGCATGCCTCGTTCATGGTGAAGTCGACGACCACGGTGTCCGTCGATCCGCCACCCTCGGGCTGCAGACTGATGTACTTGCTGTCCTGCCCGCCGATCTCAAAGATCGTGTCCGGCCGCCGGCCGAGCAGCGAGTCGCCGATGAACGAGGCGCCCGTCTTGTGGCAGGTGATCTCGTCCACGATCGCGTCCGCCCCTACCAGCTCGCCGATCAGCTCGCGCCCGCTGCCGGTCGTGCCCACGCCGCAGATCCGCACGCGCGAACCCACCGCCTCGTCGAGCTCGCGGAGCGACCGCGCCACCACCTCGATCGGCCGGCCCTCCGTTCGCGTGAAGATCTCGTGAATGACGCGCCCGTGCGCGTCGATCACCACGAGCTTGGTGCCCACCGAGCCGATGTCCAGGCCCAGATACGCGTCGACGACGGTGAACTCCTCGGGAAACTCGTACGGCCGAACGCGATCCCGCAGGAGGTTGACCCGGTCCATCGTCAGCGGCGGTGACGTCGGGAAGGCGTGCCCCGCGCCGTCGCCGGCCCTCTCCAGGGCGCTGAGCCGCTCGTACAGGCCGGAGGCGTCGCCCCCGGGGGCCTGTCCGGCCAGGATGGCCGCCCCGACGGCCCCGAACGACTCGGCCGCCGGCGGAACGAACAGCGACTCGTCCTCCAGTTCGAAGACCTCGCGAAGGGAACGGACGACGGCGGCGTTGGCCGACACGCCGCCCACCAGCGCCACCGGCGCCTTCACCGCCCGTCCCTTCACGACGGCCGACTTGTAGTTCGTCGCGACGGCGTTGCACAGCCCGCGCAGTACCTCCGGCGGCGTGAAGCCCTTCTGCTGCGCGTGGATCATGTCGCTCTTGGCGAAGACGCTGCAGCGGCCGGCGACCTGCGCGGCCCGCTGCGCGGTGTCGACGATCGTTCCGATCTCCTCGACGGCGTATTTCAGTCGCCCGGCCTGCTGGTCGAGAAACGCCCCGGTGCCCGCCGCGCAATCGCCGTTGGTGCTGTAGTCGAGGATGCCGAGCGTCCCGCTGGCCGGGTCCGGTTCGAGGCGAATGAATTTGCTCGTCTCGCCGCCCATCTCGAATACCGTGCGGACGTGCGGGTGCAGGAGGTCCACCGCCCGAGCCAGGGCCTGAAACTCGTTGCATCGGGGGATGCCCAGCGCCTCCCCCACGAGGCGGCTACCCGAGCCCGTGAGCATCAGCCCCGAAACGCGCTCGGGACCGACGTGTCCCAGCACCTCGCCAAGCAACGCCCGCGTGGCCTCGAGCGGTCGGCCCCGGGTCCGCCGGTATGCCGCCACCAGGACCGCCCAAGGGCTGTCCGACGGCGTGTCCAGGAGACGCAACGTCGACCGCGTGCCATTCTGACCCGGTAGCGACCCCGCCTGCTCTCGAGGAAGGACAAGGGCGGCCTTGACGCCGACCGCGCCCACGTCAACGCCGACAAAGATACTCATGTCTGACCAAGCCCTTCTTGCCGCACCGTTGCGGCGATACCGACCTCGCCTGTGTCAGGCCCACTACTAAGTTTGCGAATGCTAACATCTACGGCACTAAACAAGTAGGGCAGTATACCCTACGGACCGCGCCAATGCCAGCGACGGCGCGATTGTAGTCTGCCAGACATCCGCTGCCAACCCGGTCCTGCTCTTTCGTGCCTTGACCCCGCCCCAGTCAGGGATACGATGCCCGTCCATGAGCCTCATGATCAGCATTTCGGGCGTTCGAGGTATTATCGGACAAACAATGTCGCCGCAGTTGGCCGCCGACATGGCATCGGCCTATGGCACGATGCTGGCCGGTCAGACAGTGGTTGTCGCGAGGGACTCCCGCCCCAGCGGACCCATGCTGCAACAGGCGGTCACCAGCGGGCTGCTCGCCACCGGGTGTCATGTCGTGGACCTGGGTGTCGTCAGCACGCCCGGGGCGGCCCTGATGATCCGGCGCCTCCGCGCGGCCGGCGGGATCGTCATCACGGCCAGCCACAACCCCATCATGTGGAACGGCATCAAGTTCCTTACCGACGAAGGGTTGGCACCGCCTGCGGACCGCGCGAAGCAGATCATCGACGCCTATGAGCGCAAGGCCTTTACGCTGGTGGACGTTGACCACATCCACAAGATCACCCACGACGGGTCGACGGTGGATGTCCACGTCGGGGCGGCGCTCGGCATCATCGACGCCGACGCGATTCGTCAGCGGCGTCTGCGGATCGTGCTCGACAGCGTCAACGGCGCCGGCGGGCGCGAGGGACGCGCCCTGCTGGAGCATCTCAACTGCGACCTGCTGCATCTGAACCCCGAGCCGACGGGGCGTTTCGCCCACCCCCCGGAGCCCCTTCGGGAAAACCTCACCCAGCTCTGCGAGGCCGTCACGACCGAGCGGGCGGACGTCGGGTTCGCCCAGGATCCGGACGCAGACCGGCTGGCCATCGTGGACGAACGGGGCGAGTACATCGGCGAGGAGTACACGCTGGCCCTGGCGGCGAAGCATTACTTCGCCGTGAGCCCCGGTCCGGCCGCGGCCAACCTGAGCACGTCGCGCATGATCGACGACCTCGCCCGGGCGGCGGGCGGCCCGTGCGTGGTGCATCGCTCGCCGGTAGGCGAGGCGAATGTGGTCGATACCATGAAGCGCCACGGGTGCGTCTTCGGCGGCGAGGGCAACGGCGGCGTCATCGACCCGCGCGTGGTGCCCGTGCGGGACAGCCTCGTCGGCATGGCGGTCATCCTGCAGTTGCTGGCGAAGACGGGCCGGCCGCTGAGCGGACTCGTCGCCGAGATCCCGCGCTACACGATGCTCAAGCAGAAGTTCGAGTGCCCCCGGGAGAGGGTCCGGCGGATCCTCGCGGCCGTCCGCGAGCGGTTTGCCGCGGAACGGATCAACGACGCGGACGGCGTGCGAATCGACTGGCCGGACGGCTGGGTCCACGTCCGCGGCTCGAACACGGAGCCCATCTACCGCGTCATTGCCGAGGCTCGAACCGAAGCCCGCGCCCAAGAACTCATCGCGGCGATTCGCCAGGTCGCCGACGCCGTCGCGTAACGACCGCCCGCGCGGTGAATCGAGGTGAACGGCCGGCGGCGTCTTGTGCCGGGATGCTTTCCGATTCTTGGGCAAAGGCAGGTGAATGCGGGCTGGGCGGCCGCGTCAGGCGCACGGGGCGGCGGCAGGGGCGGGCGAGGCAAAGCGCCGCACCATCGCAATGAGTTTTTCCCGGTTGATCGGTTTGACGAGGTATTCGTCGCATCCGGCGGCGAGGCACTTGTCGCGGTCGGAGGCCATCGCGTGGGCCGTCAGCGCGACGATCGTGCCCGTATAGCCCTGCTGGCGAAGCAGCGTCGCGGCGTGGTAGCCGTCCATGACGGGCATCTGCATGTCCATCAGGATGACGTCGAACGCCCGCGATTCGGCCCGGGCGGCCAGGGCCGCGTTAACGGCGAGTTGGCCGTTCTCCACAACGGTGACATCCGCGCCGGCCTTCTTCAGGAGGAAGGACACGAGCCGCTGGTTGTCGGGGCCGTCCTCGGCCAGCAGCACGCGGCACGCCAGCGGCTGCGCCGGCGAACTCTCGCGCGGCGCGGACGTCTTGACCAGGAGCGTGGCCGCGCCGGGGTTTTCCACCATCCGAACGCCGTCCAGCGGGCCGGTCTCGATCGTAACGCGGAAGCACGCCCCGACGCCCGGCTTGCTCTCGACGAGTGTCACGTCGCCGCCGAGCATCTGGCCGAGGCGCTTGCTGATGGTCAGCCCCAGGCCCGTGCCGCCGAAGCGGCGCACCATCGACGTGTCCGCCTGGGTGAACGGCTGGAAGAGCCCGGCGACCAGATCGGGATCCACGCCGATGCCGCTGTCGATGACGTCGAACTGCATCCGGGGCTTGTCGCCGTCGACGAAGCGCGTGATGAGCTGGACGCCGCCGACTTCGGTGAACTTGATCGCGTTGCCCAACAGGTTGATGAGGATCTGCCGCAGCCGCGTCGGATCCGTGCGGATGGTTTCCGGGACGGCCCCGACATACTCCACATGGAACGCAAGCCCTTTCGCATCGGCTCGCACCCGCATCAGCGAGGCGACTTCCGCGACGATCTGGAAGGGCGAGCACGCGGTGCAGTCCAGGGTCATCTTGCCCGCCTCGATCTTCGAGATGTCGAGGATGTCGTTGATGATGGTGAGCAGATGCTCGCCGTTGCGGCGCACGGTCTGCACGTGTTCCGACCGCTCCTGGACCGACAGGTTCGGGTCGAGCAGGAGCTCGGTGTAGCCCAGGATGGCGGTCATGGGCGTCCGGATCTCGTGGCTCATGTTGGCCAGAAACGCGCTCTTGGCCTGGCTGGCGGCCTCGGCGGCGGCCTTCGCCTCCTCGAGGGCGCAGTTGATGCCCTGAAGCTCGCGGCGCTGCGCCTCCAGTTGCACCTTCTGCGCCTCCAGCTCGGCGTTCGCGGCACGCAGCGAGGCGGCATATTCGCGCAACTGCTGCTCGGCCTCCTTCTGGTCGCTGATGTCCACGAAGCTGACGATCACATGATGCCGTCCGCCCCGCATCACGGTGGCCATGCTCTTGAGCACGGGAACGCGGCCCCCGCCCTTCCGCGGCAGGATGCACTCCTGGGCGCCTTCGATGTCCAGTTTCGCGCACCGACCGCAGTCCGTCTCCCCCGCGGGGCACAGGATGCCCTCGCAGGATCGCCCGATCGCCTCCTCTCTCGTGAGGCCCAGGATGCGGAGCGCGAACGCATTCGCGTTGACGATCGTGCGATCCGCCGGACGGATGACGACGATCCCCGCGTTGACCGAGTCGACCACGGCACGCGAGTACGCCTCGCTCTCCGCCAGGGCCGCGGTCCGCTCGGCGACCTGGGCCTCCAGGTTCTCCGTGTATCCCTGCAGCGACTGCGCCATCTCGTTGAAGGCGCGCGCCAGCACGCCGATTTCGCCCACCCCGTCTTCCGCCGCCCGCTTGCCGATGTCGCCCTCCGCGATGGCCGTCGCCGTGCTGACGAGATCGTGCACCGGCGTGAGGAGCTGCCGCATGATCATGATCGTGGCCGTGATGCCGAGGCCGAAGATGGCCGCCGCGATGATCCCGCCCGACGCCAGGCTGCGCATCAGGTCGGCGCGGACCTGCTCCAGGCCGTACGTCAGGGCCACGTAGCCGATCGGAAGGCCCGCCTCGATCACACCGGATTCCGTGCCGACCCCGGCCGCCTCATCGGGGATCCCCAGGTCGAGTTCGTCCGTGGTCCGCCGGATGGGTACCACGACCAGGAGCTGATCCTCGACCCTCTCCACGCGCACGCTCCCCCGAGCCGCGGCCTCCGGGACCGGATGACGGTAGGCCAAGGGCACCCGGGGGCGGAAGCCGGCCGTCCGCTGCCGCATCGCGAGCGGTTGCCCCTTGCCGTCGATGATGGTCGCCATGTGCACCGAGGGGTCGCTCAGAGAGGCCTGCAGGACGTGTTCCATGGCCTTGGTGTCGTTCAGGAGGATCGCCGGCTCCGCGCTGTAGGCGATGGATTGCGAGTAGGTCAGCGCATGACTGACGATTCGCTTCAGCAGCTCCTGATGATTTCGCAGGAGCAGGACCGTCCCCAGCAGACCGACGGTACCCACCTCCAGCAGGACGCAGAAGGCGATGGCGCGGCCCTTGAGACCCACCCGCGGAAATCTCGCCATGGGCATTTCCAGCTATGTCCCCGAGAGGCCCGATGCGTCGCGGCTGCTTTACCGCCTTGGCCGTACGCACTGGCGGTGCCCTGTGGCACTTCGTCCCCGGTACCGCGCGAACCGACGCGCGGCCGGCGCCCGGCAGGGTTCCCCCGTGCCCCAATGGCATCGGAGTGGTCCGCGGGCGAGCGGCTCCGGCTATGCATCGGATTTCCGCACCACAGGGTTTGCTTGCGGGATCACGCGTTCCGGATTGTCGCGGTAGCCCGGGTCAATGAACGGGCCTCGCACCGCACCTCGGCCGAACCAACCACGTTATCACCACCCCGTCGTTGCGTGACGTAATGACGGGAAAGCGAGAAGGCGAAAAGCCGGAAATGCGAAAAAGGCGTCCGGAGGGCCGTATCCGCATTTCACTCATGGTCTCGCAGTAAGTTCGCCGCATCATCCCACGTTTTTCGTTTTCTCGCTTTCCCGTTTTTTCGCCTTTCAGCGTTACCGCATGTAATGCCTGGGTTATCATTATTGAAACGTCGATTCGCTCGCATCGCCGACGCATTTACAAATCGCCCTTGTGAGGTATACGCCCCATGCGGTCGCGGGCGGTTACGTTCGGTTTCGCCACGGGGGATCGTGGGCTATATGCCGATAATATCTGCGGGGGCTGGCCGGCCAACCGCGAGCGATCGCGATCGGTCGCCCGCTCGGCGCGGTCGTCAACTGTTCCATGCGCGGATCGATGCAGCCTCGAAGGCGGTCGAACCCGAATGCGGTCCGGTTTTTTGCCGTGACCGCCCTCGGCGCGTCATGCGGCGTCGCTGGAATCGCCACCGGCGCAGCTCCCGAAGAAAAAACCAGGATCATCGGTGTCGTCTGCACGCCGGGGAAGACCTATCGCGACGCGGCGGCGGCGATTGACCAAGTGCTCAAGGCGCGCGGTTACCGGACGATAAGCACCGAGCT
>CAZTVU010000211.1:0-8560 GCA_964617025.1 uncultured Planctomycetales bacterium | reverse complement strand
GCCGCCAATACCACCGGGGCGACCGGCACCTCCAGCGCCGCCGAGACCAGCGAGGCCGCCGCCCCCCCCGGGCCGGTTCGCAGGCAGTTGCGACGGTCGGGCGCCGGCGATACCGCCTGCGCCGCCTTGGGTCGGCATGTTGAGAAAGTGACCCAGATCGCCGGATGAGGGACGATTCCCCGCACCGCCGCCGGGCCGGTTAATCCCGGCTCCGCCACCGCCGGGCCGATTCACGCCGGGGGTTGCCGGGCGCTGGGCGATACCGCTCCCGCCAACGCCGCCGCCGGATCGTTGCATTGACCCGCTGAAGGATGGAGTGCGGCCGGCCGGCGAGGCGGGACGCTGAGCCGGCCGGGCGGAAACACCGGATGAGCGCGACGGCGCAGAACGGCTGAACGACGGGGAACGGCCCGCGGATCGAGACGCACCGCCTCCTCCGCCGCCACGACCGCCTCCGCCTCCACCGCCCCGGCGCCCTTCCGTAGATGCCGCCATCAGACACACGAGTCCCGCAATCAGCAGAAGCTTCACGCGCTTCATGGTTGTCTCCCTTCGCCCGCACGAGCTGCCGCCTTCTCCTCGGGCACCCGGACCATCTTGATGTCTTCCACATCCGGGAGCATCTCGCCATCCACGTCACGGTTGGTGGAAGACCAGGTGTAAGTGTTTGCGTCGAGGCGACGAATGATGTTCACGGCCGATGCACGTCCGCCGTCCGCGAGCGTCCCCTTGGCCGAGATGATCCAGTCGTCGCCGCGCTTACTCCAGGTGTTCTGAGCAAAGCCGCCGTCGGAATCGAACACCCAGGACCGAAAGACTCGATTGGCCGGGTCCCATCCGATCACTTCGGATATTCTGAGCTCCGAACCGTCGTCATCTTTCAGCACAAAAGACCGGAGAATGAACCGGCGATTGGTGGTCCAGACGCAAGTGCTTTCGAGATCCACGTTCTCTTCCGTATCCCGCCAAGTCCCGATCATCCAGGCGAGTTCCTCGAGAGGACCTGCGCTCGTCGCGCCCTCGGCCGTCACGTCCGGACCGACGCTGGACATGAGCCACTGGCCGTCCGGCTGCTTGGCATGAATCGCACGATAGGGAACCGTCGTCGGCTCGCCTTCTTTCGGTGCGAGCGTGGCTACGCCGATCTCGATGGCCCGGCCCTTCGTGAACCGAATCGACTTGACCTCGATGGTCATTTTGACTCCGGGGTTTTCGGCGAAGTTCTGCTCCAGCTTCCTGCGGATCTCGTCGCGGCCCACGACCATCTCGCCGGTGCCATCGTCGTACTTGGCGTCCTTGGCGTACTGGGCGACGAGCGCGTCGATGTCGCCGCGGTTGAACGCCTCGGCGTATTTGGCCGCGGATCGGCGAATCGCCTGCTCATCTTCAGGACGAGCGGGTTGCGTCGCAGCGGCCGACGGCAGCATCAGCGACAAACTCAACAGGAGCTCGAAGATGGGGGTCATGTTCTTTCTCCGGGTTAAAAAAGGGCCAGTACTACGAAAGCGTGAGCCATAGTATACCGGTACCAGGGCCCGGACCACAATGCCGTCGAATCGCTGCGTCTTCCCCCCCAAGTCGCTCACCGGAAGTTCCATCTCAGGGTAGCAGGTAAGTGTTGACGGGGCAGGGGGCTACGGTTGTTTTGGGCGGTCTTGTGCAGGCATGTGTATTTCTATTTCGGTATTGGCATGTAGCTCGACTTTTGCCATTTTTGAGGGTCGCATGTGACCGGTTTCGTTAAGCAAGAAGGAGCCGCCTTGCCGGCAATATGGGATATGAACAGAAAGCCCATGGTGCTTGGGCAGGGAGGCCCCGATGCGAAGTATACCACGAGCGGCGGAGCCGCTCATCCGCGAATTCGCGGAAGCATTCACACGTGCGCGTTCCGGAAAAAATGGCCACATTTTTCCGGAAATTCTGGCCACATTCTCAAGGGGGCCGACAGCCCATTCGTTCCGCCCTTCTGGCGGGAGTTTGTGGAGGCATGGACGGACAGTACCGGCGGGGAAGAAGGGTGGGTCGGGAGGCCCGAAGGCCTCCCCGGACGCAAGTCCGTTACCGCCCGGCTCGGATATGCCTTGGCGAGTTGGGTATAGCTCAGGGTTCCTGGGAATCGCCCAATGAGAGACTTCTTGCCGTATGATGGTCGTTTGCCTTCGGGCAGAAAGGGCAAGAAATCAGAGACTGTAGCATCATTACAGCGCGATCCCGTGGTATTCCGGTCGGCTTTCGCGTATTCCGCGTGTTTCGCGGTTCGATTCTGTTTGGGGACCGCGAAATACGCGAACCACGCGAAAAGCGGCTCGATATCCGCCGATCGCGACGGCGAGGACTCTGTAATGTTGCTACACTCTCCATTATTCCGCTGCATTCTATGGCCTACGCCTCTCAATCCGATAATATCGGCGAACAGGAGGGCTGCGCCGACGCGCCGGCTTTCGTATCCTGCAGGTGTAGTCTACCCGGCCCAGCGCTCCTCGTGCATCGTTCTGTGTTCGACGTTCCCTACCAGCACGCCGGCGGGCGGTTCGGGCCGTTGAAACAGGCCTGGAGGATGGCGAAGTCCACGAGGTCCGCGTCGGCGTCGCCGTCAAGGTCGGCGTCGGCGCAGCCGGAAAGGTTCGGGGGCTGGTTGGGGCCGTTGAAACAAACCTGGAAGAGGGCGAAGTCCGCAAGGTCGACATCCGCATCCTGGTCAAAGTCGGCGGCGACAAGGCAGGTGCCGTACGCCGTCAGGTCGGAGGGGGCGTAGTCGGCCGGCACCCCTCCGCCGGCGGAGAGGCCGGCGATGCCGCTGAGAAAGCCCGTGCCGAGCCAGGTGATGCGGATCGTCCCCTCGTAAAACATCTCGATCTGGAAGCTGACGGCACCGGTGCCGCCATAGTCCGGCACGTTCAGGAACGTCACAACCGTGCGGTCGGCCAGTTGCTTCCACGAGACCTGGCCGCCGCTACCGGGATCCAGGTCGGCGAAGAGGCCCGCGATCCGGGCACGCCGGAAGTGATTCGTCAGCGTAGCCTGCCACGTCGTGTCCGGATCCGTGAACGTAATGTACCCGTTGCTCCCGACGTAGACGGCCGCAAAGGCCGTCCCGTAGAGGGATACCTGCGCGCCGTCCGAAAGGTTGACGGTCGCGAAGCTGTCGTCACTCAGTGCGAGCGGGGTCCCGCCGGCAGGGTCGATCGGGAAGGCGGTCGCCGGGTCGCGGCAGGCTCGGTACAACGAGGCGGACGCATCGGGTCGGAGAGTCAACGTCTGGTAGCTGAGGTCGTTGGCGGCGGCGAACTCCTCGGTGAAGTAGTCCGTTCGCGTTGTCGTGGTGAAGCTGTAACACTCACCGCCGTTGGCGTCCGTCGCCGTGTTGCCCGCCGCATCGATGGCCTCGACCGCGAGGAAATACTGCGTCGTGGACAGCAGACCCGTAAGGACGATCCCATGCGATGTACCCGGGCTGGTGCTCGATTTCGTCTGATCGAGCAGGCCGCACGCGGTGCCGTAGCGGACGTGCGCAACGGCAGCCTCATCGGTCTCGAACGTCACGGTCGCTTCCACGCCCGTGACGGCCGAGATGGCGACGGCGGAGATGGCGGGCGGCCGACAGTCCGCCGCCGCCGTGTCCTGCACGACGGCCGGTTGGCCCGCGCCGTTGTCCGCGTCGTCGTAGGTGACCGTCACCGCCTGGCCGTCGGCGAGCTGCACGGTCTGATCCTGCGTCTGCGGCGGGCCGTCGGCGGTCGCGAGGGTCTTCACGAAGACTCCGGAGTCCGGGGGGGTCTCGACAAGCGCCACCGCCTCGGCATCTCCGCCAGAGGTCGTCAGGGCGACCGTGTGCGTGCCCTGGCCGGCGAGGTCCCCGTCGCGCAGCTCGACGCGTATCGTATCGACGCAGGTATAGGCGCTCTTGTCGAGATCGACGGCTCCGGGGTGGGCGGTGCTCTGGCCGCTGATCAGGAGCGAATAGGCCTGCTCGTTCCCCGACAGGGTTCCCTTGTGCGTGACCTGGACCGTGTAGACGCCGACCGCCGGCGGAGCGGCGATGCGAACCTGCTCCACGTTGTCGAGCGTGTTGTCGCCGGTGGCGGCATTCAGCGTCGGCTGAGTGCGATTGAGCACGTACGGGGAGAAGACCGTGCTCCCGTCGGGCGCAAGGATTCGCAGATCGAGGTCGTTGATCAGCCGCGGCGAAGGATCATTGAGGCCCGTGAGCCCCGAGGCGGGCGGGTCCGTCCAGCAGAGCGTAGCGCGAATGGGACTTACACCGTCCCATGCGAACGAGTACGCGGCGGCGGGGTGTGTCCAGTCAAGCGCCGCCTCGACGATCCGATGGGCCAGGGGCGATGCGGCGTGTGCGCGGATGTGCTCGGCGGCCGCCTGGGTGTTCATCAGGCCCCAGCCGTTGCGGTAATCGGGGCCGGGGTTTCCGATGTCGTCGGCCGTGTGGATGATCAGGCCCTTGAGCGTCGCGGCCCGCATGTACTGGCCGGGAAGCAGCCGGCCGTAATACTGGACCAACAGGGCCGCCGAGCCGGCCGCGTTCGGCGTGGCCATGCTCGTGCCGGAGGAGCTTCCGTAACTGGCGCTGCCGCCGGCCGTGCAGGAGTACAGCCCGACGCCGTTCGCGACGATGTCCGGCTTGATCCGCCCGTCGTCCGTGGGGCCCCAGTTGCTGAAGGACGTCATCGTGGCGGCGGCGAGCGAGCGGACGCCGCCCGAGACGGCGTCGTTAACGGCGCCGACCGTCATGACGTTCTTGGCGGTGCCGACGAAACTGATCGTGTCGTAGCCGCCGTTGTTCCAGTTGTCGGGGTACGGATCGGTCGCCGCATCGTAGCTCTTGACGGTCCAGGCGGCGCCGTTCCAATACTGAAACGAGGCGCCCTGCGCCGGGGCCGAGTCGCTGCGATCGTTGCTTGCCGCCTTAAACGGCAGGTAATACGGGGCGCCGTGGCAGATGGAATCCCACTCCGCGGAGATCGACTCATACAGGCCGAAGTGCTCTGATTCGCGGTTGCCCCAGGTTCCATACCAGCGCGGCGGCGAGAAGGACCAGCTCCATCCCGACAGGTAGCCGTAGGAGTGGTTCGAGATCTGGATCTTGCCCGTCTCGCCGCCGTATGACATTGCACGCGAGGCCATCTCGGCCGTGTCAGCGGTCCAGTTGTAGGAGTCGATCGAGACGGCCGGCGCCATCCCCAGCGCGAGTGGATCGATCCCCGTGGCGCCGATCGTGCCCGCCACGTGCGTGGCATGATCGATCGGGGAGGCCCCGTCGAGTACCTGCAGCCGCGTGCCGAACTCCCGGTGCGACGCGAGGGCGGCCCCGCCGTCCCAGACGCCCAGCCTGACCCCGGCGCCGTCGACCAGGTATGGCGACGTGTTTCGGACGAGGTTTGCGGCGGTTGAGATCGCCGCGTTCGCGTTGGCGGTTTCCAGCATGTAGACGCGGCCGTCCCGGATGGCCATGAGCTCGAATGCGGAGCCGTCCCGCACGCCCCGCGGCGCCCAGCCCTGCCGCTCGGCGAGGGCGCGGGCGGCGGCCTGTGCCGCGTGGTCCCTTCGCGCCAGACGATCTACGAGCTGCTGACGATTTCGCGGGCTGCGAAGGTCGATTCGGTCGGGGGGCTCGGCGCGCAACGGGACGACGATCGCAAGCACCACTATCGCTGGCCAATGGGAGAGTCGCATAACCATTACTTCCTTCGCCCCGCCGTCCGTCAGGATCGCATCGGGACGTTGCCGACCCGTCGTCTCGGCCCATGTTAGATGGTTGGAGATCGACCCTCAAAAGTCAACGGCGGACATCCGATAACCAGAACCCCCGCGATGATCCGGCCTTGTCATTCGCGCAGGCCGTTCACGAACGATCTTCCGGCGTCGACGTGTCTGTCCTTTGGGGCCGTAGCCGCGTCGGCGGTGTTTCCCCAATCATTGCCATGCCTCGATCTCGCGGCGAGGCATTCGCAATGTGGTTCACGGGTCGGCGGACGCCGCTTCGGGACGCGGCTGATACAGCAGCGCCACCCGGCCGACGCGCTGAATCAGGTGGCAGGGGATCCGTGCGGCGATCTCCCGGGCCACCAGATCCGCATCCGCCGCGCTCGGCACATCGCAACGTACCTTGACCAGTTCGGCCCTCTCGATCTCCCGGCGAATCTGTGCGACGACGGCGTCGGTCAGGCCGAGCTTGCCCACCGTGACCCGCGCCTGCATGCGGTTGCCGCGGGCGGCGAGGGAGCGCCGAAGCGACCCGGACATCCGGCCCTGAGATCCCGCATCGGACATGCGAAGCACCTGCTCCTTGCGCGGTTCGCCCGCGTTCGCGGCTACTCGCACGCCGCCGGACGATTCGGCCCGTTGAAACACGTCTGCAAGCTCGCGAAGTCGGCGAGATCGACATCGCCGTCGCCGTCAAAGTCCGCGTTCGCGCAGCCCGTGTGCGCGGGCGCCCGGTTCGGTCCGTTGAAACAAAGCTGGAAGTACGAGAAATCCGCCAGGTCCACGTCGGCATCGCCGTCGAAGTCGCCGATGAGATCGCGAATGTGAACGTCCAGGCTGTCGGCAATGAGGCCCGTCGGCCCTGCGCCGTTGTTGCCGGACTTGATGATGATGGTCGCCCGGTCGCTCGCGGCGACGAACTGTCCGACGCCGGCCACCGGCGACGTGGACGACATGGGGCCGTCCCAGCCTGCGGGGCTCGTCCAGGTGTCGTTCTTGAAAATCAGTACGTCATCGGCCTTGCCGCCGGGCGTCTCGTCCACGCCGTCGACAGGGAGCCGGGGGCCGTTAATGACGATGATCTCTCCCCATTGCGAGGCGGCAATGACAGGGCCGCTCTTCCAGTAGCCGGAGATCATGATCGTGGTGCCGGGCCCGCCCGTGCTGAACTGCTGGTAGATGCCGCCGTTGTAATTCGAGCCGGAGCAACGGACCTGGCCGCCGGATACGCCGACCGTGAAATCCCCGACGGAATCCCGCTGCGTCCACTTCGTCCAATGGTCAAGGTCTTGAGAGAAATCCCCGTTTTGAAGAAGCGGAAGGCCGGGCACGGCCAGCGCGGTCACACACGCCACCTTCGTCTCCGTGTCCGTTCCGCCCGGCCCCGTCGCCGTCAACGACACCGTGAACACGCCGGGCACCTCGTACGTATGGGCGGGGCTTGTCGCCGTGCTTGTGTGGCCGTCACCGAAATCCCAGAGCCGCGAGGTGATCGTGCCGATGGATTGGTCGGTGAACTGGACGGCAAGCGGGGCATTGCCGCTCGTCGGGGCGGCCGTGAACCGGGCATCGGGGGGCGGTTGCGAGGGGTTGATCAGCGTCCATTTGACCGCGTCCGCCCGGAAGATGTAGCCGGGCTGCGGGTAGTTCTCGTTTGTCTGCGTGACCGAGTACGCGGTGCCGGCGTAGAGGTAGTATTGGCCGAGCGAATTCCAGTTGTTCGCGCCGCCGGGGTTGCTGGTGTTGTTCTGGTCGACAAGCAGGCTTGTCGCGCCGCCGGCGTGCGTGACGACGTGCTCGACGGCGCTGCCGGCGTTCGTGGATGCCGGCCAGGTGGCGAAGACCTCATAAAGCCCGGTTGTCTCGGGCGTGAAGGCGAACGCGGCCTTTTTGACGCCGGCGCCGTCGCGATCCATGCTGCCCCAGCGGGTGCCGATGCCGGCGGTCGTCCCGTCCGCGCCGCTCTTGGCCGTGCTGTTGGAAAGCGCCCCGACTTCGGAATAGCCGGCGTAGTTGCGGCCGCCGGTCCGGCTCTCCACGATGAACTCCGCCGGTCCCCAGACCTCAAACTCATAGATCCGCGCGTAGTTGTCCACGCCGGGGTCGGTGATGTGGAGCCGGACGCAGCGCGCGGTCGTGGCCGGGTTGCAGGCGAATGTGGTCGAGTCCGTTTGGTCGGGGTTGTCGCCGGTGAACTGCACCGTCCACGGGCCGCTGAGGGTCGGGGCCGATTCGATCGTGAACGCCCTCGTGTTCATCTCGCGCATCTCGCCGCCGCTGCCGGCGTGCCGGACGACGAAGTGCAGGATGCTGCTTGTCGCGCCGAGGTCATACGCCAGCCAGTGCGTCCGCGCGGCCCCCGTGGAGCACCACTTGGTCGTTGTCAGGCCGTCGCGGGCCTTTGCCGGCTCGAAGCCGGTGCCGCGCCCCGCCTCCCGGAGGGCCGCGTAGGCGAGGTCCAGCCGTCCGGTGCGAAGCCACTCGATCCCGCGGCCGTAGAGGTCGCGGTCGAGATCGGCCGGCGCGACCGCGAGCGCCGCCTCGAACGGGGCGGGATCCGCCCGACCGGCGGCGAGGAGCGTGAGCCCGAGCTTGTGGAGCGGCGCGAAGCTCGTGGGAGGCTCGGCTGCAAGCCGATAGAGGCGAATCGCTTCGGCGGCGAGCCCCTCCGCGAGCGCCAGGTCTCCCGCGCCCTCGAGAAGCCGCGGGTCAAGCGCGCGAGCGGGAACGGCCGCGAGCGCCGCTTCGATCGCCGGGAGGGCCCTCCGGAGGTCCCCCTCGTCGATCGCCGAGCGGGCCGCCGCGAGGAGGCGGCTCTCCGCGAACCTCGGCCGAAGGGCGA
>CAZTVU010000210.1:0-8601 GCA_964617025.1 uncultured Planctomycetales bacterium | reverse complement strand
CGGACCGGCACCCCGCCGCCGGCGGCGACGAGACCCACAGGAGGCGCATCCGCGCCCCGATCGCGTCCGGCGGCTGACGACGGCGGGGCGAGGGCGGCCCTGGCCGCCCTGCGGACCATGTTGGCCGCTGCCGGGCCGGGACCCCTGTCGGGCGATTCGCGGAACGGCGTGCGGTCGAACCTGCGCCGCCTCGAACAAGCGATCGACATGGCGCCGGGCTCCGAGGAGCTTGGCACGAACAAGCGATCGAGCGCGGGGACTTGGCGGACGTGGATGCGGCGGCGACGGTGGATACCGCGCGGCGCGCCCTGGCGAGGTCGCTGCTCGCTGCCGGCGAGCTTTCGGAGGCGGCCTCGCTGCTGGAATTGTTGTCCGCAGCGGACCGCGAGGCGCGGCGGCTGCGCGGCGAGTTGCAGGCTCGCCGGGGCGATCACGTCGCAGCGGTGCAGTTGCTGGAGCCGCTGGTGTCGGCCGACCCGACGGACGTGGAGGCGCGGGTGTGGCTCGGCCGCTCCCTGTTTCATGTCGGCCGGCTCGACGACGCCGACCGCCAGTTCGAGTGGCTGGCGTCCAACCGGCCGAACCGACCGGAGGGCTTCTATTGGCGCGGGATCGTGCAGCTTCGCCGCCTCAACGCAGACAAGGCCGTTCCGCTCTTCGATCAGACGGTAGCGGTCGATCCGGCGTTCGGCCCGGCGTGGGAGGCGTCGGCGGTGGCACTGGCGTCGATCGGCAAGATCGGAGAGACGCTCCAGCGACTGGAGGAGGCCGCGCGGTTGTCGCCGCAGCGGGCCGAGATCCCGTTTGCGCAGGCGGTGTGTCTCGCCCGCGTCAATCAGCGCGAGGCGTCGCCGCATTGCGCCGAGCGGTGGCGATGGACGCGACGATCGCCCGGCGCGCGCGGTCCGCACCCGCGCTCGAGCGCCTGCTGCGAGACGAGGACTGGCGGGCCGTTGCCCCCGGCCCGTGACGCGCCTCGCGGCACATCGCGTGTGGCCGCTGCGAGCGGAAATCATGGGCGGATGATGCCGCCGCCGGCGACTGATCGCACCTCCCAGACGGCAGGGGTCATGCCCAGCGGGCGATAGTACTCCGTGGCGAGGGCCGCCTTCACGCGAACCGCCGCGGCGCGCTTTGCCAGGATCATTACGCATCCGCCGAGGCCGGCGCCGGCGCGCTGCGCGCCGTAGACGCCGGGCACGGCGCGCGCAACATCCACGAGGCGGTCGATGTTCCGGGTGCTGCACGCGTAGGCGCCCGCAAGCAGGTGGAGCGGAACGGCGCCGTCGGAGCTTCCGAGGGCCGCCACCGCGCCGGCGGGCGGCGTGGTGTGCCCGGGGCCGGCGGCGTCGAGGCGGACATCGAATGCCGGTCGGCCGTGGATGCGGTCGCCGTCGTGCGAGATCAGCATCAATGCGCCAAAGGCCGCCAGGTTTCGCCGGTCGAGGTAGTCGGCCGCCACGCGGGCCCGTTCGCATTCGCCGATCCCGTAGGCCACGACGTCGCGGATGGTGTATCCGTCGGCGGGCTCCCGATGGGAGCCGAAGACGCGTTCGAGGCGTTCGGCGTACTCGGGCCCGAGTTGACGCACGAGTTCGCGTCGGTCGATGCGCTCCGGCAGGGTATGGAGGAGCCGCAGGACCTCCCGCGCGTCGATGCCGAGGCGCGTCGGCGAAAGGTCGCGGATGTGCTCGAGTCGCGCGGCAAGCTTCGGGTGCTTTCGCTGGAGGAGCATCAGCCCGAGCCGGTAGCACGCGACGCGCTCGTTGAAACGGTCGCGAGCGCCGGCGCTCTTGACCGCATGCTCACCGCTGTACGCGATCAGCACCGACGCATCGGACGGAATGGGCACATACCGCTCGAGCCGGAACGGGTGAAAGCTCATCCGCGCGGCGAAGCCGGCGCGGCTGAGCCGGATGGCGGCCTGGTCCGAGCTGCCCCCGCGCGACCCGACGAACCACTCCGCCTGCCCGCACCAGGCGACGATCTCGGACGGTCCGGCCCGGATCCCGTTGACGGCGCAGACCGCCTCCATGCCGGCGACGACCATGGCCGAACTGCTCGATAGCCCCGCGGCCATCGGCACGTTCCCGTTGATCGCGACGTCCATTCCGCGAAGGCGGCGCCCGGGGTGGCGGTGCTGCTGGTATACGGCGGAGGCGAGGATGTAGTTGCTCCAGTCGCCGGCGGTCGATGCCAGGTGGGTGCGGACGGCCTCGCCGTCCACGACGTTCAGCCAGTCGTCGGTGTGCAGTGCGTCCGCCCAGTCGCTGAGCACCAGCTCGCGCCGCGGGAATGTGACCGCGTCGACGTTGACCAGGCGGATCACGTCGTCGGTCCGCGGCGCGACGGCCAGGATGATCTCCCGGTCGAGGGCCATCGCGTGGACGTGCCCACCCTGGTGGTCGATGTGCCGGCCCATCAGGTTGACGCGGCCCGGCGCGCGGACGAGGAAGCATTTTCGGTCCCGTCCGTAGGCGCGGGCGAACAGCCGCACGACCTTTCGCAGCGCCCGCAGGCGCTCCGGGATAAGACGGCCGTCCGCTCCGTAAGTGCGTGCGACGAGCCGCCGGCCCTCGGGCGAGCGCGGGCCGAGGAGTTCAAGCCACTGCTGCGGGGTCCGCGACACCCGGCGGAGTTCGGCGTCCCCGTCGGAACGGCTCGCACGCGTCGCTTCGGCGCGGCGGACCTTCTCCTCGATGCGGTGGAGCTCGCTCCGCGTGTTGAAGGCCATGACGTCATCGGCTCGCGGAAGCCGGTATTCGACGACCCGCGCCGCCGTCGGACGCCCGGCGCCGTCGCTCATCGCCGCCACGATCTCGATGGCGTCCGTGAGGTAATACTCATCCTGGGCGTTGGCCCGGCCGATGCGCTGCAGCGCAGTTCGAAAGACGTCGGTGGTCCCGAGGTAGACCGACTGATTCACGGTCGGGCTGCGACGCTCGACCTCGTCCGGGTCGAGTCCGACGCCGCCGACGCGGATCAGCGTGCCCGCCTCGCGGATCGCCTGCCGCAGTTCGGAGGCGCGAACGCTCCCACCGCCTCGCGAAAACCGCGCGAGCGGCCCCATCGCGCGCCAGAGCTTGGTCGCGGGCCGAATGCGCTGAAGGCCGATCTGACGAAGCGTTCGCCGCGGCAACGTGTCGCCCTCGGTCGTGAGGGCGAGCCAGTCGCGCAACACACGCGCCTTCTCGATGTCGCGGCGTTCGACGTTTCCAATGATGCCGCCACGGCCCCGGACGAGCCGACCGGACGAGCTGCCGGGCTGCTTGGGCGTGCTCACCACCAGCAGATGCGCTCGCGCGGCCGCGAACCGCCGCATGGCTTTGCGGACGAGTCCCGTTTCGAGCCACTTGTCACCCATCGTCACGAGCACGGGGCCGCTGTAGCCCAGCCGACACAGGGCGTCGATACCGATTCGGGCGGCATGTCCCGTGCCCAGCCGATCCCGCTGGTAGACGAATGTCACATTCGGGTGCGCCGAGCCGATCGTCTCGACCACGTCGCCGGCGCGATGGCCGACGACCACGATCAACGGATCCACTCCATCGGCGCGAAGCGTGTCGATCAGCCGCACCACGGCGGGCCGGCCGGCGATGGGCAGGCAGACCTTGTGCCGCGGCGTGTTCCCCATGCGCGACCCGCGGCCGGCGCACAGGACGACGCCGGCGATCATCGTGGTCGATTGCGATGCGGGGGCCGGCGGTCGAGCGGCGTCACGGCTCCTGTTCCGACCTGCATGGCTCTTTGACGAAGTCGTGGGTCACCTCGCTCTTGAGATCTCACGCGTTTGAGACACTGCCTGTATATGAATCGGCGTCCGAACGCATTTCAAGTGCTCGGGTGCCCCCTTGCCCTATCCGCCTTTTCGGGTACACTATAGGGGGCGTTATATAATTCCGCAGGCCCTGGGGCTCGGTACCGATGTTCACGGTGATTTGGCCACGCAGTCAGTTCGTTGTCGATAAAACGCTCGAAGAATTGCTGGATCACCCGTTGGTTCAGCAGGTCGTGGTGATCTGCCCTCAGGCGACTCCGTCGCCGGATCCGAAGATCCACGTGCTCTGCGGCGAGAGGCCGCTGTCCGGCGAAACGGTAATGCTCGCCCTGGCGGCCGTTCGCAGTCATCACATCCTTTGGACCGCTCCCGATGCCGAGCTGGAACTGGGGCCCCATACGCTCGAGCGGTTCGCGGCCGTGTTGCAGGACACGGGCGCGGGCTGGGTCTACTCCGACTATCGGGAGCGAAAGGGCGGTCAGGTGGTCGATCATCCCACGATCGACTACCAGGTCGGCAGTGTTCGCGACACATTCGACTTCGGGCCGGTGATCGGGATTGCGCGGCAAGCGGCCTTTGAATCCATGGACACATACGGCCCCCTGTCCGACTCGCCGTGGTCGGGGTTCTACGAGCTTCGGTTGAAGATGTCGCTGCGGCGGCTGCCGATCCGCATCCCCGAGCCGCTCTACACGATGGGCAAGCCGGATGTCCGCCCGACCGGGGAGAAGCAGTTCGACTATGTGGATCCGCGGAACTACGACGTCCAGCGGGCGATGGAGAAGGTGGTTACGGAGCACCTTCGCCGCATCGGGGCGTACCTCGAGCCGAAGTTCGCGCCCGTCCCGGAGCCCAAGGGAAGATTTCCGGTCCTGGCGAGCGTGATGATCCCCGTCCGTAACCGGGCGAAGACGATCGCCGACGCGGTTCAGTCGGTCCTCGAACAGAAGACGGACTTCCCGTTCAACCTGATCGTCGTGGACAACCACTCGACCGACGGCACCGCCCAGATCCTGAACGACCTGGCGGCCAAGAACCCGAACGTGCACCACCTCGTCCCGAAACGGCGGGATCTCGGCATCGGCGGTTGCTGGAATCACGGCGTGCTGAGCGAGCACTGCGGGCGCTACGTCGTCCAGCTTGACTCCGACGACCTGTACTCGTCTCCGAACACGTTGCAGCAGGTCGTCGACGTTTTGCGCGGCGGGCCGTACGCGATGGTGGTCGGCTCGTATCAGGTCGTGAACTTCAACCTCGAGGAGCTTCCTCCCGGCGTGATCGACCATCGCGAGTGGTCGCGCGACAACGGCCGGAACAACCTGCTGCGCGTCAACGGCGCGGGCGCCCCCCGCGCGTTCGACACGGCGGTCTTTCGATCGCTCCTCATGCCGAACGTCAGCTACGGCGAGGACTACGCGCTGACGCTCCGCATCTCGCGGCAGTATGAGGTCGGCCGGATCTACGATCCGATCTATCTGTGCCGACGCTGGGAGGGGAACACCGACGCCGCCCTCGCCACCGACATGGCCAATCGCTACGACACGTACAAGGACCGGCTGCGTACCCTGGAGATCATGGCCCGCCAGCAGTTCAACAAGCATGTGGGATAAGAAGATCATCGACGTGGAGAGGCTTCGGCCCTTCGCCCTCGGGGGGGACCTGCATTCCCTGTCGGACCGGTGCCGCGCGCTGCTGGCCCAGCAGCAGGCGGCCTGGCCGCGGCTTGCCCAGGGCGTGGCGATGCTCGACCAGGTGCGGCGAAAGACGGTGGCGTTGAATGCCTGGCCGGTGGAGGTGCAGTACAATCCGGGCCGCGCGGCGAGCAGCCTGGCGAACACCCACGCCTCGGCGATTGCGTCGCGGCCGTGCTTCCTGTGCGCGGCCAACTCGCCCCCGGAACAGGAGGGCCTGCGCCACGGCGCCTGGGTGTTGCTGGTTAACCCGGCCCCCATCGTGCCGGGGCACCTGACGGTGGTGCACGAGGGTCATGTGCCTCAGGAGATCGGGCCGCGACTGGGTGAATGCCTGGGCCTCGCCGAAGAGCTGGGGCCGGCGTGGACCATCTTCTACAACGGCCCACGCGCCGGGGCGTCCGCCCCCGATCACATGCACTTTCAGGCGGCGCCGGCGGGCCGAGTGCCGATGGAGCAGAGACTGGAGGACGGAGTCGTTCTCGCGGAGGTCGTCCTCACCCGGACCACACACGTTCGGCTCCTGGCCGATTCGGACGATCCCGCCCGCCGATCGCGATGCGTGATCAGCGTCACCGGCGGCGACTTGGCCGAGGTCGAGGACGCCCTTCGAGGCGCGATCTCGCGGTTGCCGCGGGCGGAGTCGCAAAGCGAACCGATGCTCAACCTTCTCGTCCGCTATGCCGACGACCGCTGGGCCGCGATGGTCTTCCCTCGCGCCGCGCACCGACCGGCGTGCTATTTCGCCGACGGCGAGGCCCGCATCCTCCTGAGCCCCGGGGTGATGGACATGGCCGGTCTTGTGATCACGGTCCGCCCCGAGGACTTCGATCGGACGGACGCGAACGTCCTCGCCGGCGTCTTTCGGGAGGTCGGCCTCGGGTCGGACGAATGCCGGGCGGTGCTGCGAGGTCTTTCGATCGGACACCCGTGCGCCCTCGGCCCGGAGGCCGGGTTGAATGCCGCGCCGTCGTCGGCCGGCCCGCGGGCACGACTCGTATCGCCCTAACGCAGTTGCGAGCGCAGGTTCTTCAGGAAGCCGAGGTATAACCGGGGCGGTACGTCGGCCAGGGCGGTCGGGGGGACGGCGTCCGCGGCGAGGCGGTCCACGACCCGGATGGCGGCGGCCTTCGCCTTCACGAGCCGGGCCAGGATGTCCTCCGCCTGCACCAGCTCCGAGTTCCGCATGAGCAGCAGGTAGTCGACCACGAGGTCCTGGATGTCGTCGTCCGACGCGATCTGACCGGGCATCGCCGATTCGGGTGCGGCCGACGGGGCGGCCCGATCGGGCGGCGGCCGGCGGTCGGCGAGCAGCTCGCGCTGAATCCGCCGTGACTCGTTCTCCAGCTGCTCCCGCTTGCGGATTTCTTCGTCATCCAGCGGGGCGAGCGGGATCTCCTCGATGCGGTCCGGCGGCGTCGGGATGTATACGCTCTGCTGGCAGTTGGGGCACTTGCCGCGTCGGCCGGCGGCCTCGTCGGGGGCGCGAATCAGCTTGGCACAATGGTCGCAGTGAAACTCAATGCTCATGACTGGCCTCGGTCTTCCGGCGGGACGCGGCCGGCGTTCGGCCGCCGCCGCGGGTCTCGTCGCCCGGGTCGGGCTGCGTGCGTCCGTGCCGGGGCCTCATCAGTAATCGTATCGGCACCTCGGCAAACGGCAAGCGCTCGCGAAGCCGTTTCGTCAGAAAACGTTGATACTCCGGTCGGAACAGCGCCGCGTTGTTGACAAACAGGACGATCGTCGGCGGCAGGACCCCGATCTGGGTCCCGTAATAGATCCGCGGCCGCGCACTGCCCCGCCGGGGCGACGGGAGGCGCTCCGCGAGGATCTCGCCGATCGCCTCGTTGAGCGCGGCCGTCGGCACGCGCGTCGACGCCTGATTGAACAGCGATTTCGCAAGGTCCAGCGTGGACTGCACGTTGCGCTTGTCCCGGGCCGTCACGAATGCGATCGGCGCATAGTCCAGTTGGGGCAGCATCGTGGCGAGGTAGTCCCCGTACGCCTCGCTGTCGGCCTTGCCCTTGGCGAGGTCCCACTTGTTGATGACCAGGACGCACGGCTTGTACTGCTCGGCGATGTGGCCGCCCAGCCGCTTGTCGACCTCGCTGATCGGGGCCGTGGCGTCGATGAAGAAGAGCACGAGGTCCGCCCGGCGGATCGATCGGGCCGCGCGGGAGAAGCTGTAGAATTCGACGCTGTCGGCGATGCGGCTCCGCTTGCGCACGCCGGCGGTGTCGATGGCGACGTACGTCTGGCCGTCCTTGACGAAACGGACGTCGATCGAATCACGCGTCGTCCCCGGCACCTCGCTGACGATCACCCGTTCTTCGCCGGCGAGGCAGTTGATGAACGTGCTCTTGCCCACGTTGCGCCGCCCGACGATGGCGAACCGGAGGACGGGATCCGCCGGCCGCTCGCCCGCCAGCGGCAGGATCCGGCAGCGGATGCGGTCCATCAGCTCCGCCCGTCCCCGCCCATGAAGGGCGGACACGGGCAACGGTTCTCCGAAGCCGAGCCGGTTCAGCTCGCCGAGGTCTCGAATGCCGTGCGGATCGTCGACCTTGTTGGCGACGAGGATGGCGTCGACCTTTCGTGTACGGAGGAGCACCGCCACCTGCCGGTCCAGCGGCGTAACGCCCTCGCGCGCGTCCACCACGAACAGGACGAGCGAGGCCGAGGCGACCGCGTACTGGATCTGCGATTCGACGTGTTCGGTCAGGCCGTCGCGGTCCTCGATGCCGTAGCCGCCGGTGTCGATCAGTTCGAAATACACATCATCGATGTCGAGGATGGCGCTGACGCGGTCGCGCGTGACCCCCGCCGTGGGGTCGACGATGCTGATTCGCCTGCGCGCCAGGCAGTTCAGCAGCGAGCTCTTCCCGACGTTGGGGCGTCCGACGATGGCGACGATCGGCAGGGCCATACCGCGATTGTACCCGGAAGGGCCTGCGCGCAACCAGCCGGCGAAGCGGGACGGGGACTGAACCCCAGCGTTGCATACGCCAACGCTGGAAAACGAAAAAACGAGAGAGCGAGAAAACGAAAAACGTCTGGTGATGGAGTGCACTCACGATCGCACCGCAGGTGTATTCCCGATACGGCCCTCCGAACGTGTTTTTCGCTTTTCCG
>CAZTVU010000209.1:0-8656 GCA_964617025.1 uncultured Planctomycetales bacterium | reverse complement strand
GCAGTGATTCGAGCGGGTTCTCCGGGTGTACGATGATGCCCGCCGCCATCCGGCCGAGTTCGATGATCCGCGGGGATTGCGGCGTAGGCTTCTCCCTCTCCCCTTGGGAGAGGGCCGGGATGAGGGCAACTTCCTTCCCCTCGCCTTCTATCTTCCGACTTGCTTCTTCAGGCAGCGGCCCGTCCATCAGCAGCAAATCGGTCATTCAGTAGTTTCAAGTTTGGTTTACGGCGGCTGAGCGACGCAAGGTATTGAGCCGTCGTGAAATAGGGCGACGATTTCGCGGACGATCCAGTCGAGCATTCGTTTGAATCGCAACAGTTCCAGGCGAAGCGTCAGCGCGTCGCCCGATCCCTCGGCAAGGCGAGTGTGATGAATCCACACCCAAAGATTCCGCAGAATCACGGCGACGGCCAGAAAGAACAGCCGCAGGCGAGGATTCCGCGTGCAGGTGGAGATTCGCGATTGTCGCATTTGCCGAAAACTGGTCTCGATGCCGAACCGCAGACGATACAGTTCGCGGATTGCGGTGGGGGAGCCATGCACGCGCCACGCCGCAAACAGTAACTTCTGATGCCGCTGCTTTCTGTCCTTGCGGTCGCGGTGTCGGCGATAACCAACGCATACCGAAATCTTCAGCGGTTGCTTCTCGTGTTTCATCACGTGCGGATACCAGCCCGCCGGTTGACGCTTGATCCAGCGAAGGCCGGTCAGCGGTTTGCCTCTTTTTGGGGCACGCCCACGAATCACCACCGGCATCACGAAGGGGAGCTTTTCCTCCTGCAAAAACGCGACGACTGCCGCGCTGAAAAACGCGCGATCCAGCAGCACACGCCTGATTGTCACGCCAATGTCGCGGATGCTCGCCACCAGCCGACGCAGCACGCGAACCATCGACTCGTGGCGTCGCACCCAGGTCAGAGCCAACGTGTAACGCCGTCCGTACTCGACGATGCAGACCGAAGCGTAAGCGTGAAACCGCGCGGTCCCGAGCTTCGGCTTGCCGTAGTAGAGTTCGTTGCGGCTTTGGAACGGCTCCCCATAGTAGGGCTGCAAGTGCCAGTCGATGGCAACATTCCATGCCCGACGGCGCATGCGTTTGGGCAGTGGGTCGATCAAGGCGTCGTTCAGCCGTCGTTCCAAAACCATCGATGTTTTGGGCAAGCCTTCGTCCAAGGCTGTCAGCACAGCTTGAACGGACGGCGCTTTGCTCAAGTCGCGGCAGGCGGCGTTGATGGAAATGCACCGGGCGGCGGCGCGAAGCGCGATGCTCAGCACGATCGCGGCAGAGCATTTCCAGCCGTGATCCTTGACCAGCTTCGCATGGAGCAACAATCCCAACGACCATGAGTAGACTTGCCCGCTGTTTACGATACAATTCGTCCCTGAACGCATGGCATCCTCCGTGCAATGACCTAGTAACATAAGTCATTTACACGAGGAGCCTTGCGTTCACCTATAGCAATTCCGCCGAACTTGAAACTACTGTCATTCCTTCGTTGAGCTTTTCGACCACCTCGTCGAGCGTGCCGGCCTTCTGGAACTTGAGTTGCACCGCGGCCTTGGCCTTGACGAACTCTATCGACAAGTCCTTCATCAACTTCTCCCGGCCTGCCTGCGCCGAAACGCTTATTGGCAATCCTCTGCCGGCTTGCACATCGTTCAAGCGGCGATTCGCCTCATACCATGTGTGCCGCCACGGCGTTACAAGCCCGTATTTCTCTGCAATCTTCGCGCCTGCTTCACTCACGGCAAATTCGCAGAAGTTGGCTGAGACGGTATCCGTGGTCCTCCTGCGGATCAGGAGGCATGTTGCCAACGGGTAATCCAGTTGAATGATCGGCTCCAACCTGGGACGAATAGGACTCCACCCAACTCGCCGTGCTATCGGCACACACCGCAACTCCGGCTTCCTATCCAAATCGCTTTCAGGACCATACGCGACGAAACCAACCTGTCTCGGCCTGCTATTCAGGGTCTTGACAAGGTTGTCCCTGTCCTTACAAGGCGCGAAATCCCTTCGGAAGGCTCGAAAGAACTCCGATGCCGAATCTATCAGCATACATTCTTGGACGAGGGTACGTTTCACCCAATCTGGATGGTTCTTCCATGCTAGGTAGCAGGCTGAATCAAACGGCACGTCGTTTGGCGCGTCGCCTTCTCGGACCAACTGCATCCCCTTGCCGATTTCTTGAAGTGTCATGGCCGCTTGGGAGCCGTGCGGCGGCACAACAAGCAGAATCCGCACCTGCCCAGCGAGATACGTAATGTGGATGCCATCGTCATTCCACGTGTACTGATCGGAAGGGACAGACTCCGTCCAGTGAGCGCGGGACATCCAGCACTCGACGAGATGCGACACGGCCGCTCCCGGCTTTCGTTGCCTTCCGACCTCGATGACGACATCGCTCAATTGCTTCCTGTCTCGCGTTGCCAGAGCATCTCGCCATTCACCAACAATCTGAGCCGTCACGTCGCAATCGGCAGCGACAACAATGGTCTGGCCAGCCGTAACCCGGGTGCTCTGCAACACCGCAATGCAGCAACCAAGAAGCACATATTTCAGCGGTCGCAACATGGCAGCTTCTCTCGTATCCAGCTTATGGATGCCCGACATTCCACACGCCAAAACTGCCTGCATCCATTCCCTGATGTCGCGGCATGTAGCCGGTCACTGCTTTCCGACCTTGACCGTTCCATCAGCCGTCACCTGAATCGGCATCCACTTGCCCAGGCTGATTGTGGCCTCTTTCACCGAACCGACGGCCACTACAGATTCGCCGCAAAGCTGGCCTTGCTGTTCATTCTGCGCCACCAGCACTTGATAGCGACCCTCCGCTGCAACGAGGATCGCTTCCTTCTTACCGGCATCGACTGAACACGATGCCGCGATCTTGTTGTCGGGCAGTTTCAAGAGGCACACGATGAGGCTCCGAGCACCATCATTTCCGCCAACGCCCTCGGCCGCAAGCTTGATAACCAGCTTACCAACGCCACTAACACGAAAATCCCTCTTGAGCCCTTCTGCGGGCATGTCGAGCACCGATTCGTACACAGACACCTTCGGAGCGCCAGCGGGAATTGGCTTTCCCTTTTCGGGTTGATACCGCTGTTTTATCGAAAGTTGGTATTTCCCAGGAGGGAGGTTCGTGGCGTAGCGGCCTTCTTCGTCAGCAACCGCTTTCACGAGTCGATTGTTGCGCCTGAATTCCAGCACGGCATAAGGCACACCAGACTCATTAGTTCCTTGCAGCACAATCCCGCTCAAGGATGGAAATGCTGTGATCTTGATGTCCCCCTGATCGCCGGCTTTGGCGATCTTGAAATGCGTAAGGGGGTACGAAGCGTGTTCAATGGTCAGGTCGGAATTTTCTCGAACGCCCTCAAGATGGAATCTGCCGTCCTTTGCAGTCCTCACCATAGAACTAGCAGCCATCACGACCGCCCCGGAAACCGGCGAACCGTCCGACGAGTCAAGAACTCTCCCGAACAGTGCGATAGTCCTTACCGGAACTACCGAAATCTCGACTTCTGCGGCGGGATCGCCTTCTGGAGATATTGTAACCGCCTTGGGGGCCTTAGTCACCTTGTAGACCACTTTTCCTGCTTCCGCCAATTCGACTGCGTACTCACCTGGTGGAAGCCCGTAGAATTGGGCCACCCCTTCTGAATTCATCACGGTCTCTTTACGAACGGGACCACGAACAACGACGGTGTGGCTAAAGATCGCGCCGCCCACGTCCGGGCGGAACGCCTCCCGTGAGAAGTTCTCATCCCACGTGAACCGGATTGCCATCGACAGAGCGTTTCGCTTCACGACCCATGACGCGAGAGCGGGCGCATCACGCAAAGCCTCAAAGCTTACTTCCTTTCTTCCAAGGTAACGCGCCAGGTCTCTCCCTTTTCCGGCGGCATCGAGTGTAAACGCGAACGACCCCGACTCTCGTTCGGGCACGCGGACCGAGAACGAACCGTCGTCTGCAGTTTCAGCCATCCACTGCGCTGCCTGAGAAGGAATCTCCGAAGAGTTGGGATATAAGATTTCCACCTTGCATTGAACCGGCACACCTGCGACTGGTCGGTTGCCTTTTTCAGTTAGAACGCGGATGGTGCGTGCCGTCATTGCTACGGACCTGAGTTGTACATCCAGCGTAATGCTGCGCACCTTATCGGAGACTCGCGCGACCGCCTGCCCCATGAGTGTACCCTTGGCCTGAGTGCCCCACGCTCTATCGTCGAATGGCCGCAACGCCAGAGGGGTGACTTCTGGCACGTCAACTGTTACAGTGTACCGGCCATCCTTTGCCACCGTTACCGTGGCCAATTGACCCTTGGTCGATACTGCCTCCAGCGTCATGCCTCCTGATTTAGCGCCATCTACGGTAACGGTCCCCGAAATCGTCACCTGACCGCACTGGGCAGGCCCACAAAGCCCCAGGACCACGCAGATTACGAATGCGGTCGCCGTCAATTGCCTATTTCCACTCATAGGAGATGCTCCTCAAGTCATTGCTGCCCTGGCTTCGCTCCAGCGTTAGCCGACCGATAACATCAGGGGTCGATTCCCACTCATACGACGCATTCTGGGCGGTCGCCTCCGTCTCAAAGCCGCATCGCACTTGGTCACCGACTACCACATGGATGCCGCTCGTGGCCGCAGGCGCTAAGGCCCCGTCAGCCCCATAGTTCACAAGCGTGTCCGAACCTGCCCCTGACGCGCTTGTGTAGTTCGTGCTGATCTGGCCGCTACTCCAGTGGACGGTCCCCAATGCGTACCTGACTACCGCTATGGCCTTCTGGTCGCCATAGCTGGTCCACCCATCAATGTCGTTCAGCACATTCGCGCCGGACACCACGATGCCACCTACCGTAACAGCGACAACCGCCCACGCGGGAGGATTGGGCGCCATGAGTAGTGCGCCGCCAGCCAACGCGAGAGCTAAACCAGCGTCGTTCAATGCGGCACCGCCATATTGTCCCGCCCAACTCGTTGCCTCTGCGGTAAGGTGGAGCCGCCATTGCGCATTTGGAAGAACTCTCGGGAAGATATTTCCCTCCTGCCCCGCAGCGCGGAGGTCGTAGAATATGCCGAAGTAATCGCTGGTACGTCTCTTGTAAGCGACAGTCGCAACTGACGAGATACCACCGCCCAAGGCTTTTGCCAGATACTCTTCCTCGTCGTCTGACCACAGGTCGCCGTCGTCGTACAGACGGGCCTCCACTACCAGTCCATCGCTATCCATTTCCTTCGTCATCCCTGCGACGGCGTAGTCTCCCTCGCACCCGGCAGCCGGCTCCTCGTCGAATCCACGCGGGCCGAACAGCGTCGTACTCGTGTCACCATAGTGGTAGTGATAGTTCACCCCGTCATAGCGCTCATCTGATCCTGCAACGAACGTGCCATTTTCACCAGTCGATGCACTTGTTCCTGCGCATTCGTAGTCGTTATCGTCCGAGGCCAAGTGGTAGTATCGCCCCGTTCCTGTAAGGCATGCGTAGTGGTTACTCACAGTCTTGTCTGTACCGATCTCGATGACTTGCCACCGCTTGTCCACAAGTTTGATATCTTTGACATCTTCCAGCGTTGCTGGAGGGAGCCAGCAGTAATTCGTTTCCTCCTCACCGATCACAAGAAGTGCCTCACATGTCAGGCTCAGGCAAGTGCGACTGTACAAGCCAGCGGTGTGGGGAATCTCCATGTTCACCAGGGGGCTCGCTTTGGAGACCACCTTGTATGAGGCGGAGGTTCCGTTCTTCGACTCAGTGTCGTCCCAAGTCGGCGCGAACTTATCCAGGTTGTTATCGTAGGTAAGGTCAAGGTACATGTTGAACGTGTTTGAGAAGTACCGCAATCTGAACTCGTTTATGCCACCATCCTTTACCTTAACGTTGTTTCCGCCGGCACCCATTATAGTGAAGCCCAGCGGAATGCGCGTCGTAGTATTGGCAAACATGTATTCTGGATACTCGTTGATACGCGGATAAGCAACGTACACCTTGATCGTCTTGATCGCGGTCTTCTTTACAGCACACGTTAAGGTGTAAAGCCCCTCCTTTGCGGCATAGAACGATACGTTGGTGCCTGTCTTCTTCCGATCAGCGTTTGGCTGGTTGCCATCGAAGTTTCCCGGGACTGGCCCTTCGACTGTCCAAACCGGAACATCGTTGTCCGGGAACTGCTGCTCCGTCAGTTCCCCATTTGAGTATGCGCTCAAGTCAATATGGGCAGCCAGCATATCCGCAGCCGGCCAATAGAAGTGCATTCCTGCCAGTAGTGTCTTTGGACTTGACGACGTACCAGCATTGACGGTGGCGGCGGCAGCAGAGCTCGTCAGTCCGTTCGACGCCTTGAGTTCTAGCCGAATGATGGAAAAATCGATTCTGCGCACAAATCCGCCTGTCCCCGTGACTGTAAGCGTGTGCGGTCCCTCCTCAAGATCGCCGAAGGATGCAGAATACGAGTTGCCGCCGGTCAATAGACCTGAATCCTCGCCAGGAGTAATTGTCCACGAAAAGTTGCCATCGACGCCATAGAGATTGAAGCTGACGTCGCCTTTTCCGTCGTCTGCCGTGACGCAGTAAAGGCGGGGCGGATCAGCCGCAGGATCATTCTCCGAATCAGCGACACTGCATCCACCATTGGTGTCCGTCAGGGTCAGGGTTCCTGCAAGCGTCTTGTCCTTTGCTTCTGCGTACCATTGGTTCGGTCCATTGCCGCTGCCCGATACGTAGCGTCCCTCAACGCGATAGATCGCACCCGAGGCTTTGCGAAGCCGCACGTCAAACGTGGTTGTCGTCCCAACATCCTGCAAGGCGGTGATTTCAGCGCAGTCATTCAAGGGGTCAACCGGATAGCCCCCAGTCCCCTGTATATCGCTCCCGGCATGAACGATGATCTGATCTTTCGCGCCGATCACCGGATCAACAGTGAAGTCGGGGACCGATTGGTCCGTGCGTCTGCTTCCCACGTTGATATGAACCGTGCTAGTGACCGGTTCGGCAGCCCGCAATACGTTGCCAGCCATCAGAACCATCAAGACGATTACGGAAGTGCATCTCATGGCCTCGCCTCCTAAGCTTCACTGGGTCTTCTCTCTGACTTCCAAAGGCCGGTTGGCTTCTGGCAGGAGTTCGTCACGCACGTGTTTGGCTAATGGTGAATGTGGATACCGTTCGAGAAACAACGTGAATGCATCCTTGGCAGCCCTGTTGTCGGATTGTCTCTGGGCATTGAGCGCAAACAAATACAAGGCATCGGCAGCCCGAGGGTGATCTGGAAACCAAGTAAAGACCTCTTTGTAACGCGCCATAGCTACGTCGGGCTTCTGGGTGCGATTGTAATCCCACAGACCCAGGCGGAACAGGCCCTCGGCCGCGTAGGTCGAATTCCTGTAAGCGGGTTCTCTCAGCTGCTCAAGGTACTTCACTGCTTGCTCATGGAGTCCTTGGAACTCCATCGCTTGGCCTGCCCGCCAAAGCAAATATGCCCGCGCCTCTGCTGATTTCCTCTTGCCCGTCGGTGGTGTCCAATCGAGAAGTTTGCAGTACGCACTGCCTGCCAGTTCTGGTTGAAAGCACAGAAGATAGAGATCGGCAAGTCGAAGAAGGAGCCAATGGTGGCTGGAAAAAGCCTGTTGAAGAGTATCTGGTGTCGGAGGCGCGATGGTTCCCGCCACCAAGTCCTTAAGACGTTCCATGCGCTTTCTGTCTCGGTAGTCTCCCTGTTTGGCAAACCCTGCCGAACTCGCGCGCTCTGAATACAGCTTTGCTTTCTCCTTCTCCCCATTGATCCAGTAGAGCAGGGTTGCGCGCAAATTCAGCTCCAGGCAAGTGGCGGGGATTGAGTTGCGCGGGCTGATTTGTCCCACTGTCCAATGGGTGTCGGTTCCGCCGACCGCTGGCTTCGCAACCTGAGTCGCAGGCTCGCATTGATCTTGGCCCGAAGAAAGCGACCATTCGCGCGTCTGAAATTTCGCCTCTCCACGCTCGGCGCTGCTGACCCAAGACATCGCGCTTGCCGCCACCACGATGGCACTATTGACATCAAACAGCCGTTCCAGGGCGATGTCGATCTGCCGGACATACGCATCGCCAGCATTGGGGCTTTGTGGGTACTTGCTGGTAAACTGATGCAACGTAGAGCCGGCTTCCCGCCAGGAGCGCTCCGATGCGTGCGGCGCAACCTCGGCCATCTCGTAGAGAAGCACGCCCGCGTTGTAGGACGCCTGCTCAGAGCGGGGGCTTTGTGGAAACCGCTTGATAATGTCCTGCCAGTAGGGCAGGGCCTCGGCCTTGGCCTTCACCAGGGCGGCGCGGCGCTCTCTCTCGGCTTTGACTTGGGCCTCGCGCTCCTGCGGGTTCGGCACTCTGGCGGGTGGTTCCGCCTGCTTGGCGTCAGCGGCTGGTTTGGGCGGGATGCCGAACTTCGCCTCGGCCATGTCCTGGATGAGTGTGGCCAAGCGATAGAGCGTCTCGTCATGCCAAGAGCCTTTAGAATACTCTTGGAGGCTGGCTTCGCAGATCGCCTTGGCCTGAAGCTGCGGAGACGACTGGGGACTCGACTTGGAACTTGGGACTGTCTTGCCGCTGCCGATTACGGCACGCGCCAGCCCCAACCCGGCGAAGGAACGGTGCCCGGCCGAGTGGCTCCGCATCG
>CAZTVU010000208.1:0-8660 GCA_964617025.1 uncultured Planctomycetales bacterium | reverse complement strand
CGAAAAAACGAGAAAGCGAGAAAACGAAAAACGTCTGATGATGGAGTGCACTCACGATCGCACCGCAGGTGTATTCCCGATACGGCCCACCGAACGTGGTTTTTCGCTTTTCCGGTTTTTCGCTTTCTCGCCTCTCCGTCGTTGCGTTATGCAACGACGGCGTCAATATGCGTCGAGCGTCTCCGGGTGCTGAAGGGCCTGTGAAATCCTTTCCGTCCAGGTCGGCTCGGCGGGTTCGTGGCAGAGCAGAATCAGGCAGGTCGCCAGATCCGCATCGATCGCAAGGGCGGCGCCCTGCTTTGCAAGGTCGATTCGCTCCAGCGTCGCCCATTGCCCGTTCTGAAACTCGCCGGCAAAGGCTTTCATTCCGCGGACGGGGTCGGGCAGGTGCAGCGAGCCGAGCTCCAACGGGGCCACCAGCAAAGCTTGCGATTCGCGCACGTCGCGGCCGTCGACCGACAGGATCGCCTTCATGCCCACGCCGTCCAGGATCGTCGCGCCGTCGAGCGACGCCCCGCCGCAGGCGTTGACGGCGACGATGTGTTGATCGCCCGTCACGGCCGCCAGCGCCGGATAGCCGTTGCGCACGTCGAGCGAGACCTCCCCCGCCGTGGTGGCAATGCGCACCGTCGCCGTACCCTCGCCGTCCCGACCGTTGAAGACGACGTGAACCGTCCCGCGGGCCGTAGCCTGCTCCATGACATGAAGCCACGGGGCGTCCGGCGTCACGGCAAGCTTTCGGGCCGAGGTAGCCCGCAGAAAGGCGGAATAGACCTCCGACCGCAGCGCGGCGGCCGCGTCACTCGGAGAGACCTCGGTCGGGTCCGCGAAGAACCACGCGCTGCCCCGGCCCGATGCACACCGAGTGAGAAGGGGGCAGCCGTCGTCGGCGGCCGCGAGGACCTCAGCGCCGGCCGGGGCGACGCGGACGCAGGGAGCGGCCGCTGCGACGTCGGCGGCGGTCAACCACCCCGACCCCGGCGACACCGTCCGCGTTCGGGCGGATGTCGGCGGGCACGCGTGCGGCGCACTCGCCGTCGCGCCCGCACCCCCGACGGGGCGAGCGATGTTCGGGTACCGCTCGTGTTCGAAGCTCACGCCGAGGAGTTCGCGGAATCGTCCCGGGCGGGTTCGCCGTCGGTCTTCGTCGTAGGAGAGATCCCCGGTGACCAGGAGCGTGCCGCCGCCCCGCACCCAGGCGAGCAGTCGGCCGTAGGCATCATCGGACACGGCGAACGGGGACGGGTAGAGGATGACCCTCGTCTCCGCGGGCAGTTCGTGCAGGTGGTGATCGTCGATGACGTTGAATTCGTAGTGAAGCCCCAGGAGCGTCTGGAACGCGCGGTCGGCGACTTCGCGCCCGAGGGATTCGTGGTTGCCCAGCCGCTGGTGATTGGGCAGGCACACCGTCAGGACCGGCGGGACGTAACGCGGACTGAAGTGACGCCAGAGGACGGACAGGCTGCGATGCACGAAGGCGAAGTCCTTCGGGATGAACTGATTGGGGTGGAAGAAGCCCCACGGAAAGACGGACTCCTGCGCATCGCGCAGGCACCAGTTCTGAATCTTGCAGGCCCCCAGGCCCAAAGCGTAATGCGCCACCGCCAGCATGTGCTGGACCTGCTGCCGCTCCGTCCGCCGGATGTGGTAGTACTCCGCGCCGTTTTCGACCGTCCACGCGGGGTGCGTCTTGACGCCGTACTCGCCGAGCGACACCCCTTTGCCGCGGGCGCGGAGGTCGTTGTAGCGGATCTTGAGCGGCAGGATGCGCAGGTCGTCCCCCGGCCTGTCGAAGAAGCCGAAGTTGGAGACGTCCAGCCCATCGATCGTCTGGATGAGATCCAGACCGCCCCAGCCAATCTGGTAATACTCGGAGGTGATCGGATGCACCGTATCGCGCCGGCGGACGGCGTCGACGTGGGCCTGGTTCCACCGCAGCGTCAGCCAGGTCTGAAAGCGAAGGCGATCGACGACGGCCACATCGTCCCAGCGGCCGCTGTCGAAAGGCCAGAAGTCCAGTTCCCCGATCTCGCCCGCGACGGCGGCCCCGCCCCAGGCGGCCCGCAGTCGTTCGGTCGTGCCGTACCGCTCCCGGAGCCAGCGATTCCACAGCGCCTTGACGGCCGCGGGGTGTTCGTCGAGCGACATGCGATAGTCGCCGTTGAGGTAATAGAGGAGGCCCGGCGTCTCGCGGAGCTGTTCGGCGTATTGCCCGCAAAGGGCGCTCTGCGTCGCGAGGAGCTCGTCGCCGACCGCCACGTTGTGACTGATCAGCATGCCCGGCATGAAGACCAGGCCGTGCTTCTGTGTGAGCTGGGCCATTGCCCGGAACGCGCGCCAATCCTTGTCCGGCAGAACCCGGTCTCGCGGCACATATTGGAGGTTTTCGTAGAGATCAAGGCCGATGTCGCGCGAGGCAAGATGCTCGCCGGCCCAGGTCAGCGGGTTTTCGGCCGTGGAGTGGTACGTGTAGGCGTACGTGTCCGTGCCGAACAGGAAGAGGGGCCGGCCGTTCAGCGTGAAGTAGTTGCCGGTGAAACGAAGCACCGGCCCGCTTCGAACGATATCGGGGCGCTCGAAGACCACCCCGGTGGACAACTCATCGATGGTATCGCCATCGGCGACGAGGATGGCTCGAATGCGGTAGAGGTCCGTGCGGCCGTCCATGGGCGGGAAGGCGGCCTCCACGACCTTCGAGGTGCCGGGCTCGACGCGAACGGCGATCTCGGATGAAGCGGCGGCGGCCACCGTATCCTCGGCCTTGAGCTCCCAACGAAGCGTCAGTTCCTGTTTTCGGCGGCCGCGGTTTTCGACCGCGACCGACGCGCGGATCGCTTCGCCGGCGCGGACAAGCCGCACCTCCGTCGTCAGGTTGCGGAGGTACGTCTCCCAAACGAGGAAACGGGCGACGTCCCGCAGGGCGCGGGCCGTCGGTCCGTCCGCGTCGGCAAACAGGTCCGCGCTGTCCACGCCGAAGTATGCCCAAGCGGATCCCGCGTAATGCCCGCGATAGTGCAGGAGCGTCGCGGCGGCGGCCCCGCGCGGCCGGCCCAGGCGGTCGTGCGTCTGAAGCAGGGGAACCCAGCGGGCGTAGTCCCTGCCCACGACGCCCGAGGCCGCCCAGCCGCGGTAGTCACCGCAAAGGTCCACGGGCTCGCGGAGGATGTACTGCCCCGGTGCCGTGCGGATCGAGCGGACGCGCCTCAGCGGAAACGACGCATCGAACATCCCCAACTGCTCCGGCCGGACGACGAGGCCGTCCATCGGCCGCCCGCCGCTCGTGTTCATCGGCTCGAGGCGGGTTCCGGTGACGTCCGACAGCCGGATGTCGTCGAACCAGGCCGACCCGTGGGTCTGGAAGAGGCCGAACTTCACGTGGAGCCGCCGGACCCCCGGCTCGGCCTGAAACGTGAACGTGTGGAAGGCCCAAGCCGTGGTACCCCGCCCGACCGCAAAGTCCCGGAAGGCCAGCAGCTTGTCGCCGTCGCCGTACTGGTATACCGCGATGAAGGCCATGCCGTTCTCAATGACGCGCTCCGTGCGGACCCACCCCGAAGCGCGGTACATCCGGCCGGCGACGGGCGTGACGTCCTGCCAGAAGATCGGCCCGCCGGGCCCGGCGCCCGGCGACACGACGACCCGCGCGCAGAATCGCCCCTCCTGCGCCTCTTCGCCGACGATCATGCACCGATCCGAATCGCTCCGTCGCCACTGCCCCGGCATCGCCGCGTTCGCAGCGGGCAGGGCCTGTGCCGCCTCGAAGTCGCCGTTGGCCAGCAGCGAGCGGTCCTTTCGAACGGCGTCCGCGAGCCGGCTGCGAAGCCGATCGAGCTCCTCCTGCCAGCGACCGTCCTCCCTGCGGAGCAGATGGTTGAAGGCATAGCCGCCCGTCGTGATCAGGTTGCCGCCGCCATGCAGGAATGCCAGCACCGCCTCCCGCGCGACGAGGGGAAAGGACTCGCCGGACGGCAGCACGAGCAGATCGGTCGCGGCGGGATCGAGCATCGTCGGGTCGGCCAGTTGCGTCGCGGAGAGGCGCCGCGTTTCGATCCCCGCTGTTTCGAGGATGCCGGCGAGCGTCTGCGGCGAGGAGCCGGCTCCCCGAACCGGCATCCCGGGCTCATCGAGGATGACCGCCCGCCCGACCCGGTCCTCGGCCGGACGGCTGGCGTGCGCACCGATCGCCGGCACGGAGCGCGTCTGCCCGCAGGTGGAAACGGCGAGGACCAGCGCGACGGCAAGGCCCCATCGGATTGAATGCATCGTCTCTCCTCGGCCAAGGCACCGCCCGTCGTGCCGACGAGCCGCGGCCGGTCGCTCCGGTCGATCCGGCTTGCAATTGGCCTTGCGGCCGCAACAATACACCGGCCATGAGAACCCGCACAAGCTCGATCACACGCACCGGGCTTCGTTTCGTCGCACCCTTGTTCCCCGTCCTCCTGGCGGGCTGCGGCGGTGTGCAGTGGCAATACCGCCTGGAGCCGGCCCTGCAGCAGGCGGCGGCGGCGAAGCAGCTCGCGCTGGTACAGTTCCGCACGCTGACGGACCCCACCTGCATGGAGGCCGACCGGCTGTTGTTCGCCGACAACGAGGTGATCAAGACGCTCAAGGACTTCCAGTGCGTTCAGCTTGATTATGTGCTGAACAAGCCGCTGGCCGACCGCCTGGGCGTCAACGTCGTCCCCACATACGTCGTCCTGCGCCCCGACGGCTCCGTCGTGGATCGCCGGGCGGGACGGATCGATCCCGACGAGTTCCGGGCCTTTCTCCGATGGGCGGCGCTGCGGCGATGAGGCCGGCGTTGCGTTTCCGATCCGCCTCGGATACAGTCTTGCTCCGATGGGGCCGTGATTGGGCGCGGTCCTGAACATTCCTCTGATGGGGTATCCCGGGTATGAAGACGACGCTCTTTTTCGCATTGTGTCTTGCCTTGGTCGGATGCGGGACCACGACGGACGAAATCGTATTGCCGCAAGGGGACGTCACAAAAGTAACGGCCGAGATGCGGACGGCCTGCGCATCGGTATTCAAGTCCGACGAGGCGATCGCCTCGATGATCGCGGCCGTGGAGATCGACCGCGCGAACGGCCTGACCAAGGACGAGGAACTCGCCAGCGGTAACCAGCTCTGCACGGACGCCAACGCCGGCCAGCAGTGCCCGGCCTGCATGCAGGTCATCATCGACTACGTTTACGGCAAGTGACGGACCGCACGGCGGCGTCGATCGACCGGCGTTCCGCTGATTGGACTTGTGCGGAGGTACGGCGATACCGGCCGGCTCGGCCGTGTCGAGGTGCGGGCACGTCGGATCGGAGGCAGCGGTTCCGGCGGATCAACGGGAACGACGAAGGAGCAGCCGATGAGGGCCTTGGCGGCGATGGTCCCGTGGGTCGTCCTGGTTGCCTGTTTCGGTTGCGAAACTCCCGGCACGCCGGTATCGGGCATCGCGACGATTGTCCCCCGCACGACGCATCGCGCATCAAGCCACGACCCGACGGGCGGCAACCGGGACTCGGTGGGGAGCTTCGCTCCCGGGACATCCTGCACGCTGCTCGATACGGACGGCCCCGGCTGCGTCACGCATATCTGGATGACCGTCGGCATCTTCCCGAATCACACGACCTGGCTCCGCGACCTGATCGTCCGGATGTATTGGGAACGGTCGTCCGTGCCGTCGGTCGAAGTCCCCCTGGGCCACTTCTTCGCCCTGGCCCACTGCAAGCGATACGCGGTGCAGTCCGCGGCGATTGCGGTGGGCTCGAACCTCAGCGCCTTGAACTGCTATTGGCCCATGCCCTTCCACCGACACGCCCGGATCGAGATTCACAACGCCGGACGGCGCACGATCCGCTGGTTGTTCTACCAGGTGGACTACGAGCGGGGCCCCATCGCGGCCGATCAGGGCCTGTTTCACGCTGCCTATCACCGCCGCAAGCAGCTCCGCTCGCAGGCTTGGGAAGGCAACACCACGGGCGCGGACAACTACGTCATCCTCGACACCGTCGGCGAGGGGCAGTACGTCGGCTGCGTCCTCGCGATCGACGCGGCGCCCGGCGGCTGGTGGGGAGAAGGCGACGACATGATCTTTGTCGATGACGCCGAACGGCCCACGATGCTCGGCACCGGCTCCGAGGACTACTTCTGCAATGCCTGGGGCTTTCAGACGCCTTTCTGTTACCCCTATTACGGCGCCCCGCTCCTGGAAAAGCAGGCCGACGGCCGCACGCTCACGACCGTCTACCGCTGGCATATCCCGGACCCCGTGCGGTTCCGCAAGCGGATTCGCGTGACCATCGAGCACATCTTCAACGGCAGCGCGGAGAACGACTACGCATCGGTCGCGTACTGGTATCAGCGCCATCCCGTCCGCCGACGGGATCCGCTGCCGCCGGCCGCCGAGGACTACCCCCGGCACCTCCCCGTCACGACGCGTCCGGCGTCGTACGACCTCGACGGCACGGAGCTCGAGCCGGAGCTGCTGGCGCGGGGTGTGATGGCGAGAGGGATCAGCGCCACGCTACACGAGGGCTACAAGGACGGCGGCTGGCTCCGCATCGAGGCGCCGAGCCGGTCCGTCGATGTGCCCGTTCCGGTCCCCGCCGCCGGGACCTACGCGATATCCCTCAAGCCCGTGAATCACCTCGTGGAAGGCTCTGTGCGGATCCGCCTCGCCGGCGGCGAGGCCCGCACATACGAGAAACGCCCGGGTCGCGAGCACGACGTCCCCCGGATCGACCTGGGCCGCGCCGACGCAACCGACGGCCGCGTCCTGATCCGGCTCGAGGGCAACGCCGTCTTCGGAATCGACTACCTGCGCATCGAGGCCGTCCGCCCCTGACGCCCGGCCCGCCCTACTTCGCCACCGAGCACGGACGCTTGTCGCACTTGCTGCACGTGCCCGGAGCGCACTTGCCTTCGCATGCGACCTTTTCCATCTTGACCGTGACCTTCTGGCCGCCGTGCCCCGCGTGCGAAACGAACATTTCCTTGCCCCACAGCACGCTGGCATCGTACTCGCGGCTCTTGCCTTCGGTCGTCGTCAGACGGAGCTTCATCCCGTCGTAGGTCCACTTTCCCGTGCTCTTCTTGTCCTGGCCGTCCTCCGTCGCCACCGCGCAGTAGGTCCCGTCCTGGTTCAGCGTGATCGACGCGACCTGGTAACGGGCCGCGGCCGAGGCCGGCTCTATCTTGACGGTCTTCCACGTTCCGTACATCTGATGGGCACAGCCCGCGTTCAGCACCGACAGCCCCGCCAACAGCCAGACAAATCGTTGCGTCATGGTCGATCTCCTTGAAATGGCCCGTTGCCCGCGGGCCCGGCCCGCGGAGAATACTCACGGTGACGGCGGCATCACGGCACGAGCCTCGGCGCGACCGGCGGCGGCCGGTCCGGCCGGTCCGTTGCCTTGCCGCTCAGGGCGTTGTTCGCCCAGCGAATGAACGCCTCCTTGGGAACATAACCCGCCACCTTCTGGTAGGTCCCGTCCGGGGCGACGATCATGAAGGCCGGGGTGCGATCCACGCCGTGACGGGTCATGTACTGCTGGTTCGGCCGATAGTCCTTCTCGATCATGCAGTTGACCGTGCCCTGGAACAGCCGGGCGACCTCCGGGGCGTTCAGGACGTCGGTGATCGCGCGGTTGCTGTCGTTGTCGAGCCACCACTTGTAGAAGACGAACAGCTTCTTGTTCTCAGCCTTCGCGCGCTGCTCGGCCCGCTCGATGTTGTCCTGCCAGTTGTAGTTGACGCATCCGGTACAGGCGGCCGCGGCTATCGCGATGAAGGCCCCCCGAAGCGGCTTCATTGAAATCCCTCGTTCCCGGCACAGGCCGTACAGTCTCGGAATCGGCGGATCACCGGGTCAGGCCGCGGCCACCGCCCGATCCTCGTCCGCCCGCGGAATGTTCGTCACGAACACCGTCTCCCAGAGGTCCATGTTGTCGAGCTTGTAGCGGAAGTCCGCGTGAAGGCCGGTGTCGCGCAGGAGGTCGGCGAGCCGCAGATCGCTCCGCCACCCCAGGTGCTGGCAGAGCGGGCACAGCCACTTCTCGATCAGCGCCACCATGCGGTTGCTCGACTGGAAGTGGTTGATGATCACGATCTGCCCGCCCGGTCGCGTGACCCGACGCGTCTCTTCGATGAGCCGGACCGGGTCGCTGACGACCGTGACGACGAGGCTGAGCATCACATGGTCGAACGTCCGGTCGGGAAAGGGCAGCTCCAGGGCATTGGCCACGGCGAGGTTGACCCACTCCATCCGCCCCTGGCGAACCCGCCGGTTCGCATGCCGCAGCATCCCCTCGCTCAGATCGATCCCCACCACCTCGCTGTGCGAGGGGTAGTTCTCCAGCGCCAGCCCGGTCCCCACGCCCACGTCCAGCACCCGCTCGCCGGGGCGAATGCCCATTTGCTCGATCGCTCGGCTGGTTCGCCGCTGCACGATCTTGGGCCAGAACATGTCGTAGAAATACGACCAGACGTTATAGATGCTCTTCGTTGTTATCTCGCGCATGATCGACCGCCCCGTTCCAGAAGGTTGGATAAGGATAACGGTCGGCAGCCGGAATCTCAAGGCTTGAGCCCCGGGCGCAAAAAAACGCGGCGACCGAATACCGCCGGCCGCCGCTAGACTCTCTCTCCCGAAGCTAGGGTTACGCCTC
>CAZTVU010000207.1:2785-8770 GCA_964617025.1 uncultured Planctomycetales bacterium | reverse complement strand
GTGCGGTTCTCGACAATCGCCAGACCACCTTGAACGACGCGAAGAGCTGACGCTCCAGCTTGCGGACGAGCCGGCGCCCGAGCCGCTCGCCTCCGAAGATCAGCACCTTCTTGAAGCGGCCCGACCTCGCCCGGTACGCCACGATCGCCCGCGCCAGCCCCAGGCGCACGCCCAGCAGGCCCACCGCCGAGGATACCAGGAAGATCGTGAACACCCCGCGGGAGTAGCTGAAGAGCGTGCTCATCTTCAGGTAGAACGTCCCGCAGATCCACACGGCGGCCAGGGCCACGGCGCTCAGGAGCGTCCGCCCGAGCAGCGGGCGAAGCCTGCCGACGGCGGTGTGAAGGTCGTAGGCCCCGGTGAGGAAGAGCGTGATCGCCAGCACGGGCCAAAGCCGCAGGAAAAGGTCGACGTGCGCCCGCACGGGCAGGGCCGGGTCGGCCAGCACCCAGTGCGTCTTGATCCAGAGCGCGGCGGCCATGCTGCCGACCAGCACGCACTGGTCCAGGCACACGAGCATCAGCAAGCTGCCCGAGATGTACTTCCGGATCATCGGGGACTCCGCCCCACCCGGCGCAGCGGTCGTGGGGAAACGACCTACTACTATACATTTGGCTCGTCCGGGTCAAGGCGGAGAGGCGGACATGCCGGATCGGCTGCGACGTCTGAATCGCCGACGAGCGTCGGCACTACGCGCGGCCGTGGCGGCTGTTTCGGATATGCGGTAACGTCCACGGCATGATGCACTGCGACCCCCCACCGAGCGATGGGGCGCGAACACGCGGCACCCTCCGGACCGGTGTGTCGCTGATGCTCGCGGTCGCCGCGATCATCGTCCTTGCGCCGTGCGTCGTGGTTCGAAATACGCTGACGTCCGAACTCCTGAGCCTCTTCGCCGCGCAAGCACCGCTTCCCCCTCGCGCCGTAGACGCACGGGCGATCGATTTGACCGTGGAGACCCTGCGCGCCATGCCGCGGTCGGGGGCGGGCCTGCCTCGAGATATCGTGCCGGAGCTCGCCCGGCGGGCGGCGGCGGATGCGCGGGCCGTCGCGGCCACCATAACCGACGCCGAAGAGCAATGGGCCGCCGCCGGCTCGGCGGGCGTGATCCGTGCACTGACCACATCCCGCCCGACGACAGTGCCGACGACCCGCCCGCGCGGTCGGCGGGATCAGCTCGATCCGGCGTTCGCGGCGGCATTGGCACGCAAGGAGGTGCTGCGGCCGTACGTCCATCGGCTTCGGCGGGCCGCGCACGTGTTCACACGGATGGGCGACGCGTGGAAAGCGGCCGGGCGCCTGGAAGACGCCGCCACGGCATATGCCGCCGCCGCCGTGATGCTCTGCACCCACGCGGCCGAGTCGCGGGAGGGCGATCTGCTTCTGCTCGCCGCGTCCGAACTGACGCGTATCCATCGACGACTGGCCGGCGTGGCCGCGGCACGCGGGCAGGGCCTCCGGGACGAAGCCTATCAGACCACGGCCGACCGATGGGACGAGTTTTACGCCGCATGGCGCGCGCGAGCCGACGGGCCTCCGGCGATGCTGCCGAACACGGGTGCATCGGCCTTCTTTCCGGCGGAACAGCGTGCGGTGTTGATGTCGCTTGTGCGATGTGCCGCCGCCGCCGCGGGCGCGATCGTGTGCGGAGGGCTGTTTGTCCTCGCGGCGGCCGTCACGGGGATCGGCGTGATCCTCCGCCGACCCGCGGTACCGATTCGCTGGTCGATGCCCGCAACGGCGGCGTTTGTGGCGGCGGCCGCGATGGCGATCGCGCCGTTCCTCGCGACGTGTCTGCTGCTGTTTCTCGCCGGCCAGGACTGGTCATGGCTGCTGTCCGCGCGCCTGGCGTCGGCGTCGACGGCCCTCTTTCTACTCGCGCAGGTGACGGCCATTATCTTCGCCGGGCGATGGCTGATGCGGACGGACGTCGAGCGGGGGCACTTCCGTCGCATCGTCAGGGACGTCGTCTTGCTGACCGCGGTGTTCGCGGCCGCTGCGTTGCTCGCGGGTGTTCCGACGCCGGCCCTGCGGCCGGCGCTGGTGCCGCGAGCCATCGAGATGATCGCGGCATTCGCCCGCAGCGCCTGTCTGCTCGCGGTCGGAGTGGTGGTTATCGGTGTCGGCTATCGCCCGATCCGTCGTATCAGGTCCCTGATCGTGCGCCGCGGGCGAACGGCCGCAAGCGGGGGACCGCCAATACCCTCTCCTCCCCGCCGCGGACGCGGCCTGATGCGGGCGGCTGCCGTCGGCCTGCTCGCAAACGCAGCCCTGTCGTTCCCGATGCTTCGGCAGAATGAGCGTGCGTTCCTCTCTCACGCGCAGCGCGTGGCGGCCGCGCTGGCCGATGAGGCGTCCGTTCGTCTGGGGTGCGATTGGCGGTCACGCCTGCCGCCGTGCGAAGACTCTCGCCCGGCGGAATGACCCGGGGCCGCGTCGTGCGGAGGATGAATCAGGTGCCCGTGCCGCCCTGAACGTTCGGACAGGGGGCGGAGACCCGCGCCGGCTGAATGGTCAGGTGCGTGGCCTGCGGCGACACACAGTTGTTCCGATCCGAAATCACATACTGGATCGTGCCGCCGCAGGGCACATGCAGAAGATTCATCAACCCCGGGGGCATGTTCGGCAGAGGAACCAATGGGCATCGGTAGTGCACCCCCGCCTGAAGTTGCGGACTCGTCAGGGCCGTGCCGGGCGTGCCGACCTGGATGCCGAACGACTTGATCTTTTGGCACTGGATGCTGACCACCTGGGACAATCCGGGCTTGAGCGTCGTGGTGGAAGCGCCGTTGATCGGCCAGATGAAAAGGCTCTGGAACAACTGCGGCGGCGTCAGGTACATCTCGCCGATTTCCGCGTACTGGCACGGGCATCGGCAGAAGCGCTGGGCGTTGACCTCAGGGCAACACTCGGGCGCGAAACCGCAATCGAAGAAGTAATTGGGGTCATACCCGTCGTGGACGTAGAGGGCCACCTCGACGGGGATCGAAGTGGTGTTCACCATCGTGATGCACACAAAGCCCAGGTCGCATACCGGCAGCACCGCGTTTGAGACCGCATCTTCCGTGCCGCACCCGCCCGAATCCGACAGCACCAGAGGCGGGGCCGGCGGTGGACAACTCGCCCCGACCAGGATCGGAATCAGACTACCGGACAACAACAGCGAAAGAACGAGACAGCGACGACGGGACATATTGTATCTTCTTTTTCTAGAGCAAGTTACGTTCCGCCGGTCGACACGGGCGTCACGTCCAGGAAGCCCTTGGTCGCCAGAAGCCCCCACAGCGTCAGGAACGGATCCTCCCGGTAGCGACCGGCCTGGGTCTCGCTGGCGGCGATCCGGTTGATCCACACCCGGACATAGGGGGCCGTCTGCACATCCTGAACAAGGCGGAAGATCAACGTGTCGCCCCGGTTGAAGTCGGTGCCGGCCACGAGCGTCGGATGGCCGAATGGAATCCTGTTCAGCGACGACGTGGTGGAACTGGGCGAGGCGCCCGTGCCGTTCGAGTCGGTGGTGTTCGTGTTCTGCTGGAATGAGATCGTGATCGACGGCGTATACGGATCGTTCAGGCTCTCGCCGAGGGCCAACTGGTAGATCGGCCACTGGAGCAGGATGCCCGAATCGGCCGCGAGGTAATTGAGGTCGGTCACATAGAAGATCGTCGGGCTCGAGGAGCCGTCGGTGTAGATGATCGGCACGCGGGTCAATGTCCCGGAGGTCTCGTTGATCACGCGGACCATGAGGAACGGCGTGTCACCCGGGTACGTCGGGTAGTAGCCCAGAACCGCGTTGAAGCTCTCGGGATTCAGGCATCCGCAGCAGAGCGCCAGGAGCCCTGCCGCCGCCCCGGAAGCCGCACGCGAGACGCGCCCGGTTTCGCGGACCGTCCGATGCGGGGAACTCTTCACGCACGCCGTGGTCATACGGTGATTTTGCATGGTTTACTGATTGACCCCCACGCTCACCCGCACACTGCCGGTCGAATCGACCCGCCCGATGTCCTCGGGCGTCCCGATCGTGATGGTCACGACCCTTCCGCAGAACAACTGCTGGCCCTTGACGACCGGCGGGACGGCGAAGTTCCGTTGGATGCCGGTGGCCCCGGGGATCGGCGGGATCACCTCGTACTGCACGAAGTCGATCTGAGCCACGTCGCAATCCTGCGCGACCACGACGTAGTCGAGCAGGCTCGTCAGATTGTACGGCTCCGTGACGACGATTTCCCGATGGACCCCGCCGTTGTCCTTTCGCACATCGAAGGTGGTGATGACGCGGTTCGTCGTGTAGTTGAAGACGGCAATCAGGATGGTGCCCTCCGCCATGCTGACCGGCGCGGGATCCACCCCGGTGGAGCTGAGGAGCGACGGGTTCAGGACGCCGCACCCCGGCACGAAGGCAAACGCGCAGACGACCAGGGCCGTTCCGCAGCGCCACAACCGCGTATGCTGATGGGTCATCAGGACGATCCTCTAACTACGCCGGACCCCGACCGGGGCCGCCGCGCCGCCACCGGGGGCGCGTCGGCGACGACCCCTCCATCCCGAAAGCCGCCGTATACTACGGCAGACCACGTGGGTCAAGCAAGCAACGGCCCCATGGCCGCCCGCAGCGACTGCAACGCCTGCCCGCGGTGACTGATCCGATTCTTCTGCTCGGGATCGAGCTCGGCGGCCGTCCGACCAAGGGCCGGGATCAGAAAGTGCGGGTCATATCCGAAACCGTTCTTCCCGCGGGCCTCGTCCACGATCAGGCCTTCCACGCACCCCTGCGCGCGGGCAAGCACCCGCGAGCCGTCGGCCAGGGCCAGCGCACAGCGGAATCGGGCGGTCCGCCGGTCCGGCGGAACCCCCGACAGCAGCGCCACGAGCCGGGCGTTGTTGCGGGCATCCGACTTCGGCTCGCCGGCAAACCGGGCCGAACGCACCCCCGGCTCCCCGCCCAGGGCGTCGACCTCCAGCCCCGAGTCGTCCGCCAGCGTCCACAGCCCGCTGAGGCGGGCGTAGTGCAACGCCTTCTTCTCCGCGTTCGCCTCAAACGTCGACCCGTCCTCGACGCACTCGGGCATCGGCGGCAGGTCCGCCAGCACCGTCCACACGACGGGCAGGTCGCGCATCACCGCCTCGATCTCCCGCAGCTTGCCGCGGTTGGTCGTGGCGATGAGGATCGTCCGCGGGGGCACGGCGGGCATGCCTCAGGGGGCCTCCATGTTCAGCGGCGTCACGTCGGGCCGTGGAACGCGGATCAGGCAGGACGGCGTCGGCTGGAACTCGCCCGACGGTCCGCGGAACTTGACGATCCGGCCGTTGACCAGGTTGTACTTGAACTCCTCCTTGCGGGCGATGAGCTCGCGAACCTCCCGCGCGGGCTCTTCGGTTCCGTCCATGCGGACCGTCACCGCCGACGCCGGAAAGGACCCGACGCACACCACGCTGCGGCCGGTATCGTAGTGATGGTAATACGCTTCGAATCCCTCCTTGCGAAGCGCCTCGCAATACTGGACGGCGGCGAGTTCCCGCTCCTGGAAATCCGCCTCGTTGAAAAAGACGGCCACCTGCAACGACATCTCGCCCGGCGCCTTGACGAGGTCCCACTCCGGGGGCCCGATGTTCTTCCGATTCATCAGCTCGAACTGGGCGAAGAGAAACGGGACCTGATTGCCCATCGTCAGCGACCGGATCACGCTGATGTCCCGTGTGAGCTCCGGCGGAAACTTCATCGTCTTCAACTGCGCGTCGTACTGCTTCCGGTACGTGCCGTAGTAGAGCGTGCTGGTTTGCGCTTCGTGCTTGACGCGCACGCTGCCGGCCCGAAGCCCGGGGACCTTTTTCAGCTCGGCGGCGAGCCCGTCGACGACCTGCTCGTGATTCGGGGCGGACGACTGAAAGCAACGAATCGTCCACTGCTCGCCCTTGCCGTCATCCCGCTGGAACAGCCCCCCCCCCCCCCCCCCCCCCCCCCCCCCACCACCCCCCAGCCGCCGA
>CAZTVU010000207.1:2177-2672 GCA_964617025.1 uncultured Planctomycetales bacterium | reverse complement strand
CTCACTTGTCCGTCGTCGGGATTTGCAGCGACGTCGCTGATTGTCTTGCGCCTGACGTTCATGGCTTCGGCCTATCGCTTTCGTCGCGGCCGCGTCCGCAGGGCCCGGTCCTGCGCGGCGAGCAGTTGTCGAATCCCGCGGGCGGCAAGGGCCAGCATCCCGTCCAGGTCCTTCCGCGAGAACGTTGCGGTCTCGCCCGTGCCCTGGACCTCCACGAACCGCCCGCCGGCGGTCATGGCGACATTGAAGTCCACGCCCGCCTCGGCGTCCTCGGCATAACACAGGTCCAGCAGCCGCCGTCCGGCCACGACGCCGACGCTGACGGCCGCCACGGCCTCGCGGATCGGCGATTGCGCCAGCTTGCCCTCGCGCATCGCCCAGGCCACGGCATCGCACAGGGCGACGTAGGCCCCGGTGATCGAGGCCGTTCGCGTCCCGCCGTCGGCCTGGAGCACGTCGCAGTCGAGCCAGATGCACCGCTCGCCGAGCAGCGCC
>CAZTVU010000207.1:0-2167 GCA_964617025.1 uncultured Planctomycetales bacterium | reverse complement strand
ACGGCCCGCATGCAGCGGCCGATGAGCCGCTGGATCTCCTGGGTACGGCCGTCGACCTTTCCCCGGTTGCGGCCCCGACGCTGCCCCGTCGCCGCCGGCAGCATGTCATACTCGGCCGTGACCCATCCGAGGCCCGTGCCCTTGAGCCACGGGGGCACCTCCTCCTCCACGCAGGCCGTGCACAGGACGCGGGTCTCGCCCGCACACATCAGCACCGACCCGGGCGCCGACCTCGTGTAGCCGCGCACGATCTCGATCGGCCGTAGCTGGTCCGCCCGCCGCCCGTCGATCCGCCTCTTCATGCATTGTAGCGTCCACGGATAAGACCCCCTTGTCAACCGGGTTGGCACCGTCGCACGGATGGCGCAGAATGAGGCGAGATCGGCCCACCGGCCGGGCCGCGACGGAGGACCCCATGCCGAAGAGTGTGCTCGCGACGGCCTGTATCTTCACCGCGTTCGTGCTTTTCGGCGGCTGTTCGCCGCCGGGCCAACCGGGGTTCGTTCTGAAGGAGCAACCTCGGCTGGATCTCCCCGGCGTGCCGCCCAAGGGCGATCCCGCGCTGCCCGGCGGCGAGTTCGATTGCAACAACGCCGTACACTGGGACGGGGGGACGATGTACGTCTTCTCGTCCGCGGGGCATCCGTGGCGGGCCTCGGGACCGGACCTGATGCATCTTGCCCGGCCCTCTCAGCGCGTCGTCTTTGACAACGAGAAGCAGTGGAAGCAGGCCCGTCAGGGCTCCCGCTGGATCGAGGCGACGCACAAGGTGCCGGGCGGCCCGCTCTACATGTGGTATCACAACGAGCCGTCGGGCGTGTGTCCCAAGCCGCAAGACTCCCTGACGGCACCGCGGATCGGGTCGATGGTCTCGGACGACAACGGCCTGCACTGGCGCGACCTGGGGATCGTGCTCGAGGCCCCGGCAGGTTCGCTCTTCTGCGGCACGGCCAACCGGTACTTCGCCGGCGGCAACGGGGACTTCTCCGTCATCCTCGACCGGCGGCAGGAATACTTCTACTTCTTGATCAGCACGTACCACCGCGACATCGCCGAGCAGGGCGTGGCCGTCGCCCGCATGCGCTATGCCGATCGCGACGCCCCCGTGGGCAAGGTTTGGAAGTGGCACAGGGGCGGGTGGACCGAGCCGGGGCTTGGCGGCCACGTGACGCCGATCTTTCCCGTCGAGATCGACTGGCACAGGCCCGACGCGCGGGCCCTGTGGGGTCCCTCGATCCATTGGAACACGTATCTCGGACAGTACGTCGTGCTCTTGAATCTGGCGAAAGACAACGAGTGGACGCAGGAGGGCATCTACATCGCCTTCAACCGCGACCTGTCCAACCCCGCCGGGTGGACGGCCCCGCGGAAGATCCTGGATGCGGCGGCGCTGGAAGGGTCGAAATGGTATCCGCAGGTGATCGGCACGGGGCCGGGCGAGACCGACAAGCTGGCCGGCCGCACGGCCCGCCTTTTCGTCACGGGGCTGTCCAGGTGGGAGGTGCGATTCCTGCGGCCGGGCGAGGCCGCGCCGTGAGGCCCGCGAGCCCCACGCGCCACGGCAGGCTCTGCCCCGCGCGGGCGAGCCTTGCGACCCGCGAACCCGGCGCGTAGGCTGAGGATACAAGAAGGCGGTTGACGCGAGAGGTGCTGCGATGCGAAGCATTCATCCGATCGTGGGGATGCTGACGGCGATCACGGTCGTCTGGGGCTGTCAGGAGCCGGCTTCGACGCCGCTTGCCCAGGCGCCGGCCGGCGCGGCGGCGGGCCCCCGGGCGTCCGCGGGCACAGCCGAGCCGCCGGCGGAAATCATCGTCGACAACACCGACGCCGCCTTCCGTACGGAGGGCGACTGGCAGGCGGCGGCGACCGGGTACGACCACAAGGACGGCCTCGTTTGGGCTGTGGGCGAGTCCCGGGAGACGGCCAAGGCCATCTGGGAGCCGGTGATCCCCGTCGCGGGGCGATACGCGGTGTACGAGTGGCACGGCAGCGATCCGAACTCGGACCACGCCACCGAGGCCCGGCTGACCATCGAGTATCGCGGCGGCTCGACCACCGTGACGATCAACCAGCAGAAGAACATCGGCCGATGGAATCTCCTCGGCGAATACGAGTTTGCCGCCGGCAGGAACGGCCGGGCGATCCTCAGCAACAAGGCGAACGG
>CAZTVU010000206.1:0-8829 GCA_964617025.1 uncultured Planctomycetales bacterium | reverse complement strand
TCTCGCTTTCTCGTTTTTTCGTTTTCCAGCGTTGGCGTATGCAACGCTGGGGTTGACGTCCGGAACCACGCGGTCGCCGCTGCCGGGGCTTTCGTTTCGGCCGCACGAATACCGTCTGTCGCGCCTTCGGGGCTTGCCGGGGCCGACGGCCCCCGACCGAAGACGGCCCTACATCGCCCTCGGTACGACCGCCTCCGCATCCACCTCGAACAGCAGTTCCTCGCGACAGACGTCGGCTACCACATAGACGGCCGGAAACCGCTCAAGGCCGAGGTCCGTCAGCGTCTCCCGCAGCGCCGCGGCATCGTCGCGGTTTTTCAGAAAGACTGTGGCCGCGCAGATGTCTTTGAGCGAGGCCCTCGCCTGGTCAAGCAGCCAAACGACCTTGTCGAACGTACAGCGGATCTGCGATCGGACATCGCCCGGATAGAGGCTCCTGCCGTTTTCGTCGATCGCCGCCGTTCCGGATACCTGGATCAGAGTGTCCCGTTCTCCGCGAATGACCGCGCTTCGCGAAAATGCGGAGCCGTAGCAGAAGGCCTCCTGCTGACGCGGGTTCCGCAGGAACTCGACCGTCGGCCTACCGGGGTCCGCGCCGCCGAGGGCCAGGAGGTCCAGCGAGCACGCGGCGCCGCCGGGACGATCCGCTCGAATCCCCGTGCTGGCCGGCAGCAGTCGGGGCCGCTCGCCGGGCTGCGGAAGCAGGCCGAACCGGCCGTACGATTCGTTGCGAACCCGGTTGAACTCGCCGTACCACTCCAGGATGTCCGACAGGTAGAACCACGTGCGCACCGTATGGCGATAGGCAAGGCCGTGCTCGCGCAGGATGCGGTCCGCCTGGTCGATCATCCGGCGACACTGCGAGGCACGCGAGTTGTCGGCGCCGGCCTCCCGCGAGAGGCCCTGGATATTCTGAAGGATCGTGAAGGTCGCCCCATCCTCCCGCCAGGTTCGCCCACAGGCGACGCCGTCGCTCACCACAGGCCGGACGCCTTCGCCCTCCGGCCCGGTTCTTACGGCGTGAACGATGGCGCCCGCGAAACCCACGCCCCACAGTGGATGACCTTGCAGATAGCTCATGGGGCCGTCCGCGCGAATCCCGTGGGACGCAAGGACGTTGCGCCGCGCGGCGGTCACCGCTTCCTCCGCTTCCAGGCTCGCAAAGATCCGCTCCTGGACAATCTCGAGCCCGTCTGCGTGCAGGATCTCGGCGATCCGGGAATAGCAGAGCTCCGCGGCGCGATCCGCGGCGACGTACTCCGGGCCAACGGCCACCAGGAACCGCCGGCCGGGATCGGACGGGCTTGCGTACAACACCGGCATCGGCCCCGGGGCCTGGGTACTGCTGGGCGAGAGTGGACTCATCCAATCACCGCCGCCATCGCTATTATGGGAACCCGCATGGCATCTCCAATCCACACCACCGAATCCGACTCTACCTGTAGGGGTATGGACTGCAAGTCATAACGTCGCCGGGGCCGGCGTAATGCATCGCTCGCCCAATCACGCCCCTGGGGGTAGCGCGTTAATGTGGTCGGCAATGGTAAGATCCGGGTTGACTTGGGGTCGGCGGGGCAGTATAAAACTGGTGTCGGGCGTTCACCCGCCGACGGGGGCCCGAATCGTTCGGCCGTGTCCCGGTGTCCAGGTCACGGGACGCAACGTGGCCCTTTCGTATTGCGGGCGGGAAGGTTGCTGAAGGCACTTCTCTTAAAGGAGGCGTAGTATGCGCGCACTGTTCACGGTGTCGGCCTCGCTGATGATCTGCTCACAGAGTCTCGGCCAGGAGTTGCTCGTCAACCCGAGTTTCGACGAACCTGCGCTGGCGGGTTGTACGCCCTTTGACCAGGGCGGCGCGGACGCGTGGCAAAACCAGACACGGCGCAACGGGAGCGTCTGGATCCCGCCGTGCCCGCGGGACGGCGACTTCACGTATGCCACCATGTCGATCGGCGGCAACAACGGCAGCGATCGCTTCTGGCAGACGGTCACCGACGTGGACAACAGCAAGACGTACACGTTTTCCGGGTTGTGGAACATCGGCCGCACCGTGACGGGCGGCCCGCCCAGCAGCTACATGCGGGCCAAGGCGGAGCTGCGCGACGGCAGCGACCCGGACAACTCGCCGCTGCTCGCGGAGCAGAAGATCGAGCTGCTCGGGGCCAGCAGCGGCCAGACGCCCGGCTGGCTGCCGTTCTCGATCAACGGCAAACCGGCGGGCACGACGCTGACCGTGGTCCTCCGGATGGAGTTCAATTACTACTACGGGTACGCGTGGCCGGCGGCTCACTTCGACGCCTGTTCGCCGCGGCCGGCGGAGTGCCTGAGTCCGCCGACGCTTGATACCATCAGTCCCACGTATGCGGCCCGCGGCACCGTGGTCGACAACGCCACGATCACCGGGGGCAACTTCGTGCCGGGGCTGACGACCGTCAAACTCGTCAGGCCGGGTGAGGAGATCGTCGCCTCCGACGTGGTGGTCCAGGCAGGAGGCGCCAGCCTCACCTGTGATTTCGACCTGACGACCGCATCGCTGGGGCGGTGGACGGTGCAGGTGAGCGTGGCGGACAATCCGCCGTCGTTCAATTGCGCCCCTGCGTTCCTGGCGGACGGGTTCAACGTGGTCCTTCCGGCGTTGTCCAACGGCAGCTTTGAGTTGCCGACGGCGGCCGGCGGCTGTCCGGCCGTGCCCATTCCGGGCATGCCGACGGACTGGCAGTACATCGATCGCGTCGGTTATGCGGGGGCTCCCTATCGCGACTCGGATCAGTCGCCGCCGACGTGCCCGCCGCCCGACGGGCTGCACTATGCCAGCTCGAGCTCGAATGCCGGCGGCGCGGCGGGATCGACGGCCTATCAGACCGTCCTCGCCGAGCCGGGCAAGGTGTACACCTTCTCCGGTTATCTGGCCGGCAGCGGAAACAACTCCGTCCGCCTGCTCCTGTTGGACGGCGATGAGCTCGCCGATCCGATCGCATCGTTCGTCGTTCGCGAAGGGGGCCAATCCGACTGGTCCTATGCGTTCGTGTCGGGAGCGCCCACGGGCAACCTGCTGACGGTCGCCTGGGACATCACGAATCTGGGCGCCGGGCCTCACCACAATCACGCGGACGGCTTCCTGCTCCTTTCGTGCGCGATTCCGGGCTTCAGCGCGACGGGGGTCAATCCCCTCTCGATCCTGAATACCGGCGTGCAGACCATTACCGTGACGGGATCCGGGTTCTCGGGCGGGAGCACGCCCCAGGTGGTCCTGACGAAGCCCGGGTCGGTCGCCGTGGCCGCGACGAATGTGCAGGTGGTCAATGATTCGCAGCTGTCCTGCGACGTCGATCTCGGCGGGGCCGCGACCGGCTTCTGGGATGTGGTTGTCTCGCATGACGGCTGCGTGGCCCGGACCAGCGAGGTGAACGTTCGCCTGCTGGCCGTCGGCACGTTCGTCAACGGCGAATTCGAGCTGCCGGATGTGGGGCCCGTGCAGTGCGGCCCGCCGCCGGTGACGATCCAGGCGGTTCCGTTCGGCTGGAACGTCGATCTGCAAAGCGGTGCAATGGTTCGGGACAGCGCCGTGTACGTCGTCCCCTGCCCCTGCCCGCAGTCGGCCGGTGGCCACTATGGTTCGTTGAGTTCGGATACCGCGGGCCTGCTGTTCGCGTATCAGACGGTTCGCGTCACGCCGGGCCGGACATACCGCTTCAGCGGGTGGTTTGCCGGCGGCGGTCTGAACGCCGTCCGGCTCGCCTTGATCGACGGTGCCGATCACCTTCTGTTGCCGCTGGCGGAGACGACCGTTCATCAGCACAGCGGGAGCGAGGACCCGTTTGAGCAATACGACTGGACCGCCGGATCGGTCGAGGCCACCGCGGTCAGCGACGTCATGACGGTCGTGTGGTACATGGACATCATCGACGATCGGGGCGGCGCGGTTCCCAGTACTTCGCACGCCGATGGGCTGAAGTTCGAGGATCTGGCCCCGCCATGCAGCACGCCACCCCAGGATGTGGAGGGAGACGGCGACGTGGACCTGACCGATTTCGGGATGTTCCAGGCGTGTTTCAACGGGCCGAACCGGCCGTGGCCGCCGCCGCCGCTCGATCAGCAGAAGTGCCGTTGCCTGGATGCGGACAGCGACGGCGACGTCGACCTGGCGGACTTCGGCGCGTTCCAGAGCTGTTTCAACGGGCCGAACCGCGCGCCGGTCTGTCTGCCGATGTGATCGGAGTGGTCGTCAAAGCGGATGAAGATCCCCCGCCGGGGCGTCGGTGGCGGCGACGGGGCCTGGGTGATGAAGGCCCCGCGGCCGCCGGTGCCCCGGCGATCTTTTTCGGATGGAGGCGGCGCCGCAACCCGTTTGATCGCGGGTGGACTATCTCGGAACCGGCGTCGGTCGGGTTCCGAAAAAGGGGCGATCCGGTATCTCTTGCGGGACACTCCCAAAGCTTGATTCGGTCACCTGGGGCGTTTAGACTACCAGCGAGTCGGGGCTGATAGCCGACGGCATCGTCGGGCAGGGTGTCTGCACGACGTGGTTGCGCGATTCGGCCTGCGCGATGGGGCGCAGGGCGGCGTGGAACGGCCGTGTGGATGCGGGGCGTCCCCTTGCGGGATGTCCCGAAAGGTTGGTGCCTGAATGTCTCGGATTCGCACGTGGGGGATCCCGGTACTGTGCTTCGTGGCGGTGCTTCAGGCGGGGTGCCTTGGCGGCGGCGGCGTTAGCGGCTTTCTGCCGAGTTCGTTGTCGATCGCTTCGTCTCTGTCCGGCCTTGACCTTTCGGCCTTCGAGGACATTCCGGCACTCGCCGGGCTGGTGAATCTGGCCGGCCTGAGCCCGGCCGACCTCGAATCGCTGGTTTCGGCGAACACGCTCCAGATCAACGTGATCAACCGTACCGGTTACACGGTGCAGTTGGACATCACCGCGGATGGTGCGCCGTATACGCTGAACTGCCTGGCGGACGTACCTTCGCGGTTTCAGCTCCGGTCCTGCCCCGCCGAGGTTCGCCTCATCGCCGAGCGATGGCTGGACGCCGACAGCGCGGTCGTCGGGGGGCGCGACTATGCCGGCTCGGATGCCTACAGTTTTCTGCCCGGCAGCTTCCGGTGCGGCGGCACGATCGTCTGGCAGTTGACCCGCACCACGGTGGACAAGACCGCGCTCTGACCTCCGGCCGTGCGTTTCACCGCATGTGATGCACCCGCCGCTTGTCGACCGCCTCATGTTGCTGGCCGCCCGGCACCACGCCCGACGGTGTCTTGACCGCTTTTTCGCCGCCGCCCGAAACGCCACCGAGGTTCAGCAGCGGCTTCTGCTCGCCATGGTCCGTGCGAACGCGGACAGCGCCCTGGGGCGATCGCTGGGCTTGGCGGGCGTTCGCTCGTACGCCGATTTCGCCCGCCGGGTGCCCGTTCTCGGCTATGAGGACCTGCGGCCGTACATCGAACGGGTCAAACGGGGCGAGACGGGCGCCCTGTTCGGCGGGCGTCAGCGGGTCCTCATGTTCTCGTTGACGAGCGGTACCACGCAGGAACCGAAGTACATCCCCGTGACGCGCGGCGTCCTTCGGGAATGCCGCCGGGGCTGGAACGCGTGGGGCCTCAAGGCCATGCTGGATCACGGCGGCAGCTTTCTGCGACGGATCGTACAGGTCTCCAGCCGCATGGATGAGCAGCACACGGAGGCCGGCATCCCGTGCGGCGCCATCACCGGTCTGATGGCGGCGACCCAGCAGCGCCTGGTCCGCAAGTACTACGTGGCGCCTCTCTCGCTGGCGTACATCGAGGATGCCGCCGCCAAGTACTACACGATCATGCGACTGGCGATTCCGGCCGACGTCGCCTTCATCGTGACGGCCAGCCCGGCCACGCAACTGGCCCTGGCCCGCGGCGCCGATCGCCACCGCGACCAAATCATCCGCGACATCCATGACGGCACGCTCTGGGCGGAGCTGCCCGTCCCCGCTGCGGTTCGCGAGCGGATCCGCCCCCGACTGGTTGCCGCGCCGCAGGTCGCCCGGCGACTGGAGGAGATCGTTCGGCGGAGCGGCGCCCTTCTGCCCAAGGATTACTGGAGACTCGCCTTTCTCGGAAACTGGACCGGCGGGACGATGGGGCTCTACCTGCGGGAGTTCCCGAAGTATTTCGGCGATACGCCCGTTCGAGACGTGGGCCTGGTCGCGAGCGAGGGCCGCGTCACGGTCCCGATCGAGGACCGCACGCCGGTGGGCGTTCTCGACGTCGGGGGCGCGTTCTTCGAGTTCATTCCGCGCGGCGAGTACGGCAGCGCCCGGCCGGTCGTCCTGCGCTCGCACGAACTGGAACCGGGCGGCGAATACTTCGTGCTGCTGACGAACGCCTCCGGGTTGTACCGGTACGATCTGGGCGATCTGGTCCGGGTCCACGGGCGTTACGGCGAGGCGCCGCTGCTCGAGTTCGTCAGCAAGGGCTCGCATATTGCGTCCATGGCCGGCGAGAAGCTCACGGAGCAGCAGGCCGTCCTTGCGATGAAGCGGACGGCGACGGAACTCGGCATTCTGATTGACACGTTCGTGCTCGCTCCTCGATGGGACGAGGTGCCCTACTATGTACTCCATGTGGAGCCGCAAGCGCATTGGCCACCGTCGGTGATGGATGCGCTGGCCGGGACCCTGGATCGTGAGCTTCAGGCGGTCAATCTGGAATACGCGTCCAAGCGCCACACGCAGAGATTGGGGCCCGTTCGTCTGAACGCCCTCCCTGCGGGCTTCCTTGGAGAGCTTGATAATCGGCTTCGTTCGCGCTACCGGCGGGGCAACGAACAGTATAAGCATCGATACCTCTACACGGCACCGGACGCGGACGCCGGATTTCCCGGGTTCGGACGGTAACCATTTGCTGCAATTGAAGTTGATATCATTCTCGCCCCTTGTTGCGCTGACGGCGGGCGGCGTTCGGCCGTCGCGCGGACGCGGTCGGAACAGCGGTGCTGTCCCAGGCGAAGCGTGAGGGCCTCCCGGCCCGCGGTCCCGCGAGGTTTGCGGCCGGAGGTATGCCGGCGGAGGTGATTCTGTTCGGTTTGGGCTTGACGAAGAGTACGGCATTCCGATATCTATAAGGAAGTAGACGGCGGGGCGATGGCATCGCGGCCCGTCGGGCCGGGGTATGCAGGCGGCTGGGCAGTAACGGCGGCATGGAATCCGCGACGCGCACAACGGTATGACGCTCTCCGGACCGGACTACGGCCGGCTGCGGAGAGCCTGTGCGTCGCGAGACTCGATGCCGCCTTTTCTTTGGACGCGAATATGCCGAACGTAACGCTGCCGGACGGCTCGCGGATCAGCATGGCCGAGGGCGCGACCTTTGCGGATCTCGCCGCCCGGATCGGTCCCCGGCTGGCCGGGGCCGCGATCGCGGCGGTCGTCGACGGCGAGACGGTGGATCTGCGGACTCCGATTCGAAAGGACTGCTCCGCCCGCATCCTCACGCCCAGGGCGGACGACCCGGCGAGCCTCGAGGTGATTCGGCACAGTTGCGCCCATGTCATGGCGGAGGCGATCTGCCGCCGCTTCAAGGACGCGCGGCTTGTCTACGGCCCGGCGGTGGACAACGGCTTCTATTACGACATTGATCTGGACGAGCCGATCACCCCGGAGCACTTCGCGGCGATCGAGGAAACCATGGCGGAGATCGTCCGCGAGGACAGGCCGTTCACGCGGGTTGAGATGCCGCGCGCGGAAGCGATGGAGAAGCTTCGGCGCGAGGGCAATCGCTACAAGATCGAGAATGCCGAGCGGGCGGACGGCGACGTCCTGAGCTTTTACATCACCGGCACGGAGGCGGGCAGGGATTTCGAGGATCTGTGCCGCGGGCCGCACGTGCCGAGCACCGGGAGGATCGGCGCGTTCAAGGTCATGCAGGTCAGCGGTGCCTTCTACCGGGGCGACGCGAACGAGAAGCAGCTTCAGCGCGTGTACGGAACCGCCTGGCCGGACCGCAAGTCGCTGGAGGAACACCTCGCGCGGCTTGAGGAGGCCCGCCGTCGCGACCACCGCAAGATCGGTGCCGAGCTGGGTCTGTTCGTCATCGATCCTCAGGTGGGGCCGGGCATGGTCCTGTGGAAGCCGAAGGGCTCGGTCATCCGCTACGAGCTGGAGCAGTTCATCCGCGGCGAGCTGGTCAGGCTCGGGTACAGCCCGGTGTACTGCCCGCACGTGGGCCGGCTCGACCTCTACCGCACCAGCGGGCATTACCCGTACTACAAGGACTCGCAGTTCGCGCCGATTCGCATGGAGGACGGCGAGGAGCTTCTGCTCAAGCCGATGAACTGCCCGCACCACATCAAGATCTACCAGTCCGATCCGCACAGCTACCGCGACCTGCCGGTGCGGCTGGCGGAGTTCGGCACGGTCTACCGGTACGAGCAGTCGGGCGAGCTGACCGGAATGACGCGGGTCCGCGGCTTCACGCAGGACGACGCGCACATCTTCTGCACGCCGGAGCAGCTCCCGGAGGAGCTGCAGAAGTGCCTGGGCCTGGTCCGCACGGCGCTCGACACGCTCGGCCTGACGGACTTCCGGGTCCGCCTGGGGCTGCGCGACCCGTCGAGCGACAAGTACGTCGGCAGCGACGACGTCTGGGCCCGGGCGGAAGAGGCCGTCCGTGACGCGGCCCGCGCCAGCGGGCTCACGGCGACGGAGGAGAGGGGCGAGGCCGCCTTCTACGGACCGAAGATCGACTTCGTGGTCAAGGACTGCGTGGGCCGCGAATGGCAGTTGGGCACCGTGCAGGTGGACTACAATCTGCCGGAGCGGTTCGGGCTCGAGTATGTCGGGGCCGACAACGCGCCGCACCGGCCCG
>CAZTVU010000205.1:7457-8900 GCA_964617025.1 uncultured Planctomycetales bacterium | reverse complement strand
GTTCACTCACTGCCGCACCACATGCGTGTTTCCGATACGGCCCTCCGAATGTGTTTCATCGCTTTCCCGGTTTTGCGCCTTCTCACTTTTCCGTCGGCGCGTTATGCAACGACGGCGTGAACCCACTCCTGCGGTACGGGCATACTTCGAATACGCTCCTTCGAAAACGGTTTTCTTGGTGATATCCCTCAATTCCTTGTCCACTCGGCAAGCTTTTCCCAAGAGGATCGGGCCGCGTTCGTGAGTTTCCGGGGGGCTGCCTCGCGCCATCCATCGTCCGGCGGCGCCTGTGGACTGCGGTGGCAACGCCACCGCTTTGGCTCGAACGGTCTGCGGCACGCCGGGGCGTCACCGCTCGCCGCAGGAAAAGCGGCGGCAAGGCCGCCGCAGTCCAAAAGCCGCTGGCCGCGCCGAGCAGGACGGAGAAGCAACCGCTGTCCGAGTCGAGCACGCGAAAGTCGTCCGTCGAAACTGGCGCGCAAGACCCGCGCATCGTTGAGCTGCGCCCGAAGGCGGTGCCGGGCTTTCCCATTGCTGCCGTACGCGATGAGGGAACGATCCCGCCGAGCCGGGGCCGGCCATCTCTCCCCGGAACTCGAAACCCGGGCCTCACCCCCCGGAACCCGAACCCCGAACCCCGAACGGGGGCCCCGGTTGCGACCGCCGCCCGCGCTGGTATGGTGCCTCGATCCGGCGAACGCAAGGAGCCATCCGTCCATGACCAAGCACAAGCCGACCGGCTGGAACACATGGGACTTCCGTGGGTGCAATCGCCTCGTGTTCCTGCGAAAAGGGCAGACGCAGGTCATCGTCCAATACGCCGTCTGGGACGAGCACGTCCCCCCGCCGTCGCCTGAGAGCCGCCAGGTCGGCCGGCTGTACGACACCTTCCGCTGGAGCGACGTCCGCAAGCTCGGGCCCCACGCCCCGCTGGGGCTGCCGGCGCGGGTTGAGTTCGCCGCGGGCGAGGCGTCCTACCGCGCCGAGGCCACCGACGTCGACGGCGCGCTCCGCCTGACGGTGACGCCCCTGGGCCCGACCAAACACCGCATCGTCTTCATGCTCGTCGCCCCCGTCGGCGAGACGCCGGTCGTCCGATCGCCGGTCTCGGGTGAGTTCGCGGGCTGTCAGGTGGAATTGGACGGCGCGACGTGGCCGTCGGACTACTACCTGAACATCGCCGAGCCCTACGCCGTCGCCCCGCCGGGGCAGGCCGCGACGATCACCGTCGCCCCGGCCCGCGCCCCGGCCCCCGCGTTCGGCACGTTCGAGGCGTACGAGCGCGGCATGCTCGCCGGCGGCGGGGCCCTGGCCGACGCCCCCCAGGCCATGATCACCGCGATCACCTGGAACACGCTCTACGACACCCGCCGTCGGCTGGTGTCGTCGCCGGTCAGCCGCGACTGGTGCTACGACTGGCGGGGCGTGCTGGTGTTCTGCTGG
>CAZTVU010000205.1:0-7366 GCA_964617025.1 uncultured Planctomycetales bacterium | reverse complement strand
CGATCGACGAGCTCGGCATGGTGCCCAACTACTACATGGCCCACGGCGCCGTCTCCAAGGACCGCTCGATGCCGCCGCTGGGCGCGTACATGATCTGGAAGACCGAGTGCGCCAACCCGGACCGCGAGTGGCTGCGCCGGATCTACCCGCGGCTGCGGAAGTGGCATACGTACTGGATGAAGAACCGCGACGGCAATGGCGACGGGTTGCTCGAATGGGGCACCAACCCCGATCCGCGCTACGAGTTCCCGCAGCTTCTGCCGTACAACCCCTCGCTGCAGCACACGGCCAAGTGCGCGATGTACGAGTCGGGCCTGGACAATTCGCCGATGTACGACGACGTGGCGTTCAACGAGACGACCCATACGCTGGAGCTGGCCGACGTGGGGCTGAACTCCTACTACGCCATGGACTGCGAGGCCCTGGCCGCGATCGCCGAGTGCCTCGGCCGGCCGAAGGAGGCCGCCGCCTACCGGCGGGAGCACGAGGCGATGTGCCGGCGGATGAACGAACGGCTCTGGGACGAGGAGCACGGCCTCTACGCCAACCGGCACTGGGACGGGCGGTTCTCGAATCGCTGGTCGCCGACGTCGTTCTTCCCGCTCATCGCCGGCGTACCCGATCCGTCGCGGGCCGAGCGGCTCGTCCGCGACCACCTGCTGAACGAGGCCGAGTTCTGGGGCCGATACGTCCTCCCGTCGATCGCGCGGAACGACCCGGCCTTCCCCGACAACGACTACTGGCGCGGGCGGATCTGGGGCCCGTTCAACTTCCTCGCCGCCGAGGGGCTGCGGCGATACCGGTTCGACGACGCAGCCGCCGAGCTGGCGCGGCGCGGGCTTGAGATGTTCCTGCACAACTGGCACAAGGACGGCGGCGTCTACGAGAACTACAACGCGACGACGGGCGAGGGCGGCGACGTCTGGAACGCCGCCCGCCTGTACCACTGGGGCGGCCTGATGGCGTTCATCGCCGTCCAGGAGCTGGTCGACGTCGAGCCGACGGGATGGCTCCGCTTCGGCTCGCTGGGCTTTCCCGCCGCCGAAGTGCGCAACGTGCGGATCAGCGGCGACACCTATGACGTGCGGCTGGGCGAGGGTGTGACCGTTCGGCGAAACGGCGAGCCGTTCCTCGAGTGCGGCACGCGCGCGATCATCCGGCTGCCGCTGGGCGGGCCGGACCGGCCGATCCGTATCACGACGGTCGGCGGCGGGCAACTGGTGGTACAGCGGGCCGAGGCGATCGGCGGCCCGCAGAAGACCGCCAGCGTCAACGGCGGCCCGCCCATCGAACCGCGAGCGGTCGGCCCCCGGACGATCGCATACGCGTGGGAAGCGTGAGAACGCCCCGGCGATCACGGGGAATGCCTTCCGGCATCATCGCGGGTTGCCGTCGTTGCGTTATCCCCGGCGTTGCATACGCCAACGCCGGAAAACGGAAAACCGAGAAGGCGAGAAAACCCAGCGCGACCTCTGGCCGCAACCCAAGTACGGGTGCGTCTTTCGCGCCGGTCGCGATGAAAGCGTCTGCCCCAAGACTCGACTACGGCGGCGCTCACCCCGCCCGTTTTGCACGGCGCGACCCGTGTATTCTGGACTGCGGCGGCCCTGACGCCGCTGTTCCCGCGGCGAGCAGTGACGCCCCGGCGCGCCGCAGACCGTCCGAGTCAAAGCGATGGCGTTGCCACCGCAGTCCGCAGACGTCGACGGACGATGGATGGCGCGAGAGGGATATTCGGAAGCGCCCGAGCGCAGCCGAATCGTCTTCGGAAAAGCGTGCCGGGAGAACAAGAAATTACGGGGGAATTATCGAAAAACATGTGATGGCCTGGCGAAGTCGCTGCCGCACCACGCGTGAACTCCGGATGGGGCCTTGCGAAGCGTTTCTTCGCTTTTCCGCTCTTTCGCTTTCTCGCTTTCCCGTCGTTGCGTTATGCAACGACGGCGTATAGTCTCCGCCCATGGCCGAGCCTGCGGGATTCTTGCGGTCCGCCAAGGTGATCAGCGCGCTGACGCTGGGGTCGCGGGTCCTCGGACTCGTCCGCGACATGCTCTTCGCGTACGTCTTCGGCGCGAAGGAGGTCATGTCCGCGTTTCAGATCGGCTTCCAGGTGCCCAACCTCTTTCGCCGTCTCTTCGGCGAAGGCGCCCTGTCGGCATCCAGCATCCCCGTCCTGAGCGAGCAGTTGCGCCACGGCGGGACCGAGGCCGTCGATCGGCTCGGCGGCAAGCTCATGGCCCTCCTGCTGCTGGTGCTGACCGTGCTGGTGGTCGTCGGCGAGCTGGCGGTCCTCGCGCTCTGGCCGCTGCTGTCGCACACGGCGAACGACATCCCCATCCGCGCCGGGCTCACGCAGAACCAGCTCACGCTCGCCCTGACGGCGGTCATGCTCCCCTACATGATCTTCATCTGCGCCTCCGCCATCCTCGGCGGCATCCAGAACATCTTCGGCCAGTTCGCCGTGCCCGCCGCCAACCCGATCCTGCTCAACGTGTTCGAGATCGCCGCGATGATCGCCGGCGTGTGGTTGTTCGCCCACGACCTCGTGCCGCAGGCGTACCTGCTCGGGGTCACGGTCGTCTTCACGGGCATCGTGCAGCTCTCCTGGCAGTGGACCTCCGTCCGCAAGGTCGGCCTGCGGCTGCCGCTGCGGATCGACACGAAGGACCCCGCTTTCCGCCTGATCGCGCGGACCATGGTGCCCATGACCATCGGCCTGAGCGTCGTCCAGATCAATACGTTGCTCGACGGCCTGATCGCCTACCGGTTCGTCACCTCGCACCCCGGCGGGCCGGCCGTGCTGGGCTATGCGCAGCGGCTCTACCAGTTTCCGCTGGGCGTCTTCGCCATCGCCCTGGCGACGGCAATCTTCCCGGCGATGAGCCGTGCGGCGGCCGGCAACGACATGGCCGGCCTCTCGCAGACGCTCGCGCGGGGGCTGCGGATCGTGGTCTTCGAGGGCCTGCCGTGCACGATCGGGCTGATCCTCATCCGCGAGCCGCTCGTCGAGGCCCTGTTTCAGCGCGGCATGTTCACGGCGACCGCCACGGCCCGCGTGGCCGCCACGCTCGCCACGTTCGCCGCCGGCGTGTGGGCCTTCGGCATCAACCAGATCGCCGTCCGCGCGTTCTACGCGATGAAGGACCAGATGACGCCGCTGCGGATCGCCGCCTGGATGGTCGCCGGCAACCTCGTGCTCAATCTGCTGCTCGTCGGTCCGCTCGAGGAGCCCGGCATCGGGCTGGCCACCACGATCTGCGCCGTCATCCAGGACGTGTGGCTGCTCCGTGGGCTGGTGCGGCGGCTGCCGGGCCTGGCCTGGCGCGAGGTGGTGGGCTCGGCGGGGCGGACGGCGGTGGCCACGGCCCTGATGGCCCTGTCCGTGATGGCGGTCCAGCACGTCGCGCCCGCGTGGCCCCTATATGCGCGGTCGGCGGCCGTTCGTGTGGCGGTCCTCACGACGACCGGCGCTGCGGCGTTCGCCTTGGCTGCGTGGGTCGTCCGCTGCCAAGAGCTCCGCGAGATCATCCGCCGGCATTGATCCCGCGATCGCCGATTCCCTGCGAGAAGTCGCTCGAGGGGCGGTGCGTGGAAGCGGTCGTTCTACGCACAACCCCCTGACGATTCCTTTTTCGCTTTCCCGTCGTTGCGCGCGGCAACGCCGCGATCGATCGTCATTCCGGCGGCAACTCGTAGACGTGGACGCCGTACGGGCCGAACCGGTCGCGAATTCCCCCGGCGCCCGGCGTGACGGACCGGTTTTCGTTGAGGACCGGGACGGCGCCGGCACCCAGCGCCGAAGCGGCCAGCGTCACCTCGCAGTCGGTGGGGCCTCGATTGGCGGCCATCAGGATGCGCCGGCCGCCGGCCTGCCGGGTAGCCGCGACGACGTTCGACCCCGCCGGCTGCGTTACGGGGCACGGCCCGGGCGGGGCCACGAGGAGCGGCTCGAGCCCGCGCAGCTCGCTGACGAGGGCCTTGAGCTCGTCCCAGTGTCCTTCCTTGGGCGAGAGGAACAGCCCGCCGGTCACCGAGCCGCCGTACCACATCAGGCCCTTGGCGCCGTGGATGACGCCCAGGTACGCCTGCACGCGGTACTCCGCCGGTGTGGGGTAGCGGGCGCCCGGGCCGTTCTTCTTGTACGCCTGAACACCCACCCAGATCGGTTGGCCCGTCGCCGCGCCGGTGAGGAACAGCGGCGGGTCGATCGTCAGACCGGTCGTGGCTTGCTCACCCTGAAGGTCGTCGGCCTTGCCCGGCCGGAGCGGAAACGGATACCACCACCACATGCCCAGGTCCATGCAGTCGGCGGGGAAGAAGCGAGACCGGTCCGCGATCCGCCCGATCACGTCGCGGGCGTCGCCGACCATCAGCGGGTGGTGCGGATCCTCGGCCTGCACGATCCGGCGGATCCGCCGAAGCGTCTCGGGCTTCATATCTCCCCGCGCGATGCCCTCTTCCTCGTCCCACGCGAGCAGCGCCGGATGGTTGCGGAACATGCGGATCCGCCGCGTGAAGGCGTCCCACTCGCCCGCGAATGCATACGCCAGCGGGACCATGAGCAGGCACCGCATGCCGCTCTTCTCGGCTCGGTCCATCCCATCCTTGAGCCGCTGGTCATCCGGCCGCCGGCCGGCCTGCACGCGGGCCGCGTTATAGAAATGCACAATGTTGAACCCGGCCGCGGCGGACTCCTCCGTCCGCGCCCCGTTGTTGAACATGCCGAGCGGGAACAGCGCCCGGCCCGCCTGCTCCGGATACCCGCCCGCGTTCAGCGTCACACGCGCCGACTCGCGGCGGAGGATGCCCCAACCCTGCTCCGACCCCGCGGGCGTGCCGTCGGTCGCGCCGGCCTCGGCCACCACGCGATAGCGGCCGACGACCAGCCCGGGGGCGCGGAGCGTGAACTCGACCGTGCCGCTCAGCGGTGCCTCGCCGCCGTTCGTGTGCCACGTGGCGCGTACCTGGCCGCCCTCATCCAGCACGCGGACCGTCAGGCTCGGGCGGCCCGCGCCGGTATCGGGCAGCGCAAGGTCAATGCGGCCGACAAACTCCGGCTCGCCGTCCTCGATCGCCCAGTGAGTCGGGCTCAGCGGATTCAGCGTCACCGGCGGCGGCACGATCGCCGTGATCTCGCCGGAGGAGAAGACCGCCCTCCCCTGTTCGAGAAGCGCCAGCTTGAGCGTCTTCTTGCCCGGCCCGCCGATCGTGCAGGGCACCAGTACCGATTGAATCGCCTCGCCCGAAAGCGTGACCGGCACATCCGCCGTCCGGCCACCGAGCGTGATGCGGACGTCGGCCCGACCTTTGCGCTGTTCGCGATTCAGCAGCTCGACCGCGACGCCCTTTGCGGCGGGGTACAAGCGGTTGTCCGGCAGGACCGCGCGGACCACCCGGCCGGCCGCGGGCGTTGCGCGGATGTCGTCCCACCAGACGGTGCCTCGCGAGTAAGTGAACCCGAAGCGCAGCCGCAGCGACGTCGCCTCGGCAGGTACCCGGACGGTCCCCTGCAGGAGCTGCCAGTCGGCAACCTGTCGAGCAACGGCCACCTTGGCGGGCGCGCCGACTTCGCCTCCGCCGGTGTTTGCGAAATCGGCGATGATGATCACCATCCCCTTGTCGGGCGGCACATCGCGAATCCGTGCCCAGGCGGCCACGGTGATGCCCTCGCCGGGGGCCACCGGGATCGGGGTGCAATGGATGTACGATCGCGTCACCTCGGCCGCGTCGATCCGCACGCTTCGGCGCCCCGAGTGCGTCTCCCCTTCATCGACGGCGAACATGGCACAACGGGTCTGCAGATCCGCACGCGCCTGGCCGACCGCCGCGATCTGGAACTGCTGTCTATTCCCGAGGCCGAGCGGCGGAACGAGAAGATGCGGGAGGACATGCTCAACAGCGCTGACATCGCCATTCTCTGCCTGCCCGACGATGCGTCGAAGCAGGCCTATGAAATGACGGCCGCCAACAACAATGTCCGCCTGCTCGACGCCTCCACGGCGTTTCGCGTGCATCCGGACTGGGCCTATGGCTTTGCCGAAATGGACAAGGCGCAGAAGGCGAAGATTAGAGGCGCGCGCCATGTCTCCAATCCGGGCTGCTATCCGACCGGTGCGATCGGCCTCATCCGGCCGCTGCGCGCCGCCGGCATCCTGCCCGACGGCTATCCGGTCACCGTCAATGCGGTCTCCGGCTATACCGGCGGCGGCAAGCAGATGATCGCGCAGATGGAGGATGTTGGTCATCCCGAGCATCTCGCCGCCAACAACTTCCTCTACGGGCTGACGCTCAAGCACAAGCATGTGCCGGAAATGCAGACGCATGGACTGCTCGATCGCGCGCCGCTTTTTGCGCCCTCGGTCGGCCGCTTCGCACAGGGCATGATCGTTCAGGTCCCGCTTTTCCTCGACGACCTCGCTGCCGGCGCAAGCCTCGAGAGCATCCATGAGGCGCTCGTTGCCCATTATGCGGGCCAGGACATGGTCAGCGTCGTATCGCTTGCCGAAAGCGCCAAGCTGCCGCGCGTCGATGCCGAGGAACTGGTCGGCCAGGACACGATGAAGCTCTTCGTCTTCGGCTCGACGGGTGGTGCGCATGTCAATCTGGTGGCTCTGCTCGACAACCTCGGCAAGGGTGCTTCGGGAGCTGCGGTGCAGAATATGGACCTGATGCTGTCGGCCTAAGTCCAAAATTCATGAAGGGACGGATTGATGCTCGATCACATCGGATTATCAGTCGCGGATTACCCGAAGGCCAAATCGTTCTACGATGCCGTCATGCCGACCATCGGTGCATCCTGCGTGATGGCGGTCACGGCGGAAGAGACGGGCGGCACCTATGAGGGTGCAGGCTACGGCCTCAACGGCAAGCCATCCTTCTGGATCGGCATCGGGGCGCGCACCAAGGGCTCGCTGCACATTGCCTTCGTGGCCGAGAGCCGTGCCGCAGTAGACGCATTCTATGCAGCGGCAATTGCGGCCGGCGGAACCGACAACGGGCCTCCAGGGATCCGCGCGCATTACCATCCCAACTATTACGGCGCGTTCGTTTTCGATCTCGACGGGCACAACATTGAGGCCGTCTGCCACAAACCGGAGTGAGCAGACGTGTCAGTCGTTCACAATTACCGAACGAAATGTCGAGTATCCCCCTGATTATAGATGACGGTCTTGCGTGATAGTGTCGTTGCGAAAGTGAGGCACCCCGATGAGCCAGCGTCTTCCGGTTTATTTCATTCCCCATGGCGGCGGCCCCTGGCCATTCATGGACTTCCCGCGCGATGCCGAAGGAAAGGCGCCTTGGGATGACCTGCGCGCCTTCCTGCAGGGCCTCGACGGTCAACTGCGCACCTTCGACGGTATGGGCG
>CAZTVU010000204.1:6929-8902 GCA_964617025.1 uncultured Planctomycetales bacterium | reverse complement strand
ACCTGCGGTGCGGTAGTGAGTGCCCTGCATCATCAGACGTTTTTCGTTTTCTCGCGTTCTCGTTTTTTCGTTTTTCAGCGTTGGCGTATGCAACGCTGGAATGCACATGCGTCGTTGCCTGCGACGGGAGGCAACCATGGCGTTTGACAGACGGGCTCTTGCGTTCGGCTTTGCCGTATTCGCGGCAGCGATCGGACCGGCGCCGACGCTCGCGGACGGCCCGAGCGCGACGAAAACAGCCAAGGGAACGGTCCACGTTCGCGAATCGAAGGACGTCGACGCACGGGGCGAGTGGAAGGCCGGCGCGGCGCGGGCGACTATCACGCCGAAGAAGCCCGTCTGGCTGGCGGGCTACGCCGCGCGCAATCGCCCCGCCGACGGGGCCCTTCACGACCTGTGGGTCAAGGCCCTCGCGATCGAGGACGCCGCGGGCTGGCGCGGCGTGCTGGTGACGGCGGACCTCTGCGGATTCTCCCGCGAGATGTGCGACGACCTGTATGCCGCGTTGCGGAGGGAACACGGCCTGGATCGCATGCAGGTGGTGTTCGCCGCCTCGCACACGCACAGCGGGCCGGTGGTCCGCGGGTCGCTGCTCGACTGCTATCCGCTGGATGACAAGCAGCTCGCGGCGATCGAGGAGTACACGCGCGAACTCGAACGGACGGTCGTGGCGACCGTGGGCAAGGCCCTGGCGTCGATGGCGCCCGCGACGCTGTCGGCCGGCGAGGGAACGGCGACGTTCGCCGTCAATCGCCGGAACAACCGCGAGGCCGACGTTGTGCACCTGCGGGAGAAGGGCGAGATCCAGGGACCGTCCGACCACAGCGTGCCCGTGCTGGCCGTTCGCTCGCGCGAAGGCGGGCTGACGGCCGTCGTCTTCGGCTACGCGTGTCACGCAACGGTCCTCGACACATACGTCTGGTGCGGCGACTATCCCGGCTTCGCCCAGATCGCGGTCGAGAAGGCGCATCCCGGCACGCAGGCGATGTTCTGGGACGGCTGCGGGGCCGACCAGAACCCGTTGCCGCGCCGATCCGTCGAGCTTTGCGAGAAGTACGGGACCATACTCGCGCGAGGCGTCGAGGATGTGCTGCGAGGGCCGATGCGGCCGCTCAAGCCGATCCTCGAGGCGGGGTATCAGTGTATCGAGCTGCGCTATGAGAAGAGCCCGACGGCGACGGAACTGGAGTCGGCCGCAAAGCAGGATGGGCCGGCGGGCCGCTGGGCGCGGCGGATGCTCGGCCGGCTCCGCGCGGGGGAGGTCTTCGAGACGAGCTATCCGTACACCGTGCAGGCCTGGCGGCTGGGCGGGGACCAGTTGTGGGTGTTCCTGAACGGGGAGGTCGTCGTCGACTACGCGATCCGACTCAAAAAGGCGCTGGGGCACCGCGTGTGGGTGACGGCATACACGGGCGACCTGATGGGCTACATCCCGTCGCGACGGGTCCTGCGTGAGGGGGGCTACGAGGCGACGCGCCTCGATCTGTTCGGGCACCCGGCGCATAGCTGGGAGAGCGAGGTCGAGGAGAAGGTCGTGGATGCGGTCCGGGGGCTCGCGGGGCTGCTGAGCGGGAGCGCAGCGGGCTCTTGACATGCGCGTGCCTTGGCGGGGCGCCTCGTTGTTCAGGCGGCTTCGGCAGGCGGAGCGTGCTGAGGAACGCCCGCGCCGGCGAAAACAATTGACGAACGAGTCCGGACACGGTACAAGAGACGTAGGGTTCAGGGTTTGCTGCGGCGTCCTCGGGTGACCCGGGTTGGTAGACCCGGGGCGTGAGTCATGGTCGATCCTCTGCAACAGGTACGGTGCGGGACCGCCCTCCTCATCCCCCCAAACCACCTCCTCAAGGCGCACCCGCCGACACGCCGTCGCATGGAGTAAGGTCCGGTTCTTCGAGGAGGTATTGACTCATGCCGTTTCAGGACAAGAACCTCACGTGCGCGGACTGCGGCCAGCCTTTCGTCCACTCGATGGC